>CAJYQC010000043.1 GCA_913776885.1 uncultured Variovorax sp.
CGGGGGGTGGGCGGGGGGGGGGGCAGGCGGCGTCGGAATGGGCACGCCGCCGTGCCCTCATCCCGGCCTTTCCCCAGAGGGGGAAGGAGGAAGACCACGCGCACCCGGGTCGATTGATCTCGGCTCGCTCCCTCCCCCGCTGGGGGAGGGCTGGGGTGGGGGCAAGCGGCGTCGGAATGGTCGCGCTGCCGTGCCCCCACCCCGACCTTCACCCAGAGGGGGAAGGAGGAAGAACCTAATCCGCGCAGCGCTGGATTTCCACCGTCGAGTGGCGGATCTCCTCGTGCATCGAGAAGCAGGCCCGCACCTGGTCGGCGGTGAGTGTCCGCGAGTGAGTCACCACGGTGAGCGCGCAGGCGTAGGCGTCGCGGCCCACGCGCCACACGTGCAGGTCGGCCACGCGGGTTTCGGAATCGGCCAGCAGGGTCTCGACGCCTTCCTTGATCTCCGCAGTGACGGGGTGGTCCATCTCGCGGTCGAGCAGCACCTTGCCGGTCTCCTTCAACAGCGCCTTGGCCCAGACCGCCACCAGCACCGCGCCGACGATGCCCATCGCCGGGTCGAGCCAGGCCCAGCCGTAGAACCAGCCGCCCAGCAGCGCCGCGATGGCGAGCACCGAAGTGGCGGCGTCGGCCACGACGTGCAGGTAGGCCGAGCGCAGGTTCAGGTCGTGGCCGTGGTGATCGTGCGCATGGCCGTGGCCGTGATCGTGCCCGTGATGGTGATGCGCCCCGCCCAGCAGCCGCGCACAGACCAGGTTGACCAGCAGCCCCAGCACCGCCACGGCGATGGCCTCGGGGTAGTGGATGGCCGAGGGCGACCACAGCCGCTCCAGCGAGCCCACCACCATCAACGCCGCCACGCCCAGCAGCGCCAGCGCGCTCGCGAAGCCGCCGAGAACCTCGATCTTCCAGGTGCCGAAGGCGAAGCGCGGGTCGCGTGCATAGCGGCGCGCAGCAGCATAGGCGAAGGCGCTCAGGCCGATCGCCAGCGCGTGCGAGCTCATGTGCCAGCCGTCGGCCAAGAGCGCCATCGAGTTGAACCACCAGCCGGCGCCGATCTCGACGACCATCATCGCGAAGGTGATCCACATCACCAGGCGCGTGCTGCGCTCGGCGGAGGAGGTGTCGGCGCCGAAATGGTGGTCATGCTGCCAGGCGCTCAGGTCATGGGTGTGCATGGGAATCAGGCTCCAAAGAGATCGGGTCCGTCGTTGCGGCCGGAAGGGGGCGCTACGCCGAGATGGCGGTACGCCGCCAGCGTGGCGATGCGCCCGCGCGGCGTGCGCTGCAGGTAGCCCTGCTGGATGAGGTAGGGCTCGATCACGTCCTCGATGGTGTCTCGCTCCTCGCCGATGCTGGCGGCCACGTTGTCCAGCCCGACAGGCCCGCCATCGAAGCGGTGGATGACAGCCTCCAGCAGCTTGCGGTCCATCAGGTCGAAGCCCTGCGGATCGACGTCGAGCATGGCCAGCGCACGGTGCGCGATGTCTTCGGTGATGCGGCCGTTGCCCTTGACCTCGGCGTAGTCGCGCACGCGGCGCAGCAGGCGGTTGGCGATGCGGGGCGTGCCGCGCGAGCGGCGGGCGATCTCGAAGCCGCCGGCCGCATCGGCCTCCACCTTGAGCAGCCCGGCGCTGCGGTGCACGATCAGCGCGAGCTCCTCGGGCGTGTAGAACTCCAGCCGCGCGACGATGCCGAAGCGGTCGCGCAGCGGGTTGGTCAGCATCCCGGCGCGGGTGGTGGCGCCCACCAGCGTGAAGGGCTGCAGGTCGAGCTTGATGCTGCGCGCCGCGGGGCCCTCGCCGATCATGATGTCGATCTGGTAGTCCTCCAGCGCCGGATACAGGATTTCCTCGACGACCGGGCTCAGCCGGTGGATCTCGTCGATGAAGAGCACGTCGTTCGGCTCCAGGTTGGTCAGCAGCGCCGCCAGATCCTTGGGTTTTTCGAGCACGGGGCCGGAGGTCTGGCGCAGATTGACGCCCAGCTCGGCCGCGATGATGTGCGACAGCGTGGTCTTGCCCAGGCCCGGCGGGCCGAAGAGCAGCACGTGGTCGAGGGCTTCCTGACGCTTGCGCGCGGCGCCGATGAAGATCTCGAGCTGCTCGCGCACCTTGGCCTGGCCGACGTACTCGTCGAGCAGCTTGGGGCGCAGGGCCCGTTCGATCGCCTCCTCGTTGGGCGAGGCCGGGGCCGCGGACACCACGCGTTGGGGGGCGGGCGCGAAGTCGTCTGTCTGGATGGTCATTTGCTGGAAGTGTGCGCCGACGAGTTTAGTCCCGAGCGCCGCGCCGGGCCGCCCCAAGCAAGCGAGCGCCCCCTCGGGGCCAGCGAGGACACGCAGTGCCGAGCGTGGGGGCCCGTCCTTCACTGGCAGAATGCTTCGGCCACATAACGAACGAGGGGAAGCCAGCACGTGTCGATCTACGAACTGAAGCCGCGTTTCCAGGCCCTGCTGCGGCCGCTGGTGGTCCGCCTGCATGCGATGGGCGTCACCGCCAACCAGGTCACGCTGGCGGCATGCGCGGTATCGGTGGCACTCGGACTCTGGCTCTTCTTCGCGGCGCCCTCGCCGGCGGCCTTCGGCCTCATCCCGCTGTGGATGTTCCTGCGCATGGCCTTCAACGCCATCGACGGCATGCTGGCACGCGAGCACAACCAGCAGAGCAAGCTGGGCGCCTTCCTCAACGAACTGACCGACGTGGTCTCCGACGCGGCGCTGTACCTGCCCTTCGCGCTGGTGCCGCCTTTCAGTGGCTTCTGGGTCGGCACCGTCATCGTGCTGTCCGGGCTGAGCGAATTCGCCGGCGCGCTGGGCCCCACGGTCGGCGCCTCGCGCCGCTACGACGGCCCGCTGGGCAAGAGCGACCGGGCCTTCGTGTTCGGCGCGCTCGGCCTGTACGTGGCGCTGGGCTGGCCGCTGCCGGGCTGGACGGCCTGGCTGATGCCGCTGCTGGCCGCGCTCGTGGCCTGGACCACCATCAACCGCATCCGCCGGGCACTGGCGGAGGCAGACGACAAGAATTCAACAGGGACTCAATGACAACCACGACTCCTCGCATCGCCGAAGAAATCCACTTCCAGACGCACGACGGCGAATCGCTCTTCTACCGCCGCTGGCCCGCCACCGGTGCCGCGCGGCGCGGCGCCGTGCTGCTGTTCCACCGCGGCCACGAGCACGGGGCGCGCATGGCGCACCTGGTCGACGAGCTCGACCTGCCCGACTTCGACTTCTACGCCTGGGACGCCCGCGGCCACGGCCGCTCGCCGGGCCAGCGCGGCTACAGCCCCAGCTTCGGCACCTCGGTGCGCGACGTGCAGACCTTCGTGCAGCACATCGGCGCGGTGCACGGCGTGCCCGAGCACGACATCCACGTGGTCGCGCAGAGCGTGGGCGCGGTGCTGATCGCCACCTGGGCGCACGACTACGCACCCAAGGTGCGCGGCCTCACGCTCGCCTCGCCGGCCTTCAAGGTCAAGCTCTACGTGCCCTTCGCGCGGCCGGGCCTGGCGCTGATGCACAAGCTGCGCGGGCTCTTCTTCGTCAACAGCTACGTGAAGGCGAAGTTCCTCACGCACGACCCGGAGCGCATTGCCAGCTACGAGAGCGATCCGCTCATCAGCCGGCCGATCGCGGTCAACATCCTGCTGGGGCTGTACGAAGCGGCCGAGCGCGTGGTGGCCGACGCCAACGCGATCACGCTGCCGGTGCAGCTGCTCATCTCCGGCGCCGACTGGGTGGTGCACCACAAGCCGCAGCACCAGTTCTTCGAGCGGCTCGGCAGCGTGGTCAAGACCAAGGTCGAGCTGCCGGGCTTCTTCCACGACACGCTGGGCGAGAAAGACCGCGCGCCGGCAGTGGCGCAGATCCGCGAATTCATCCTGCAGCGATTCGACGAGCCCGCCGTGCCGGTCGACCGCCGCGACGCGCACCTCAGCGGCGAGACGGCCGAGGAGTCGCGCGCGCTGGCCGAGCCGCTTTCGCCCCTGTCGCCGCGCGGCGCCTACTGGGCCATCACCCGCGCCGGGCTGAAGCTGGGCGGCACGATGTCCGAAGGCATCAAGCTGGGCCACGAGACCGGCTTCGACTCCGGCAGCACGCTCGACTACGTCTACCGCAACCATCCGCAGGGCAGCTCGTTCATAGGCCGCTCCATCGACAAGACCTACCTGGAGTCGATCGGCTGGCGCGGCATCCGCCAGCGCAAGATCCACGTCGAGGAGCTGCTGCGCATCGCGATGGAGCGGCTGGCCGAGATGCACCGCGAGGTGCGCGTGATGGACATCGCCGCCGGCCACGGCCGCTACGTGCTCGACGCGGTGCTGGCGAGCCCCGTCAAGGCGAGCTCGATCCTGCTGCGCGACTACAGCGACATCAACGTGCGCGACGGCCGTGCGCTCATCGCCGAGAAGGGCCTGGAAGACATCGCCCAGTTCGTGCAGGCCGACGCCTTCGACCGCATGAGCCTGGCCAGCGTGACGCCGCGGCCCACGCTGGCCGTGGTGTCGGGCCTCTACGAGCTCTTTCCCGACAACGAGATGGTGCGCCGCTCGCTCGCGGGCGTGGGCGACGCGGTGGAAGACCGCGGCTACCTCGTCTACACCGGGCAGCCCTGGCATCCGCAGCTGGAGATGATCGCGCGCGCCCTCACCAGCCACCGCCAGGGCGAGGCCTGGGTGATGCGCCGCCGCACCCAGTACGAGATGGACCAGCTGGTGGAGGAAGCGGGCTTCCGCAAGATCGACCAGCGGGTGGACGAGTGGGGCATCTTCACGGTGTCGCTGGCTGTGCGTACGGAGCGGTGATGAATCCGGGAGCGGGCAGCCGGACGCAGAGGACGCGAAGGTTGCGCAGAGGGCGCGAAAGGGAATACCGAAAGGATTTCTTTCTTCTTCTGCGGCCTCTGCGTGGTTCTTGTGTTCGTTCTGCTTTCGGGTGTGCGGTGCTCTCACTGAAGAGCGCGGGGGTTTCGGCATGAGCTCCGGCCGCCGCCCCTGGAAGCGTGCTGCTGCGTGGCTGGTGCTGCTGGGACCGCTGTTCTATGCGACCTACGGCTTCGCCAACTGGTGGGCGACCACGCGCGCCGAGGTACCGTCGATGGCCTTCGATTGGGAGCGGCATGTGCCGTTCTGGCCCTGGACGATCTTCCCGTACTGGACGATCAACGCCTTCTACGCGCTGTCGCTGTTCCTCGCGCGCAGCAGGCACGCGCTCGACCGGCATGCGCTGCGGCTGCTGACGGCCACGCTGGTGGCCTGCACCTGCTTCGTGCTGTGGCCGCTGCACTTCAGCTTCGGGCAGCCGCCGGTCGACGGCGCGCCGGCCTTCTTGTTCAACGCGCTGCGCGGCTTCGACCAGCCCTTCAACCAGGCGCCCTCGCTGCACATCGCGCTGGCGGTGATCCTGTGGGACTGGTACCGGCAGTTCATCCGGCCGCTGTGGGCACGGCTGGTGCTGCATGCGTGGGCCTTCGCCATCTGCGCCTCGGTGCTCACGACCTGGCAGCACCATTTCATCGACATTCCGACCGGCGCGCTGCTGGGCCTGTTCTGCGTGTGGCTGTGGCCGCTGGAGCGCGTGGTGTCGATGCCGCGCGCATGGCGCACCACGCGCGACCCGCAGCGCTGGAAGCTGGCGGGCTTCTACGCGGTGGGTGCCGCGCTGTTCCTGGCGGCGGCGCTCTACGGTGGCGGCATCGCGCTGTGGCTCGCATGGCCGGCCGCCGCGCTGGCGCTGGTGGCGCTGAACTACGCAGGCTTCGGCGCGCGCGGCTTCCAGATGGATGGCCGCGGGCGCATGGGCTGGGCGGCGCGCTGGATGTTCGCGCCCTACCGGCTCGGCGCCGCCGTCAATGCCTGGCTCTGGACACGCAGCCTGCCGGCCTCGGTCGAAGTGGTGCCGGGCCTGCGGCTGGGCCGGCGACCCACGCATGCCGAATGGCTGGCGGCCGGCCGACCCCGGCTGGTGAGCCTGTGCGCCGAACTGCAGATGCCCGCAGGCGTGCCGCACGCGCGCTGCGTGCCGATCCTCGACCTGACGGTGCCGCCCGCGGTGCGCCTGCAGCGCGCGGCGGCGGTCATCGAAGGCCAGCGCCGCCACGCCGACGGCGCGCCGGTGTGGGTCTGCTGCGCGCTCGGCTTCTCGCGCAGCGCGGCGGCGGTGATCGCGTGGCTGGGCCGCTACGGCGCGGCCGGTGGCGTCGCCCAGGCCGAACAGGCAGTGCGCCGGGCACGGCCGCAGATCGTGCTGCGGGATGCGTGGCGGGCCGCCCTGGAGCAGTTCGAACCCTTGCCGGAGGTGCCGCGCCATGACCGATGACAACGACCGGGCCACCTGCGCCGCGCTCGCGGCGCTGCTGCGCGCCATGGCGCTGCCGGCCGTCTGGGGCTTCGCGCTCACCTGCATCTCGGCGCTGGTGCTCGCGCTGACGCTGCGCTCGCTCTCGACCACCGCCACCATGGCCTTCGGCGCGGTCGTCATCCTCGGCGCGCTGGAGCGCTACTTCGCGTTCCGCCTGCGTTTCGACGAGGCGCTGTTCGACGGCCTCGCGCGCAACACCGTCGCCTCGCTCGACGCGCTCGACCGCGCGCTCTCGTCCCTCGGGCTGCGCGAGCCGCCGCCTTCGCAGCCTTCACTGCACACGCCCCGCCCGCTCGACGACCGCGTGCAGGGCACCCGCCAGCTCATGCAGCGCCACGCCATCGTGGTGGCCTGCCAGAGCGCGATGTTCCTCCTTGCCTTGATGACACAGGACTTGTCATGACTCTCCCCCAGGCTTGCCCACTGCGCGTGGCCTGCTCCCCTCTCGCCGGGGTCCGCTCCAGCGGCCCGTCGAAGCCGGCTTCGCGGTGCGCACCGAACAAGCCGTTCACACCGGAGGCGACACCTTGAGCGACGGCACGGACAAGCCCGAAACCACCGTGCTGCGGCGCGGCCTCGCCATCGTGGCGGGCAAGCTCATCATCGGCGCGGCCGGGCTGCTGACCGGCGTGCGTGCCATCTGGTCGGGCTCCACGCCCAAGGCCGAGCAGACGCTGTACTTCGCCAATCACACGAGCCACGGCGACTTCGTGCTGCTGTGGGCCACGCTGCCGCCCGACCTGCGCGCGCTGACGCGGCCGGTGGCCGGACAGGACTACTGGATGGCCTCGAAGCTGCGGCAGTTCATCGGCATCGACGTGTTCAACGCGCTGATGATCCGCCGCGACGGCTCGGGCCAGGGCGAGAACCCGGTCGAGCAGATGAAGCAGGCGCTGGACGCCGGCGACTCGCTCATCATGTTCCCGGAAGGCACGCGCAACACCGGCGACGAGATCCTGCTGCCGCTCAAGAGCGGCCTCTTCCATCTGGCGCGCGCCTGCCCCAACGTGCGGCTGGTGCCCGTATGGATCGAGAACCTCAAGCGCGTGCTGCCCAAGGGCACGCTGGTGCCGATCCCGCTGGCCTGCACGGTGCGCTTCGGCGCGCCGATCTCGCTGGCCGAGGGCGAGGACAAGAACAGCTTCATCGCCCGGGCCCGCACGGCGATGCTGGACCTGCGGCCCGAGTACGACCGCATCGAGGAGAACGGACAAGCCGGCCAGAACAACACGGGGGCATCGGCATGATCGAACTCTCTCCCTTCGCCTGGACCACGCTCAAGCTCTTCGGCGGCGTGGCCGGCGTGCTGGTGCTTGCATCGGCCATCGGCGCGCTGCTCAAGTGGAAGGTGGCGCACGGCCAGCCGCACTCGGTGATCGACAACCTCAACTCGCGCGTGAACGCCTGGTGGGTGATGGTGGCGGTGATCGGCATCGCCTTCGCCTTCGGCAAGGGCGGCGTGATCATCCTGTTCTACCTGATCTCGTTCTACGCGCTGCGCGAGTTCATCAGCCTCGCCTACACGCGCCGCGGCGACCATGCGCCCATCGCGCTGGCCTTCTATCTCGCGCTGCCGGGGCAGTACTTCCTCATCTGGATCGACTGGTACGGGCTCTACGCCATCTACATCCCGGTGTATGCCTTCCTGCTGCTGCCGATCCTGGCGGCGGTGGGGGGCGACACGCGGCGCTTCCTGGAACGCACCTCGAAGATCCAGTGGGGCCTGATGGTGTGCGTGTTCTGCATCAGCCATGTGCCCGCGCTGCTCACGCTGCAGATCCCGGGCTTCGAGGGCCGCAATCTGCTGCTGATCGCCTTCCTGGTGATCGTGGTGCAGGGCAGCGACGTGCTGCAGTACGTGTGGGGCAAGCTCTTCGGCAAGCGCAAGGTGGCGCCCGAGCTCTCGCCCTCCAAGACCTGGGAAGGCCTGGTCGGCGGCGTCGCGAGCGCCACCGCGCTCGGTGCCGCGCTCTACTGGGCCACGCCCTTCAACCCATGGCAGGCGGCGCTGATGTCGCTGACCATCTGCCTCATGGGCTTCTTCGGCGGGCTGGTGATGTCGGCCATCAAGCGTGACCGCGGCGTGAAGGACTGGGGTTCGATGATCGAGGGCCATGGCGGCATGCTCGACCGGCTCGATTCGGTGATCTTCGCGGCGCCGATCTACTTCCACGCGCTGCGCTACTGGTGGGTGCCTTGAGCAAGGCGCAAGCGCAGGAGCGCGTCGTGCACGAGGCACCCCTCGAGTGCGCCGACGCTGCTGCATGGGCACGCTGGCTCGAGCGCCACCACGCGAGCGCCGCCGGCGTGTGGCTTCGCATCGCAAAGAAAGACAGCGGCATCGCCTCCGTCGACTATCCCGCCGCGGTGCAGGAAGCCCTGTGCTGGGGCTGGATCGACGGCCAGCGCAAGAGCCAGGACGAGCAATATTTCCAGCAGCGCTTTACGCCGCGCACCAGGCGCAGCATCTGGTCGCAGGTCAACCGCGACAAGGTGACGAAGCTCATCGACGAAGGCCGCATGCAGCCGGCCGGCCATGCCGAGATCGAACGCGCGAAGGCCGACGGCCGCTGGGACGCGGCCTACGAGGGGGTCGCCAAGGCCACCGTGCCGCCCGACCTGCAGGCCGCGCTCGATGCCGACAGGAAGGCCGCGAAGTTCTTCGCCACGCTCGATTCGCGCAACCGCTTCGCCGTGCTGTTCCGCACCCAGGGCGCGAAGAAGCCCGAGACCCGTGCGCGCCGCATCTCACAGTTCGTGGAGATGCTGGCCAGGGGCGAGAAGATCTACCCCTGAGCCCCTGCTGAGTTTTCCGCTCAGGTGCCGGCCGCGATGCGCGCCAGCCGTTCGGCATCGACGATGCGGATGCGCTTGTAGCGCATGTCGATGGCGCCCTCTTCCACCAGGCGCCCCAGTTCCTTGTTGATGGTCTGGCGCGAGAGGCCGAGCATGGCCGCCAGGTCGTTCTGCGACAGGCGCACCAGCGGGCCGCCGTCGCTCTCGCCCGTTCCAGGTCCCTGCCCGTTGTAGAAGTGGACCAGGCTCATCAGCGTCGCGGCCACGCGCCCGTGGATGGAGTTGAGCATCTGGTTCTGCAGCAGCACGATGCTCAGCCGCTGGCGCTGCAGGCCGAGCTTGGCCACGTCGCGCCACAGCACCGGTTCGGCGTCGAGCACCGCGATCACGGCATCGCTGGGCAGATGGATGATCACCGAGTCCTCGTGCGCGTGGTAGTCGTAGGGCAGCGGCACGTCCTCGAGCAGGCGCACCAGCGGCGCCACCTGGCCCGGTCCCAGCAGCGCATTGACGTACTTGCGCCCGTGGGTGCTCATGCTGCTGATCTCGAGGCAGCCCGACACCACCACCAGCAGCTCGCGCCGATGGCGGTCGTGCGCGAGCACCTGCGTGCGGCGGCTGTAGCGCTCCATGCGCGCGGACTTCATGAGCTCGGCGCGGCGCGCGTCGGGCCAGCGCGAGAACAGCTCGTTCCAGCGCAGCGCGCGCTCGATGAGCGCGGCGCTCTCTTCGGCGTTCCTGGGGGTCGAGCGAGGCGATCGGGTCAGCGGGTTCTCCCTGCCGTGATGTTCATGAATCTGTCAAAGCGTTGACAGATTCGGGAGGGCGTCATTTCTATCGTAAGCACCGGACATCCACAAGCACACAAGCGGCACCGCCATGCACCCGCATGCGGCAAGCCCTACCGGAGACAAGCAGCACATGAAGAAGACAGCAGCCGCCGGCCTCGCGCTGGCGGCCTATTCATCGCTCACGCCGGCGCAGAGCAGCGTGACCATCTACGGCACGGTCGACCTCTATATGGCCTTCGCCAAGTCGGGCATCACCTCGTCGAAACGGCTCGAAGACGGCGGCCAGACCGCCTCGCGCCTGGGCTTTCGCGGCACCGAAGACCTCGGCGGCGGACTCAGCGCGCACTTCACGCTCGAAAGCGGCTTCGCGCCCGACACCGGCAACGGCACGCTGCCCGGGCCGGCCATGTCGTTCAGCCGGCAGTCCTTCGTCGGCCTGTCGGGGCCGTGGGGGCAGATCGACGCGGGCCGCATGTATACGCCGATGTTCTACACGCTGTTCAAGGCCGACCCGTACGGCGTGAACTCGGTGTTCTCGCCGATCAACCTGGTGGCCGCCACCGACGCGCAGCCGGGCCTCACACCCTTCGCGGCCCGCGCGAGCAACATGGTGCGCTACCGCACGCCGGCCAGCAGCGACTTCTTCGCCGACATCGCCTACGCACCCGGGGAATCGAGCGCGCCCAGCCACCAGAGCGGCAACTTCTACGGCGGCAGCCTCGGCTGGTCGCGCAAGCCCTACTACATCGCCTATGCGTTCCAGCGCGCGCGCTCCGGCTCGGCCGCCGCGCCCGTGGCCCAGCCGGCCGCCACCACCTACCAGGCGCTGAGCGGCGCCTACGAGCTGCCGGACATCGGGCTGCAGTTCTACGCCAACTACGTGCGCAACAGCTCGAACCTGCCGCGCGTACCCACGGCGAAGCTCGCGAGCCTGGGCGTCACCTACAACGTGACGCCCGCCTCGAACCTGATGTTCGAGGCCATGCAGCGCAAGGTGGACGACTCCAGCCGCTCGCAGCTGGCCTGGACGCTGGGCTACGACTACTACCTGAGCAAGCGCACCGTGCTCTACGCGCGCTGGCTGCGCCTGCTCAACCGCAACGGCGCCTCGGCCTCGCTCGCGACCATCACCGTCGCGCCCGACAGCGGCAACGGCGTGCGCGTGCTCGCCGCCGGCATCCGCCACAACTTCTGAACCCGCTCTTCCCGCATCGACCCATGGATTTCTTCAGCTCCCAGGCCGAATCGCTCTCGGCCCTGTTCGCGCCGCGCTCCATCGCGGTGGTCGGCGCCTCTTCCAGCCCGCAGAAGATCGGCGGCATACCGGTCGACTACCAGCGCCGCTTCGGCTTCGACGGCGCGCTCTATCCGGTCAACCCCAAGGCCGACCGCATCCAGGACCTGCAGGCCTGGCCCACCCTGAGCGCCATCGGCCGACCGGTGGACCTGGCCATCCTCGCCGTGCCGGCCGCGCTGGTCGACGGCGCGCTCGACGATGCCATCGCCGCGAAGGTGAAGGGCGTGGTGCTGTTTACTTCTGGCTTCGCCGAGACCGGCGCCGATGGCATGGCCGCGCAGGCCCGGCTCGGCGACAAGGCGCGCGCGGCCGGCGTGCGGCTCGTCGGCCCGAACTGCCTGGGCTTCATGAACATCGCGCGCAATGTCTACGCGACCTTCTCGCCGGCGCCCGGCGTGGGCCGCGTGAGCGCGGGGCGCATCGGGCTGGTGAGCCAGTCGGGCGCGTTCGGCGCGTACGCCTACTCGATGGCGCGGGCGCGCGGCGTGGGCCTGTCGCTGTGGGCCACCACCGGCAACGAGGCCGACGTGCAGTTCGCCGACTGCCTGGCCTGGCTCGCGCAGGACCCGGCCACCGACGTGATCATGGGCTACATGGAAGGCTGCCGCGACGGTCCGCGGCTGCGCGCCGCGCTGGCCCTCGCGCAGGCGAACGGCAAGCCGGTGGTGATGGTCAAGGTCGGCAGCACTGCGCTGGGCGCGCAGGCCGCGGCCTCGCACACCGCGGCACTGGCCGGCGACGACGCGGTGTACGACGCGGTGTTCCGGCAGTACGGCGTGCTGCGGGCGCGCAACCTCACCGAGTTCTTCGACCTGGCCCACAGCGCGGCCGTGGCCGGCCGCCCGCGCGACCGCTCGATCGGCCTGTTCACGCTCTCGGGCGGCGTGGGCGCGCTGATGGCCGACGAGGCCTCGGCGCAGGGCTTGGACGTGCAGCCGCTGAGCGATGCCGCGCAGGACACGCTGCGCAGCTGGGTGCCTTTCGCGGCGCCGCGCAATCCGGTCGACATCACAGGCCAGGTCACGAACGACATGAGCCTGCTGGAGCGCAGCGCACGCGTGATGCTCGACGACCGCGGCTTCGCGTCGTGGATGGGCTTCCTTGCGGCTGCCGGCGCGTCGGACGCGTTCTGGCCCGTGCTGCGCCAACTGGTGGGCTCGCTGCGCGCGGCCTATCCCGACACGCTGCTCGCCATCAGCACGCTGCTGGCGCCGGAGCGCCGCGCCGAGCTGGAAGCGATGCGCTGCCTGGTGTTCGCCGATCCGTCGGACGGCATCCGCACGATCGCCGCGCTGGCCGGATTGAAGACCGGTGCGCCGCCTTCGGCGGTCCCGGCTCTCGCCTCGAATCCGCTGAAGCTGTCCCCCGGCACCATGTCCGAGCCCGACGCGCTGTCGCTGCTCGCCGAAGCCGGCGTGCCTGTCGTCGAGCACCGCGTGGTGCGCAGCGCCGACGAGGCGGCAGCCGCCGCCGAGGCCATCGGCGACGCGGTGGTGGTGAAGATCGTGAGCGCGGACATCCCGCACAAGTCGGACGTCGGCGGCGTGGCGCTCGGGCTGCGCGGCGCGGCGCAGGCAGAGGCGGCCTTCGAGCGCACGCGCGATCGGGCACTCACCGCACGGCCCGACGCACGGCTCGACGGCGCACTGGTGGCGCGCATGCTGGCAGGCGGAGTCGAATGCATCGCGGGTGTGCACCGCGACCCGGTGTTCGGCCCGGTGCTGATGTTCGGCCTGGGCGGCATCCACGTCGAGACGCTGCGCGACGTGTCGCTGCGCGCGCTGCCGATCACGCGCGGCGACGCGCTGGCCATGGTGCGCGAGCTGCGCGCCTTCGCGATCCTCGACGGCGCGCGCGGCCGTGCGCCGGTGGATCTCGACTCGATCGCCGATGCGCTGTGCGCGCTGGCCGGCTTCGCTCTGCGCGCCGGCGACTCGCTCGACAGCGCGGAGATCAACCCGCTGATCGCGCGGCCCCGGGCCGATGGCGGCTGCGTGGCGGTCGATGCGCTGGTGGTCGGGCGCGCCGCATGAACAACCACGGGAGACACACCGCATGACGACATCGAAGAGACAACTTGCCATGCTCGGCGCAGCCATCGCACTCGCGGCCGGCGGTGCGCAGGCCGAGGCGCCCTTTCCGTCGAAGCCGCTGCGCATCGTGGTGCAGTACCAGGCGGGCGGCTCCACCGACATCCTCGCGCGCATCGTGGCAGAGGGGCTGTCGAAGCGGCTGGGCCAGCCGGTTGTGGTCGAGAACCGCAGCGGCGCGGGCGGGATCATCGGCACCGACTACGTCGCCAAGAGCGTGCCCGACGGCTACACGCTGCTGCTGACGGTGCCGGGCCCCGTCACCGCGAACATGGTGCTCTACAGCAAGCTGCCCTACGACCCGCGCACCGACCTGCGCATGGTCTCGGACATCGCCACCACGCGCACCGTGCTGGCGGTGCACCCCTCGGTGCCGGCGAAGGACTTCAAGAGCCTGATCGCCGCGGTGAAGGCCGCGCCCGGCAAGTACACCATGGGCTCGTGGGGCCCGGGCACGCAGCCGCACCAGATCCAGGTCTACATGGACAAGACCTACGGCCTGCAGACGCTGCACGTGCCCTACAAGGGCGAGAGCCCGATGGCGGTGGACCTGATCAGCGGCGTCATCAACATGACCGTGGGCTCGGTCACCACGCTGCAGCCGTACATCGCGGCCGGCAAGCTGCGCGCACTGGCCGTTGCCGGCCCGCGCCGCGCCAAGGCAATGCCCGACGTGCCGACCTTCGCCGAGCAGGGCTACGCCGACGAGGTCTATGCGCTCACCGGCCCGACCTCGCTGATGGCGCCCGCGAAGACGCCCGATGCGATCGTCGAACGGCTGGGACGCGAAGTGAGCGCGGTGATCCGCCAGCCCGAGGTCAGCCGCCGCATCGAGGAGCTGGGCGCCGAACCGGTTGGCAACCTGCCGGCCGAGGCCACCGCTGCCTACAAGGCATTCCTCCCCGTGACGCTGCGCCTGACGCAGGCCACGGGCGTGAAGCTCGATTGAACCGATCCATGAACTCCAGCAAAGAGACATCCGACATGAACGCTCCCGATCCCAATCTCGCCGTTGTCCTCGCGCGCAAGGCGCTGGCCCGCTCCATCGGCCTGGCCGCCTTCGTCTACGGCTACCCGCTCACCGAGACCTACCGCACCTGCGCCATGCAGACCGCGCCGCAGGCCGAGCGCCGCGCCGGCGCCTCGCACGGCTCGGACGTGCGTGCGCCGCTGAACACGCTGCATCACGCGCCGCGCCCCTCCACCCATGAAGACCGCGACGTGGTGACGCCGGCCAACGACCTGCTCTACACCATCGCGTGGGTGCACCTGGCCCATGGGCCGATGCTGCTGACGGTGCCCGCATCGTCGCGCCATCCGGGCCGCTACTTCGTGCTGCCGCTGTACGACGCCTACACCGAGAACTTCGAGAACCTGGGGCCGCGCAACTGCAACCCGGAGGGCGAGACGGTGGTGCTCGTCGGGCCGGGCGGCACTGTGCCGGAATCGCTCGCGGGCCACCGCGTGGTGCGTTGCCCGACCGATCTCGTCTGGCTGATCGGCCGCATCCTCGTGGGCGACGAAAGCGACTGGCCCGCCGCACGCACTCTGCAGTCTGAGATCAGGCTGGCGCCCGCGCCCGGCACTGTGCTGCAGGGTCGGCCATCCGCCGTCGAGCACTGGGACGGCCCTGCGGTGGACGCGATGGCCGCGGCCTTCGAGAACGGCGAGCCGGCCGCGCAGGTGGCGCCGCGCTTCTTCACCAACATGTGCCGGGAGCTCGCCGAGGCGCCGGGCCGCGTGGAAGACCGTGCGCTGGTCGCGTGGTTCGGCCAGGCCGGGCTGCGGCCGGACGCCGCGTTCTCATGGGACACGCTGGACGAGCCCACGCGCGAAGGCCTGATCGAGGGCTTCGCCGAAGGCGTGCAGCTGGTCGGCGCCGTGGGCCGCAACCGCCGGCCCAAGCCATGGTCGATGACGCCTTCCACCGGCCGCTACGGCAACGAGCTCCTCGGCCGTGCCCGCACCGCCTACCTGGGGCTGGGCGCGCTGGCCACCAGCGAGGCGGTGTACGCCGCCGCGCACTACGACGAGAAGCAGGAGCCGCTGGATGGCCAGCGCAGCTACACGATGCGCTTCGAGGCCGACGACATGCCGCCCGCGGACGCCTTCTGGTCGGTGACGCTCTACGACGCCGACCGCTTCCTCTACCCCAACGAGATCAGGCGCCACGCCATCGGCGACCGCACGCCCGGCCTGAAGCGCGCAGCCGACGGCAGCCTGGAGATCGAGTTCGGCCATGTGCGCCCGGCCGACGCGTCCAACTGGCTGCCCGCGCCGGCCGGCCGCTTCTATCTGATCCTTCGCATGTACTACCCGCGCGAGGGCGTGCAGAGCTGGCGAATTCCCGCCCTGCGGGCACGGGAGGCCTGAGGATGCAGACCACGACCATCGACGACGGACTGCGCACGCTGGCCGAGGAGGCCGTCGTCTACGCCTTCCCGCTCTACGAGATGAGCCGCATGCGCGCGGCCACCTCGCCGCAGCGCACCGACACCGCCGGAGAAGCACCCAGGCCGCATCGCTGGTGCAACGTGTTCACGCACGCGCGCCAGCTGCTGGGCGCAGGCAAGAGCCGCGTGGTGACGCCGAACAACGACACGCTCTACACCAACGCCTGGCTCGACCTGGGCGAAGGCCCGCTGGTGATCGACGTGCCCGACACGGCCGGGCGCTACTACGTGCTGGGCCTGCTGGACTTCTACACGAACCCCTTCGCGCACATCGGCCAGCGGCTCACCGGAACGGCGGCGCGCTCCTTCCTCGTCACGCCGCCGGGCTGGCGCGGGGAAGTGCCGGCCGCATTCGCGCAGCCCGGCTCGCACATCGAGGCGCCGACACGCTGGCTGTGGGTGATCGGCCGCATCCTGGTCGACGGACCCGGCGACGTGCAGGCCGTGAATGCGCTGCAGGACGGCTTCGTCGTGCGCACGCTCGGCGACTGGCGGGCCGGCAAGGCCTCGTCGATGCCGAAGCATTTCGACCCGGCCTGCGATCCGAAGGCGCCGCTGAGCGCCGAACACTTCGCGGCGCAGGTGACCCGCGCACTGCGCGAGAACCCGCCGCCGGCGCGCGATGCCGGGCTGCTGGCACGCTTCACGCGGCTCGGGCTGGGCCTCGGTACCGGCGAACCCGACGAGGCGCAGCTCGCCGTGCTGCAGGACGCGCTCGATGCCGTGCTGCCGCGCCTGCGCCATGCGCAGTCGGGCGCCACCTCTTCCACCGGCTGGGTGCAGATGCCGCTGGTCGAAGGCAGCTTCGGCGACGACCACCTGGCGCGCGCGCTGGTGGCGCTCAAGTACATCGGCATGCTCGAGAGCCGCGAGGCGACCTACCCGCTGGCGTGGCACGACGCGTCCGGGCGCAAGCTCGACGGCAGCGGCCGCTACACGCTGCGCTTCGCGCCGGGCGCGCTGCCGCCGGTCGATGCCTTCTGGTCGCTCACGATGTACGACAGCCGCGACTACATGCTGGTGGACAACCCCATCGACCGCTACGCCATCGGCGACCGCACGCCCGGGCTGCGCCGCGATTCGGACGGCGGGCTCACGCTGCACATCCAGCATGCGCGCCCTGACGATGAAGCCGCGCAGGCGAACTGGCTGCCGGCGCCCGCGGGCGAGTTCTATCTGTGCCTGCGCGCCTACGTGCCGCGCGAGGAAATGCTGGACGGCCTCTATGCGCTGCCGGCGCTGGTGCGTACCGGGGAGGCCGCATGAACACGAACGACACGAACGGCGCCGGACAGGAGAAGCCTTTCCTCATCGTCGGCACCGGCACCGAGACGGTGGCGCCGGGCCTGCACATCCTGCGCGGCCAGGGGCAGTCCTTCGTGGCCGAGACGGACGCCGGCCTCGTGGTGATCGATGCCGGGCCTGGCGGCCCGGTGACGCAGGGAATGATCGACGCGGTGCGCAAGCTCAGCAACGCGCCGCTGCATGCGCTCTGCTACAGCCACGGGCACGTGGGCTACAACTCCGGCGTGCCGATGTGGCTCGCGCATGCCGAGCAGCGCGGTGATGCGCCGCCGCGCGTCATCGCGCACCGCAACGTGCTGCGGCGCCAGGCCCGCTACCGCGAGACCGAGGCGCTGCAGCACCGCATGGCGGAGATCCAGTTCAACCGGCCGGCGGGCTTCTTCGACCGGCGGCTCACCATGCACGCGCCCACGGAAACTTTCGACGACCGGCTGCAGATCGGCCAGGGCGACAGCCATGTCGAGCTGCGCTGGGCGCCATCGGAAACCGACGACGCGATCGCGCTGTGGAGCCCGTCGCAGCGCGTGCTTTACGGCGGCGCGGCGCTGATCGATTCGATTCCCAACATCGGCACGCCCTTTCGCACGATGCGCGACACGGTGCGCTGGGCCGACACGCTCGAAGCGCTCGCGGCGCTCGGCGCGCGCAAGGCGGTGCGCGAGTTCGGCGCCACGCTCGAAGGCGAGGAGCAGGTGCGGCACGTGCTCACCCACACCGCGCGTGCGCTGCGCTGGCTGCGCGCCGAGGTCGTGCGGCTGATGAACGAGGGGCACAACGAGCGCGGCGTGCTCGCGCGCATCCGCTTTCCCGACGAGCTGTTCGGCGTCGAGTGGATGAAGCCGACGTACGGCGACCCCGGCTACATCGTGCGCGACATCTACCGCTCGGAGAACGGCTGGTGGGACCGCAACCCGACCTCGCTGCACCCCGAGGCACCCGAGACCGTCGGCCGGGCCGTGGCCGAGGCCATCACCGACAAGCGCGGCGTGATCGCGCGTGCATGCGCCCTCGCAAAGGAACGCCGCTGGCAGCTCGCGCTGCACGTCATCGACCTGCTGGCCACCGCCGAGGGTAACGCGCCCGAGATCGCGGAGGCCCGATCGCTCAAGGCCGAATGGCTGCGCGAGCGTGCACGGCAGGTGCCGAGTTACGTCTCGCGCAACCTGTATCGCGTGGGCGCGGACATGATCGAGCAGGGAACGCAGGCGCGCTTCGGCATCCACTGAAAAACAGACGACAGGAGACAACACATGACAACCACACTCCTCCGGCACCGCCTGCGCTCGCTGGCCGTGGGCGCGCTCGCGGCTTGGGCGGCGATGGCCGTCCATGCACAGGGCAATGCCGATGCCTACCCCGACAAGCCGGTGACGCTGATCGTGCCCACGGCGGCGGCGGGCGGCACCGACACCATATCGCGGCTGATCGCCGACGCGCTCTCCAAGTCGATGAAGCAGCCCTTCATCATCGACAACCGCCCGGGCGCCAACGGCATCCTCGGCACCGAGCTCGCGGCGCGCGCCGCGCCCGACGGCTACAAGCTGCTGTTCACCTACGCCGCGGCGATGGTGGTGAACCCCAGCCTCTACAGGAAGCTGCCCTACGACCCGGTGAAGGACTTCGCGCCCGTGGCGCAGATCGGGCGCGGCGGCAACCTGCTGCTGGTGCGGCCGGACCTGCCGGTGAAGACGCTCAAGGAATTCGTTGCCTACGCCAAGGCACGCCCCGGCAAGCTCAACTACTGCTCGTGGGGCAACGGCTCGGGCGGCCACCTCGCGATGGAGAGCCTCAGGAAGCAGGCGGGCCTGTCGATGACGCATGTGCCCTACAAGGGCAGCGGTCCGTGCGTGCAGGACCTGATGGGCGGGCAGGTGGATGCGGCCTTCGCCGACATGTCGTCCACGGTGGAGCTGGTGCGCGCGGGCCGGCTGAAGGCGCTGGCCAACAGCGGACCCTCGCGCATCCCGATGCTGCCCGACGTGCCGACGATGACGGAGGCCGGCTACCCCTTCGCTAACTATTCGTGGTACGGCCTGCTGGCGCCCGCGAAGACGCCGCCGGCCATCGTCAAGAAGCTCAACCTCGCGGTGAACCAGGTGCTGAAGGACCCGGCGGTGGTGCAGCGCCTGCGCGAACTCAACTTCACCGACCTGCCGCAGAACACGCCCGAGCAGTTCGCCTCCACCATCCAGAAGGACCTGCACGACTGGAACGTGCTGGTGAAGGACATCGGACTGACGCTGGAGTGAAGAGAAGCGACGGCGCCGCCTGCCTCACTTGGCCAGCGACTTCAGCGCCAGCTTGATGCCCTCGCTCACCGTCGCATCCTTGGGCAGCACCTTGAGCGCGAGCGCGGCTTCCTTGTCGCTGTAGCCCAGGGCGACCAGCGCCTGCAGGATGTCGGCCTGCGCGTCGGAGGCGGCGTGCGCCGGCAGGCCGATGTCGGCGCCGAGCTTGCCCTTGAGCTCCAGCAGCAGCCGCTCGGCCGTCTTCTTGCCGATGCCGGGGATCTTCACCAGCCGGCCCAGCTCCTGCGTGGTGATCGCCTGCGAGAGCTCGCCCACGCTCATGCCCGAGAGCAGGCCCAGCGCGGTGCGCGGGCCCACGCCGGTGATCTTGATGAGCTGGCGGAAGGCTGCGCGCTCCTCGGCGGTGCCGAAGCCGTAGAGAATCTGCGCGTCCTCGCGCACGACGAAGTGCGTGAGAAGCGACACCTTGGTGCCGACGTTCGGCAGGTTGTAGAACGTGCTCATCGGCACGTCGACCTCGTAGCCGACGCCGTTGCAGTCGACAACGACCTGCGGCGGATTGCGCTCGGCCAGGGTGCCGGTCAGTTTGCCTATCATTGGCTTCCCCCCGTTGCTTGCTCACTCCGTGTAGCCGCTTTCCCCCTCAAGAGGGCAACACCGGCGGCCCGGCAAAGCCGGTTCCGCGGTGTTCCCCGCCCTGGATTGCGTTTTTTCGAGCGTGGCTGGTCTTGCATGGGCTGCCGATTAGATGGAAATGGATACCGCGTGATTCTGCGACACACCTTCACCCCACTGAACAACTCGCGCCTGAGCCACCTGTGCGGGCCGCTGGACGCCCACCTGCGCCGCATCGAGGAGGCGCTGGACGTGAAGATCGCTCACCGCCACGAGCAGTTCAAGGTGGATGGCCACAAGGCCGCCGCCCAGCGCGCGATGGACGTACTGCAGGCGCTCTACGAGATCGCGCAGCGGCCCATCGACGCGGCCGTGGTGCAGCTCACGCTGGCCGGCGACGGCGGGATGCTCGAGGGCGACGAGGACGCGGCGATGCTCGTCACCCGCCGCGGCGACCTGCGGCCGCGCACGCCCACGCAGGCGATCTATCTCGACAACATCGCCAGGCACGACATCACCTTCGGCATCGGCCCGGCCGGCACCGGCAAGACGTATCTGGCAGTGGCCTGCGCGGTAGACGCGCTGGAGCGCGCCGCCGTGCAGCGCATCGTGCTCACGCGCCCGGCCGTGGAAGCGGGCGAGCGCCTGGGCTTCCTGCCGGGCGACCTGACGCAGAAGGTCGACCCGTACCTGCGCCCGCTGTACGACGCGCTCTACGACCTGATGGGCTTCGAGAAGGTGCATAAGGCCTTCGAGCGAAACGCGCTGGAGATCGCGCCGCTGGCCTTCATGCGCGGGCGCACGCTGAACAACGCCTTCGTGATCCTCGACGAGGCGCAGAACACCACGCCCGAGCAGATGAAGATGTTCCTCACGCGCATCGGCTTCGGCGCGCGCGCGGTGGTGACGGGCGACGTGAGCCAGATCGACCTGCCCAAGAGCCAGCTAAGCGGCCTGATCGACGCGGAGCGCGTGCTCAAGCGCGTGAGCGGCATCGCGATGACGCACTTCACCAGCGCCGACGTGGTGCGCCACCCGCTGGTGGCGAAGATCGTCGATGCCTACGACGGCCAGCGCAAGCGCGCGGGGAGCCACTGAGATGGCGGCATCGAAGCTCCCGGCGCTTTCGCTGTCGCTGCAGTTCGGCCGCTTCAAGGGCGTGGAGCGCCATCGCGCCGCGCTGCCGCGCCACAGGGTGGCGCGCTGGATACGCCACGCGCTGGACATCGACGGCGAGATCACGGTGCGCATCGTCGACGCCGACGAGGGCCAACGCCTGAACCGCGAGTTCCGCGGCAAGGACTACGCGACCAACGTGCTCACCTTCGACTACGCGCAGGGCCCTGTCGTGATGGCCGACCTGGTGCTGTGCGCGCCGGTGGTCGCGCGCGAGGCCAGGGAGAACCGCAAGACGCTGGCCGACCACTACGCCCACCTGCTGGTGCACGGCACGCTGCACGCCCAGGGCTGGGACCACGAGACCAGCGAGGCCGACGCCGACGAGATGGAGGCGTATGAGATCGAGATCCTCGCGGGGCTGGGCATCCGCAGCCCCTACGGCAAGTAGCAGCGCGGCCGCCGCTACGTCGTCATCTGCAGCGGGATGGTGACCGGCCCGTCGTTGAGCAGGTGCACCTGCATGTCGGCGCCGAACTCGCCGGTGGCCACAACCGAATGCGCGGCGCGGGCCTGCGCCACGAAGTAGTCGTAGAGGCGCCGCCCCTCGTCGGGCGGCGCAGCCTGCGTGAAGCTCGGGCGGTTGCCGGCGCTCGCGTCGGCGGCCAGCGTGAACTGGCTCACCACCAGCAGCCCGCCGCCGATGTCCTGCACGCTGCGGTTCATCTTGCCGGCCTCGTCGGCAAAGATGCGCAGCTTGAGGATCTTGGCGAGCATGCGGTCGGCGAGCGCGTCGACGGCGCCGCGCTCGGCGCACCGCAGCACGAGCAGGCCCGCATCGATGGCGCCGACGGTGCGCCCGGAGATGTCGACGCGCGCATTCGCGACGCGTTGGAGAACGGCTTTCATAGGGGTTGATGTTCGCCGGCCTGGGTGGCGCGGGCTTCCATGGTGAGGGGCAGCAGCTGGATGGTGACGCGCAGGCCGGGCACGGCGTCCATGAGCGCCTGCTCGAGTTCGTCGCGCATGCCGGCGGCGTGCTGCAGCGTCCAGTCGCCGGGCACGTGCATGTGCAGGTCGGCGAAGCGGCGCTGGCCGGCGCTGCGGGTGACCATGTCGTCGAAGCGCAGGCGGGCGCCTTCGGGCACGCGCGCCGCGAAGGCATCGATGGTGGCGCGCACGGTGGCGAGGGTTTCGGAGTCGACCGCCTCGTCCATCAGCCCCTGCGAAGAGCGCCACACCAGCTTGGCGCCTTCGCGCGCGATGTTCAGGGCGACGCCGATGGCCAGCACCGGGTCGAGCCAGAGCCAGCCGGTGGCCATCACGCCGACGATGCCGACCAGCACGGCGGCCGACGTCCAGACGTCGGCCATCAGGTGGCGGCCGTCGGCCTCCAGTGCGATCGAGCGGTGGGCGCGCGCAGCGCGGAACAGCAGCAGCGCCAGCCCCGCGTTGAAGCCCGAGCTGATCACCGACAGCGCCAGGCCCCAGCCCAGTTGCTCCAGCGGCTGCGGAGACAGCAGGCGATGCACCGACACCCAGAGGATGGCGATGGCGGCGCCCATGATCAGGATGCCCTCGAAGCCCGAGGAGAAATACTCGGCCTTGTGGTGGCCGTAGGGGTGGTCGTCATCGGCCGGGCGCTCGGCGATGGTCACCATGGCCAGCGCGAAGACCGCGCTCGCGAGGTTCACGAAGGACTCCATGGCGTCCGAGATCAGACCCATGGAGTTCGTCATGTAGCCGGCCAGGCCCTTGAGCACGATCGTGATCAAAGCCACGGCAACCGACGCACGAAGCAGCGTCCTAGGGGTAAACGTCATTCGAAACTCACCGTGAACAGTGCAGGAAGCAATGCGAAAAGCGGTAAAAGGCCGCAGAAACGCCGTGAATTATCGGGCTCGTGTCCATATGTAACTCCTTCGCATTAATAATGCTTGGCAAACATTGCGCAACTGTTATCACAGAGAGCCAAATGATGAAAAACCTCGTGACCGTCTTCGGCGGCCTCGCCGTCGCGGGATATGCGGCACTGGCCCAGGCCCAGACCCCGCCGGCCGCTCCAGCCGCCGCTGCAGCCCCCGTTCCGGCAGCCGCCGCCGGTGCGACGCCGGCTCCCGCTGCCAAGCCGGAGCTCCAGGCGGGGTTCCTGAAGTCGGTGCGCGGCAACGTCCAGCTGCTCAACGGCGCCGGCGCCACCCGCGCAGCCAGTCCGGGGGACGCAGTGGGCGCGGTCGACCGCATCGTGACCGGCCCCGATTCCTCGGCCTCTCTGGTGCTGCGCGACGACACGACGCTGGTGGTCGGACCCTCCTCGCGGCTCGATCTCAAGGAATTCCATTTCGACGGCACCACGCGCGACGGCGGCATCCTGGTTTCGCTGCTGCGCGGCTCGATGCGCATGATCACCGGCCTCATCGGCAAGACCAATCCCGACGCGGTCCGGGTCGAGACGCAGACTGCCACCATCGGCATCCGCGGCACCGACTTCATCGTGCAAGCCAACGGCCAGCCATGATCAAGATGCTGAAGAAACTCCAATCCCCCCGTTTCACGTCCCTTCTCACGGCCGCATCGGCCGCCGCCCTGCTGGCCGCATGCTCCACGCCCGGCACGCGGGTGGTGCTGCTGCCGCAGGCGGACGGCAAGCCCTCGGCGGTGGTGGTTCGCGCCAAGGACGGCGAGGAAGTGCTCTCCACGCCCTACCAGCGCGCCACGGCCGCTATCGGCGCCAAGGGCGCACCGGTGGTCGACAGCGTCGATCCGGCCAAGGTGCAGGCGGAGAACAAGCCGCTGTTCGACATGCGCCCGCCCCCGCCGCAGCGCTACACGGTCTATTTCGAGCTCGGCGGAACCACGCTGACGCCGGCCTCGCAGCAGATCATGAGCGAGGCTCTGGCGGCGGCGCTGGCGCGCAGCGGCGGCGACATCGTGGTCACCGGCCACACCGACACCAAGGGCAGCGGTCCGCAGAACGACGATCTCTCGCGCCGCCGGGCGCAGGAAGTGGCCCAGCTCTTCGTCGAGCGCCAGTTCCCGGCCAACCGCATCGAGGCCGTGGGCCGCGGCGAACGCGACCTGGCCGTGCAGACCGCCGACGAAGTGGACGAGCCGCGCAACCGGCGCGTGACCATCGAGGTCCGCTGATAGATAGATCATTGAACGGGGCCGCCCCTGCGCGGCCCCGCCAGGTTCAGCTCAGCGTCACGCGCGCGAACTTGCGCTTGCCGACCTGCACCACGTAGCTGCCTGCGGGCAGCTTCAGCGCCTTGTCGCTGACCACCGCGGAATCGATGCGCACACCGCCGCCGTCGATCAGGCGGTTGCCTTCCGAAGTAGAGGGCGCGAGGTTCGCCTGCTTGAGCACTTGGGCGATACCCAGCGGCGCACCCGACAGCGACACTTCCGCAATCTCGTCCGGCACGCCGCCCTTGCTGCGGTTGATGAAGTCCTGCTCGGCCGCATCGGCCGCCGCTGCGCTGTGGAAGCGGGTGGTGATTTCCTTGGCCAGCGCGACCTTGGCGTCCTTCGGGTTGCGACCGCCCTCGATCTCGGCCTTCAGCGCCGCGATCTGCTCGAGCGACTGGAAGCTCAAGAGCGTGTACCAGCGCCACATCAGGTCGTCGGAAATCGACAGCACCTTGGCGAACATGGTGTTGGCGTCCTCGCTGATGCCGATGTAGTTGTTCTTGCTCTTGGACATCTTCTCGACGCCGTCGAGCCCTTCCAGCAGCGGCATGGTGAGGATGCACTGCGGTTCCTGGCCGTATTCCTGCTGGAGATGGCGGCCGACGAGCAGGTTGAACTTCTGGTCGGTGCCGCCCAGTTCCAGGTCGCTCTTGAGGGCGACCGAGTCGTAGCCCTGCATCAGCGGGTAAAGGAATTCGTGCACCGAAATCGACTGGCCGGCCTTGAAGCGCTTGTTGAAGTCGTCGCGCTCCATCATGCGGGCCACCGTGTACTTGGCGGCCAACTGGATCATGCCGCGGGCGCCCAGCGGGTCGCTCCATTCGGAGTTGTAGCGGATCTCGGTCTTCTCGGGGTCGAGCACCAGGCTGGCCTGCTTGTAGTAGGTCTGGGCGTTGGCCTCGATCTGCTCGCGGGTCAGCGGCGGCCGGGTGCTGTTGCGGCCCGAGGGGTCACCGATGGTGGTGGTGAAGTCGCCGATCAGGAAGATCACCCGGTGGCCCAGGTCCTGCAACTGGCGCATCTTGTTGAGCACCACGGTGTGGCCGATGTGGATGTCCGGCGCGGTCGGGTCCAGGCCCAGCTTGATGCGAAGCGGGGTGCCGGTGGCTTCGGAGCGCTGGAGCTTGCGCACCCATTCGTCCTGCGGCAGTAGCTCGTCAGCGCCCCGGAGGGAGATTTCGAGCGCGCGTCCTACACTATTCGAGAGGCTCATGGATGTAACAGAATCGGCCTTTACGGGCTTTTTTTGCTGATTTTTGGGGTGCCGAAGCTATACTCAGCCCGACTTTTCAAGCGCCGGATTCTAAGCGGCGCTTCTTTCCGCACCGTCTCCTGCCGCCCTGAACGTGACTGGGCCTTGCAGCACGGACCTGCAGAACCTGAGCTGGAATTCATAGTTTGATCAACGGCATTCTTGCCGCCGAGGAGCTTCTCGCTTCTCGCGTGGCCTATACATTCCGGACGTACCCCAGGCAGATCACCGCGATCATCGCGGGCGCCCTGCTGAGCGCCGGCACTCTCGCGGTGGCATCGCTCGGTCCGGACGCATCCGACCTTCCCGTCCACCAGATTCTCGAAGCCACGGCGCCGGTCTCGTTCGCGGACCAGAGCCAATCGCTCGAGAACTTCAGCTTCACCCTCTTCCGCACCGACGTCACCCGCTCCAGCGACACGGCCGATGCGCTCATGAAGCGCCTGGGCATCTCCGACCCGGCCGCCACCGCCTTCGTGCGCGGCAGCGTCGAGGCCCGCAATGCGCTGTTCTCGCGCGCCGGCCGCACCGTGACGGCCGAGGCCACGCAGGAGAACCAGCTCAAGAAGCTCAGCGCCCGCTGGATTCCCGACGGCGACGGCGGCTTCAAGCGCTTCGTCATCGAGCGCACGCCCACCGGCTTCTCGGGCGTGACCGAGCGCGATTCGCTCACCCCGGGCACACGCCTGGCCAGCGGCACCATCCGCACCTCGCTGTTCGCCGCCACCGACGACTCGCGCATTCCCGACGCAGTGGCCAGCCAGCTCGCGGACATCTTCTCGGGCGACGTCGACGTGCGCAACCTGCGCAAGGGCGACCGCTTCGCCGTGGTCTACGAGACTTTCGAAGCCGACGGGCAGGCGCTGCGCAGCGGCCGCGTGCTGTCGGCCGAATTCGAGAACAACGGCAAGATCCACCAGGCCGTCTGGTTCCAGCCCCCGGGCGCGGGCCAGAAGGGCAGCTACTACCGCCCGAACGGCGACAGCCTGCGCAAGGCCTACCTGACGACGCCGGTCGAGTTCTCGCGCGTGTCCAGCGGCTTCGCGATGCGCATGCACCCGATCCTGAACAGCTGGCGCCAGCACAACGGCATCGACTACGCAGCGCCCACCGGCACTTCGGTGCGCACCGTGGGCGACGGCACGGTCGACTTCGCCGGCACGCAGAACGGCTACGGCAACATCGTCATCATCAACCACCGCAACAACCAGCAGACGGCATATGCGCACCTCAGCCGCATCGACGTCAAGGCCGGCCAGGCGGTGAGCCAGGGCCAGGCCATCGGCGCGGTGGGCTCCACCGGCTGGGCGACCGGTCCGCACCTGCACTTCGAATTCCGCGTGGGCGGCGTCTACCAGGACCCGACCTCCATCGCGCAGGAAGGCGGCGCACCGATCACCGCCGCCATGCGCCCTGCCTTCGAGCGAGTCGCCGTCTGCGCGCGCACCGAGCTGGCCGCAGCCTTCTCCGTCATCCAGGCCAGCGCCGACTGATTCCACGGCGATGGCGGCCGAGCTTTTCATCGGCCTCATGTCGGGCACCTCGCTCGACGGCGTCGATGGCGTGCTCGCCGACTTCTCCGACGGCCGGCTCGCGGTGCGGTCCTACGCGACCGCCCCGTTTCCCGTGGCACTCCGCGCCGAGCTTCTGGCGCTGAACACGCCCGGCGACAACGAACTCCATCGCGCCGCACTGGCCGGAAACGGACTGGCGCGCGCCTACGCGGGCGTCGTCGCCCAGCTGCTGGCCGACAGCGGCACCGACGCCGGCGCGGTCACCGCCATCGGCGCGCACGGCCAGACGGTGCGGCATCGGCCGCTCGAATTCGACGAAGTCGGCTACACGCTCCAGATCAACAACCCCTCGCTGCTGGCCGAGCTGACCGGCATCGACGTGGTGGCCGACTTCCGCAGCCGCGACCTCGCGGCCGGCGGCCAGGGCGCGCCGCTGGTGCCCGCCTTCCACCGCGCGCTGTTCGCCAGGCCCGGCGAGGCGGTCGCGGTACTGAACATTGGCGGGATCTCCAACCTGAGCCTGCTGCCGGCCACCGATCGGCCGCAGGACGCAGACGCCGTCGTGCTGGGCTTCGACTGCGGCCCCGGCAATGCACTGATGGACCACTGGTGCCAGGCCCACCGAGGCGAGCCCTTCGACCGCGGCGGCCGGTGGGCAGCCAGCGGCAAGGTGGTGCCCGGCCTGCTCGCGCAGTTGCTGGCAGACCCCTATTTCGCCCGGATGCCGCCCAAGAGCACCGGCCGCGACCTGTTCAACCCCGCCTGGCTGGCTGCGCAGCTCGGCGCGTCGGCCATGGCGCCGGAAGACGTGCAGGCGACGCTGGCCGAGCTGACCGCGCACGCCTGCGCGGCGGATCTCCGAAGGCACGGAAAAGACACCAGGCTGCTGATCGTCTGCGGTGGCGGCGCACTGAACGGCCACCTGCTCGACCGGCTGCGCGCCCTGCTGCCGGGCGTTGCGGTCGAGACCTCCACAGACCACGGCCTGCCGCCGCTGCAGGTCGAGGCCGCCGCCTTCGCCTGGCTTGCCCGCGCCACCGTGCGCCGCGAGCCCGGCAATCTCGCCAGCGTGACCGGCGCGCGCGGCGCGCGGGTGCTGGGCGCGATCTACCCCGCCTGAGGCCGAGTCAGCCCTGGCCGGAAACCTCCGGCTGCGCCAGGTGCGGCGCGCGCACTTCCGACGGCAGATGCCAGAAGATCAAGGCAGAAGCGATCGTGATGAGCCCCATGGTCGCAAAGGTCGCCTGGAACGCGTCCAGCGTGTGGGCCGGCGTGTCGGTGCCGAAGACGCCGTTGTAGCCCGCCAGCACCGCGCCCGCGGCAGCCACGCCCATGCTCATCGCCAGCATCTGCACCATCGACAGCAGGCTGTTGCCGCTGCTGGCCATGCTGCCGTCCATGTCCTTCAGCGTGATGGTGTTCATGGCGGTGAACTGCAGCGAATTGACCGCGCCGAAGGCCAGCAGCTGCAGCACGTGCAATGCCATCGGCTGGCCCGGCGCCGTGAGCCCGAAGCTGGCCATGGTGCAGCCCACGAGGATGGTGTTGATCACCAGCACCTTGCGATAGCCGTGGCGCGTGATCAGCGGCGTGGCGAAGCGCTTCATGGCCATGCCGGCCAGTGCGATCGGCAGCATCATCAGCCCGGCGTGCACGGGCGAGTAGCCCATCGACACCTGCAGCAGCAGCGGCACCAGGAAGGGCATGCAGCTGCTGCCCAGCCGCGAGAACAGGTTGCCGATCAGCCCGATGCTGAGCGTGGGCACGCGGAAGAGCGAAGGCGCGAAAAGCGGCTCGGGCGTACGCGAGGCGCGCAGCCAGTAGCCGGCGATGCTCGCGAAGCCGAAGATCAGCACGACCAGCACGCCACCCTGGCGCAGGCCCACGCCGTCGAGCGCGAGCGAGATCGCCACCATGCCGAAGGCGAGCATCGCGTAGCCCACGCTGTCGAAGCGCTTGAACGCCGCGCCGCGCAGGTCGGGCATGTACTTGAGGGTGGCGATGCACCCGGCCAGGCCCACGGGCACGTTGATCAGGAAGATCCAGTGCCAGGAGGCGTACTGAACCAGCCAGCCGCCCAGCGTGGGGCCCAGCAGGGGCCCGATGAGCCCCGGGATGGCCACGAAGCTCATCGCCTGGAGGAACTCCCCGCGCGGCACCGTGCGCAGCAGCGACAGCCGCCCCACGGGCAGCAGCAGCGCCCCGCCGAGCCCCTGCACCACCCGCGCCGCCACCAGTTGGCCCAGGCTGTGCGAGAGCGCGCACAGCACCGAGCCCAGTGCGAACAGCACGATCGCCGAGAAGAACACGCGCCGCGTGCCGAAGCGGTCGGCGATCCAGCCCGAGGCGGGAATCAGCATCGCCATGGTGAGCGCATAGGCCACCACCACCGACTGCATGCGCAGCGGGCTTTCGCCGAGGCTTGCGGCCATCGCCGGCAACGCCGTGTTGATGATGGTCGCGTCCAGCGTCTGCATGAAGAAGCCGACGGCGACGAGCCACAGCAGGCTCTTGCGGACGGGACTGGCGGCGGCGGCTTCGGCCTCGGATGTCATGGGTGGGAGCGCGGGAAAAACGGCGGAGAACGAAAAAGCCGCCCGGAGGCGGCTTTTTTCAGAGGGGCTGGGTGAGCAGCATGCGGCTGGAGATCAGGCCGAGAAGCTGGAGCCGCAGCCGCAGGTGCTGGTGGCGTTCGGGTTCTTGATCACAAACTGGGCACCCTGCAGGTCTTCCTTGTAGTCGATCTCGGCGCCGACCAGGTACTGGTAGCTCATCGCGTCGATCAGCAGCGACACACCGTTCTTGGTCATGGTGGTGTCGTCTTCGTTGGTGATCTCGTCGAAGGTGAAGCCGTACTGGAAGCCGGAGCAGCCGCCGCCCTGCACGAACACGCGCAGCTTGAGGTCGGGGTTGCCTTCTTCGGCGATCAGGTCGGCTACCTTGGCTGCCGCGCTGTCGGTGAAGATGATCGGCTCGGGCATCTGGGTCTGGATGTTTTCGGCTACGGCGCTCATGGACTGATAACTCCTTGGGAGGGGGCCGGATGTGCGGCCAATGGAACGAATCCTACTGCAATGAGGCGATCTCGGCAGGCCATGGCCGGCTCGCACCCCATTGCAAGTGGGGTCGGAGCACCCCGCCACCAGGGCCTCCAACGAAAAAGCCGCCCGAAGGCGGCTTCTTGTTCGCTTGCAGGAAGCGGATCAGCGCTTGCTGAACTGCTTGCGGCGACGGGCGGAGTGCAGACCGACCTTCTTACGCTCGACTTCACGAGCGTCGCGGGTCACGTAACCAGCCTGGCTCAGCACCGACTTCAGACCTGCGTCGTAGTCGATCAGCGCACGGGTGATGCCGTGGCGGGTAGCGCCGGCCTGGCCGGATTCGCCGCCGCCGTGCACGTTGACCATCACGTCGAAGGCTTCGAGGTTGTTGGTCAGCGCCAGGGGTTGCTTCGCGATCATGATCGAGGTCTCACGGCCGAAGAAATCCTGGATGTCCTTGCCGTTGACCGTGATCTTGCCCGAGCCCTTTTTCAGAAACACGCGGGCGACGCTCGATTTGCGACGGCCGGTGCCGTTGTTCCATTCACCAATCATTCTCAAGGCTCCTTACAGTTCCAGCACTTTGGGCTGTTGGGCGGTATGCGGGTGCTCAGCGCCACCGTACACCTTGAGTTTCTTGATCATTGCGTAACCGAGCGGGCCCTTGGGCAGCATGCCCTTGACAGCCTTTTCCAGGGCGCGGCCCGGGTGCTTCGATTGCATGTCGCGGAAGTTCGTCGCCGTGATACCGCCCGGGTAGCCCGAGTGACGGTAGTACACCTTGTCGATCGACTTGGCGCCGGTGACGCGCAGTTGCGATGCGTTGATGATGACGATGAAGTCACCGGTATCGACGTGAGGCGTGTAAATGGCCTTGTGTTTGCCGCGCAAACGGAGAGCAACTTCGCTGGCTACTCGTCCGAGGACCTTGTCGGTCGCGTCAATCACAAACCACTCGTGCGTCACGTCAGCGGGCTTGGCGCTGAACGTTTTGGTCATGAGTTTTTCTCTTGAAAAGAGGGTTTGGCGGGCCCTTTTCCACGGTCGGCGTTCCTCTGATGGGAATCTCTTAGGTGGGTTTCGAAACCTTCGCCGCGGGGCCACAAAAACGCTGCGAAGCCCACGATTATACGAAGAATGCCCATGGGTGGGCAAATTCGCATGCATCCGGCCCCAACACCGTTACCATCCTCCCCCTATGTTCAGTTACCGCCACGCCTTCCATGCCGGCAACCACGCCGACGTGCTCAAGCACACGGTGCTGATTGCCACGCTCGACCACCTGCTCGAAAAAGAGGCAGCGCTGACAGTGGTCGACACCCACGCCGGCGCCGGCCTCTACCGCTTGGACGGCGACTACGCCGGCACGAGCGGCGAGGCTGCCGAAGGCGTGCTGCGTCTTCTTTCGGACGGCAAGGCGCCAGCTTCTCCCGCAGGACCGGCAAAGCCTGCTATCAAAAAAGCAGCGCCCGAAGCAGAAGCCCCCTTGGCCGACGCCATCGCTCGCTATCTGAGCGTGATCGGCGACTTCAATCCCAAGGGCGGCACCCGCGTCTACCCCGGCTCGCCGTTCATCGTGCAGCACCTGCTGCGCGACCACGACAAGCTCAAGCTCTTCGAGCTGCACCCCACCGACGCGCGCACGCTGGACGCCAACATCGCCCAGCTCGAGGCCGGCCGCCAGATCGCCGTGCTGCGCGAGGACGGCTTCGGCAGCGCCACCAAGTTCCTGCCGCCGCCGTCGCGCCGCGCGCTGGTGCTGATGGACCCCAGCTACGAGATGAAGACCGACTACGGCCGCGTGCTCGACTTCATGGCCGAGGCGCTCAAGCGCTTCGCCACCGGCACCTACGCGGTCTGGTATCCGATCATTCCGCGCCCCGAGGCGCATGACCTGCCGCGGCGGCTCAAGACGATGGCGACCAAGGCCGGCAAGTCGTGGCTGCACGCCACGCTGACGGTCAAGTCCAGCAAGATCACGAAGGACGCCGCCTCGGGCGCGACGCACCGGCCGGGACTGCCGGCCAGCGGCATGTTCCTGATCAACCCGCCCTACACGCTGAAGCCGTTGCTGGCGGCCGCGCTGCCGCAGCTGGTGCAGCGCCTGGGGCAGGACCGCAACGCCGCGTTCTCGCTCGATTCGGACGGCTGAGCCGCCCATTCTTCAATCAGCCTACTTGCGGCGACGGGGCTGTACGGCCGCCTTGCGCCGTTCCGGGGCCGGCGCTCGCACGCGCTGCACCGGCTCGCTCGAAGCCACCGGCGCCGCCGCGTCGCCGGGTTCGACCGGCAGGCCGCCGCAGCGCATGCCGTCGCGGTCGATCACCGTCAGGGCCACCTGCTTGATGCCCAGGCCCGTCAGGCCGATCCGGTCGGCCGCCGCGCGGCGCAGGTCGATGACGCGGCCGGCCGAATAGGGTCCGCGGTCGTTGATGCGCACCAGCACCTCGCTGCCGTTGACCAGGCTGCGCACGCACACGCGCGTGTTGAAGGGAAGCGTCTTGTGGGCGGCCGTCATGGCGCTCATGTCGAAGCGCTCGCCGCTGGCCGTCTTGCGCTGGTGGAACTGGATGCCGTACCACGAGGCGCCGCCACGCTCGAAGATCTCGCGCGGTCCGTCGTCGGGCACGCCGTCGTCGGGCACCTGCTCGCCCGTGCCGGAGACCGCCAGGTCATAGCGCACCGAAGGCACGCTCGATCGCGCCTCGGCGCCCGGCGGCACCGCGATGGCGCGCGGCAGGGGCAGCAGCTGGCCCGTTGCCGCCCCGCCTTCGGCATCCGTGGCCGGTGGCATGGCGCACCCTGCAAGCACGCAGGTCGCCGCGATCAGCGCCGCGCGGGTGGCACGCAGCCCTCCGCGCAGCGAATCCATCGCTCCTGCGGCCAGGCGCCCTCTCAATCGAGGCGCTCCAGCACAGCCAGCGTGGCCGCCGCCTGGTTCATCGTGTAGAAGTGCAGCGCGGGCGCGCCGCCTTCCTGCAGGCGCGCGCACAGGTCGGTGACCACGTCGAGGCCGAAGGACTTGATCGAGGCCGTGTCGTCGCCGAAGCCCTGCAGGCGCAGGCGGATCCAGCGCGGGATCTCGGCGCCGCAGGCGTCGGAGAAGCGCATGAGCTGCGTCGAGCTCGTGATCGGCATGATGCCCGGCACGATCGGCGTGTCGAGCCCGAGCCTGCGCGCGTCGTCGACGAAGCGGAAATACGCCTCGGGGCTGAAGAAGTACTGCGTGATCGCCGAGTCGGCGCCCGCCTTCACCTTGGCAGCGAAGGCCTGCAGGTCGGCCTCGGGCGAGCGGGCCTGCGGGTGGATCTCGGGGTAGCAGGCCACCTCGATATGGAAGTCGCGGCCGGTCTCCTCGCGGATGAAGCCCACGAGGTCGCTCGCGTACTGGAACTCGCCGCCGATGCCGTAGCCGCTGGGCAGGTCGCCGCGCAGCGCCACCAGCCGCTTGACGCCCATGGCCTTCAGCTCGGCGAGCTGCTCGCGCACGGTGGCGCGCGTGGCGCCGATGCACGAGAAGTGGCTCGCGGCGTCCACGCCCTCCGACAGGATCTCCTGCACCGCACCGAAGGTGCCCTGGTGCGTGGAACCGCCCGCGCCGTAGGTGACCGAGCAGAACTGCGGCTTGCGCGCGTACAACTGCTGGCGCACCGCGCGGAGCTTGACCGCGCCTTCGGGCGTCTTGGTCGGGAAGAATTCGAAACTCAACGGAAGGCGCACCTGCGTCTCCTTAGGAACCGTTCGTCTGAACAGCGCGAACGGCGTGAATGAAAAACTCGCGGTTGCCGTCGCCCCCGGCGATCGGGCTGTCGAACCACTGCACCACCCGCAGGCCGAGCGCCTCGCAGGCATCGCGCAGGCGCTGCTCGACCACCGCGTACAGCGCGTCGTCGCGCACGATGCCGCCCTTGCCGATCTGGCCCGGCTGCAGCTCGAACTGCGGCTTGACCAGCATCAGCAGGCGGCCGTTGTCTGCCATGAACTCGACGACCGCCGGCAGCACCAGCGTGAGCGAGATGAACGACAGGTCGCCCACGATGAGGTCGAAGCGCGAACTACCTTCTTCACCCAGATCGTCGGCCGAGAGCGCACGCGCATTGACGCCCTCCATGGCCGCCACGCGCTCGTCCCCGCGCAGCCGCGCATGCAGCTGCCCGTGGCCGACGTCGACGCCCACCACCCTGGCGGCACCGCGCTGCAGCAGGCAGTCGGTGAAGCCGCCGGTCGACTGGCCCACGTCGAGGCACAGGCTGCCGGCCGGGTCGATGCCGCTCGCGGCCAGCGCGCCCTCGAGCTTGAGCCCGCCGCGCGACACGTAGCGCGCTTCTGCCGCGTCGAGCAGTTCGAGCTCGGCCGATTCGGGCACGTCGTCCTTGTTCTTGGCGACGTTGCGCCAGGCGTCGCTCGAGCCCGCGTCACGCCAGCGCAAGCCGCCGGCGATGAGCCGCACGGCCTGCGAACGCGACGCGGCCAGGCCGCGCTCCACCAGCAACTGATCGGCGCGCATGCGCTGCTGCGGCTGTCGCTGCTGCTACCGCTCAGTAGCGGTAGGTGTCCGGCTTGTAGGGGCCGTTCTTGTCCACGCCGATGTAGGCGGCCTGCGTGTCGGTCAGTTCGGTCAGCATGGCGCCGACCTTCTTCAGGTGCAGGCGCGCGACCTTCTCGTCGAGGTGCTTGGGCAGCACGTAGACCTTGCCGGCCTGGTAGGCGTCGGGCTTGGTGAACAGCTCGATCTGGGCGATGGTCTGGTTCGCGAACGACGACGACATCACGAAGCTCGGGTGGCCCGTGCCGCAGCCCAGGTTCACGAGGCGGCCCTTGGCCAGCAGGATGATCTTCTTGCCGTCGGGGAAGGTGATGTGGTCGACCTGCGGCTTGATCTCTTCCCACTCGTACTTCTCGATCGACGCGACGTCGATCTCGTTGTCGAAGTGGCCGATGTTGCAGACGATGGCCTGATCCTTCATGGCGGCCATGTGCTCGTGGCGGATCACGTCGCGGTTGCCGGTGGTGGTCACGAAGATGTCGGCCTTGTCGGCGGCGTATTCCATCGTCACGACCTTGTAGCCTTCCATGGCGGCCTGCAGGGCGTTGATCGGGTCGATCTCGGTCACCCACACCTGCGCCGACAGCGCGCGCAGCGCCTGGGCCGAGCCCTTGCCCACGTCGCCGTAGCCGGCCACGCAGGCGATCTTGCCGGCGATCATCACGTCGGTGGCGCGCTTGATGCCGTCCACCAGCGACTCGCGGCAGCCGTACAGGTTGTCGAACTTGCTCTTGGTGACCGAGTCGTTCACGTTGATCGCGCGGAACAGCAGCGTGCCCTTGGCGGACATCTCGTTCAGGCGGTGCACGCCAGTGGTGGTTTCTTCCGTCACGCCGATGATCTCGGCCGACTTGCGGGTGTACCAGGTGCCGTCGACGGCCAGCTTGGCCTTGATGGCGGCGTAGAGGATGCGTTCTTCCTCGCTGGTCGGGTTGGCGAGCACGCTCTGGTCCTTCTCGGCGCGCTGGCCCAGGTGCATCAGCAGCGTGGCGTCGCCGCCGTCGTCCAGGATCATGTTCGGGCCTTCACCCTTCGAGCCCTTGGGCCCGAAGTCGAAGATGGCGTGGGTGTAGTCCCAGTAGTCCTTCAGCGACTCGCCCTTGATCGCGAACACCGGCGTGCCGGCGTCGGCGATGGCGGCGGCGGCGTGGTCCTGCGTCGAGAAGATATTGCACGAGGCCCAGCGCACCTGCGCGCCCAGCGCCTGCAGCGTCTCGATCAGCACGGCCGTTTGAATGGTCATGTGCAGCGAGCCGGTGATGCGCGCGCCCTTCAGCGGCTGCGACTTCGCGAACTCCTCGCGGATGGCCATCAGGCCGGGCATCTCGGTTTCCGCGATGCGGATTTCCTTGCGGCCCCAGGCGGCCAGGGACAGGTCGGCGATCGCCTGGTCGGCGGTCGAAACGGGGGTGGGCTTGAGAACAGCGCTCATGGGAACTCCAACAAAACTGGTTTGAAAGATGCCGCCGGATACGGGAATGGGCTCACCGCAAGAACAGCGGGTGAGCGTCGTTGCGATATGTGGTCCGAGCCTCACGCCTGACGGCGCTGCAACGCTCCTCGGAAGGAGGCGGATTGTAGTCGCGGGCAAAGGCGACGCCAATCGCGGGACATCCCACATCACGGAACGCAGGACTCGCGACTGAGGCATAAATTGATATTCAACCAAACCATGGAGTTCGTGTTCATGTCGAAGAGACTTACCTCCGTCCTGTTCGTCGCAAGTTTGCTCGCTGGCGCAATCGTCCAGCCGATTGCCGCCTCCGCCCAGAACGCCGACACCGTCCGCATCCGCGGCACCCTAGTGCGCGTCGACGCGAACACCCTGGTCGTGCAGGACCGCAGCGGCGAGGTCGTCTCGCTCGCGCGGCCCGCGGGCCTGCCCGTGTCGGAGGTCTATCCGATCAAGCTCTCGGACATCAAGCGCGGCAGCTTCATCGGCACCGCCGCCATGCCGCAGCCCGACGGCACGCAGAAGGCGCTCGAAGTGGTCGTGTTCCCCGAGGCCGCGCGCGGCACGGGCGAAGGCCATCGCCCCTGGGACCTGCTGCCCGAAAGCACCATGACCAACGCCACCGTCGCGGACCTGGCGGCAGCGCCGAAGTCGGTGCGCGGCGGCCAGCAGCTGCACCTGACCTACAAGGGCGGCGAGAAGACCGTCGTGGTGCCACCCGACGTGCCGGTGGTCACCTTCCGTCCGGGCACCGACGCGCTGCTGGTGCCCGGCGCACGCGTGCTGGTGAACGCGCAGGACAAGAACGGCACGCCCACCGCGCTGCGCGTGACCGCCGGGCGCAACGGCTTCGCGCCGCCGATGTAGGAGCGAAGGGCGGGCCACGAAGGCGGCACGCACCAAGGGAAATCCCGCAGGCATTTTTGCGGCCGCGGTGAGCTCCGGCGCATCGGCGCGGCGTATCGTGGCGAGGTTTTCCGGCCGCCGGGCCGGCCCCTTCCTACCAACGTCCACCGTCACAGGAGATCCCGCACCATGGCAACTGCCAAGAAAGCCGCCGCCAAGAAGACCACCGCCAGCAGCAGCACCGCCAGCGCGAAGAAGGCGGCGCCCGACGTCGCGGACATGCTCAATCCGCTGAAGGGCATGGCCGAGCGGCTGCAGGGCATGAACCTGACCGGCGGCGCCGGCAAGCTGCTGGATGCGGGGCGCAAGGACCTCGCGGCGCTGATGGAGGCCAACGAGAAGTCCTACCAGGGCCTGCAGACCGTCGTGCAGCGCCAGACCGAGATGATCAAGAGCGCGATCTCCGAATGGCAGGCCGCTGCCAAGGAAATGCCCGGCAAGGACCCGAAGGAAAACCTCGCCAAGCTCGACGAACTGGGCCGCCAGTCGTTCCAGCGCGCCATCGACGACATCAAGGAACTGGCCAACCTGGCGGCCAAGTCGCAGGCCGACGCCTTCGACGTGGTGCGCCAGCGCATCCAGGCGAACGTCGACGAAGTGACGAAGATGCTGCAGCGCAAGTAAGTAGCACGCTGCTGCGCCCCGCCATGACCGCGGCCCTGCGCGCATCGAGCACCGCACGCGCGCTGGGCATCGCGTGGGCGAGAAGCAAAGCGACAAGGGAGCATCCGCCATGACGAACAAGTTCTCGCCCCTCGACCCGATGGCCATGTGGCGCGAGCTCGCCGCCCAGTGGGAGAAGAGCACCAACGAGTTCGCCAACGAGACCATGGCCTCGGACCCGTTCCGGCAGGGCATGCATGGCGGCATGAACGCCTCGCTCGACGCGCAGAAGGCGCTGGGCGAGCTGATGGCGCGCTACCTCGCCATGCTGAACCTGCCGACGCGCGCCGACCTGCAGGCGCTTGGCGAGCAGCTGCAGCGCATCGACGACCACCTGGCGCGCATCGCGCGTGCGATGGAAGGCGAGGCTACCGCGGCGCCTGCATCGGCCAGGGCAGCGCCTGGACCGCGCCGTACCCGGCAGCCGCCTGCGGCCTCCATGACCCCGACATCGCCGCCAGTGCCGAAGGCGCCGGCCCGCACACGCAAGCCCGCAGGAAAGCGCTCGCCATGACCGCCGGGGCAGACCACACCTTCGCCCTGCCCGGCATCGCGGTCGACATCGCCGCCGAGATCGAGCGCACGATCCAGCGCAACTTCAAGGGCCTGGATTTCCTCACCACCGCCGCGCCCGCCGTCGGCCAGACGCCCAAGGACGAGATCCACCGTCGCGGCACGCTCAGCCTCTACCACTACCGGCCGATGGCCGACGAGATCTACCGCGTGCCGCTGCTGATCGTGATGGCGACCACCAACCGCGGCTACATCCTCGACCTCGCGCCGGGCCAGAGCATGGTCGAGCACCTGCTGCTGCAGGGCTACGACGTCTACATGATGGACTGGAACGCCCCGCGTCCGCAGGAGAAGTACCTGCGCATCGAGGACTACGTGCTCGACTTCATTCCCGATTCCATCCGCCGCGTGCAGGAGCGCTCGGGCGAGGAAGACGTCACGCTCGTGGGCTACTGCATGGGCGGCGTGCTCTCCACGCTCTACGCCGCGCTGCACCCCGGTGGGCCGATGAAGAACCTCGCGCTCTTCACCACGCCCATCGACTTCAGCCGCATGAAGCTCTTCCATGCGTGGTCGGACCGCCGCTACTTCGATGTGGACCGGCTCATCGACACCGTGGGCAACGTGCCGCCCGAGATGCTCTTCACCTCCTTCGACATGCTGCGCCCCGCCGGCCGAAGCGCCGGCATGGTGCAGCTGTGGGACAACATGGACAACGACGAATTCGTCAAGTCGTACCGCATGTTCGACCGCTGGGGCAACGACATGCTGCCGCTGGCCGGCGAGTACTTCCGCCAGACCGTCAAGGAGCTGATGTGGGGCAACAAGCTGCACAAGGGCGAGTTGGTGATCGGCGGGCAGAGGGTGCGGCTGAAGAACATCCGGGTGCCGGTGCTGCATGCGCTCGCGCAGCACGACCACATCGTTCCGTACGAGGCCGGGCAGCCGCTCGTGGCCGGCATCGGCTCCGCCGACAGGGAGGAAGTGGTGCTCAAGGGCGGCCACGTCAGCCTCGCCGCCGGGCCCAACGCGGTGCGCCGGCTGTGGCCCAAACTGGACGAATGGCTTGGAGTGCGATCGACATGAGCATCACCACCGTGACCGACTCCTTCTCGCGGACCTACCCGCGCACCGTGACCAGCAGCGAGGGCAGCATCGTCCTGCGCCTGATGGCCGCCGAAGACGCCGATGCCGTGCTCGCCTTCGCACAGGCATTGCCGGCGCACGACCTGCTCTTTCTGCCGCGCGACATCACCCAGCCCAAGGTGATGAACGCCTGGGTGCGCGCCATCGAGCGCGGCGACATCGACAGCGTGCTCGCGGTACGCGAGAAGGCCGTGCTCGGCTGCGCGGCGGTGATCCGCGATCCGCACTCCTGGTCGAGCCACGTCGCCGAGCTGCGCGTGCTCGCCGCGCCCGAGCTGCGCGGCAGCGGCCTGGGCCACAAGCTCGCGCGCGAGGCCTGCGCCCTGGCCATCGAGCGCGGCGCCGAAAAGCTCGTGGCCCGCATGACCGTCGACCAGCGCGGCGCCATTGCCGTCTTCCAGGCCCTGGGCTTCAAGCCCGAGGCGCTGCTGGGCAAGCACGTGAAGGACCGCCAGGGCATCGCGCACGACATCGTGTTGCTGAGCCAGGACGTGGCGCGGTTCGAGGCGCAGATGCGGGCGTATGGGATGAACGAGGCGCTCGGGGGCTGAAATGCCCCTGCCAAGGGGGCGGCGGGGGGCGGAAACCGCCGGCCTTTTAAAATCGCGGATTCCCCCCGCAGATTGCCCACCTTGTCTTTCGTAGCCGAAACCCGCCGCCGCCGCACCTTCGCGATCATTTCCCACCCTGACGCCGGCAAGACCACGCTGACCGAAAAGCTGCTGCTTTTCTCCGGCGCGATCCAGATCGCCGGCTCGGTGAAGGCGCGCAAGGCCTCGCGCCATGCCACCTCCGACTGGATGGAGATCGAGAAGCAGCGCGGCATTTCCGTGGCCTCGTCGGTGATGCAGATGGTCTACCGCGACCACGTCATCAACCTGCTCGACACGCCCGGCCACAAGGACTTCTCGGAAGACACCTACCGCGTGCTCACCGCCGTCGACTCGGCGCTGATGGTGATCGACGCGGCCAACGGCGTGGAAGCCCAGACGCGGCGGCTGATCGAGGTCTGCCGCCAGCGCGACACGCCCATCATCACCTTCGTCAACAAGATGGACCGCGAAGTGCGCGAGCCGCTGGACATCCTCGACGAGGTGGAGCGCGAGCTGGGCATGCCGTGCGTACCCATGACCTGGCCCGTGGGCCAGGGCAAGAGCTTCCGCGGGATCATGAACCTGCGCACGCAGGCGATGACGGTGTTCGAGTCGGGCAGCGAGCGCCTGCCGCAGGACTTCGAGACCATCCCGCTTGCCGAGCGCGACACGCTGGTCGAGCGCTTCGGCGCCGACTTCGAGACCGCCATGGAGAGCATGGAACTCGCCACCGGCGCCTCGCCCGCCTGGGACCGCGAGGCCTTCCTGGCCGGCAAGCAGACCCCCGTGTTCTTCGGCTCCGGCGTGAACAACTTCGGCGTGATGGAGGTGCTCGACGCGCTGGTCGACCTGGCGCCCTCGCCGCGCTCGCGCATCAGCACCACGCTGGTCAACCGCCAGCCGGTGACCAAGGAGATCCAGCCCGAGGACAAGGACTTCGCGGGCGTGGTCTTCAAGGTGCAGGCCAACATGGACGCCAACCACCGCGACCGCATCGCCTTCGTGCGCATGGCCTCGGGCAAGTACACGCCGGGCATGAAGCTGAAGGTGCAGCGCACCGCCAAGGAACTGCGCCCCACCAGCGTGGTGACCTTCATGAGCCAGCGCCGCGAGGCGGTGGAAGAGGCCTACGCGGGCGACATCGTGGGCTTCACCACGCACGGTGGCGTGCAGCTGGGCGACACCATCACCGATGGCGCCAGCCTGCAGTTCACCGGCCTGCCCTTCTTCGCGCCCGAGCTCTTCATGACCGTGATCCTGAAGAACCCGCTGCGCACCAAGCAGTTGCAGCAGGGCCTGGCCCAGCTCGGCGAGGAAGGCGCGATCCAGGTGTTCCGCCCCGAGATCGGCGGCCCGATGCTTCTGGGCGCGGTCGGCCAGCTGCAGTTCGAAGTGGTGCAACACCGCCTGAAGGCCGAGTACGACGCCGACGTGCGCCTAGAAGGCTGCCAGTACACCGGCGCGCGCTGGATCACGGCCGACACGCCGGCCGAGCTGCGCGAGTTCGTCAATGCCTACCCGCAGCGCATGGCGAAGGACGCGGCGGATACGCTGGCCTTTTTGTGCACATCGCCCTACGACGTGCGGCTGGCGCAGGAACGGTTTCCGAAGATCCACTTCCATCCGCTGCGCGAGCACGCTGGGCTGGCGCTGCAGAGCGCGGGGTAAAGAGTCGGGATCGGGCAACCGAACGCAGAAGGAAGACAAAAACTACGCAGAAGTCGCAGAAGAGAACCTAACCGGAGCAGTTCCGGGTTTGCCCTTCCAGGACTTTTGCGGCTTCTGCGAAACCTTCGCGACTTCTGCGTTCGGCTGTCCTGCCCGGTTCGCAGTCCTCAACTGCCCGTCGACGCATAGCGGCGCAACCCGAAGCGCCACACCCCGAACGCCGCCGCCAGGAACACGAACCCCGCGAGCGGCGACACCAGCCCCACCCACGCCGGCGCCCCCAGCGGATCGGTCTTCCCCAGGATCGCCAGCACGGGGTAGTACGCCACGCAGGCCAGCGGCACGATGAAGGTCAGCACGCGCCGGAACCAGCGCGCATAGAGCGCCAGCGGGTACTGCGCGGCCTGCACGCCGCCGTAGGTCAGCACGTTCGCGATCTCGAGGCTTTCGACGGTCCAGAAGGCCAGGGTGCCCTGCAGCACCAGGATGCCAAGGAACAGCGCCACGCCGCCCGCGATGGCGAGCAGCGCGATGGCGATGGCGCCCGGCGTCCACGCGATGCCCGTCTGCTGCGTCGCGAAAGCCACCATTGCCAGCCCCTGCAGCAGCCGGCCCAGTCGGCTGATGCGGAAGTCGTTGCCCATCAGCTGCAGCGCGAGCGGACGCGGGCGCAGCAGCAGGCGGTCGAAGGCGCCGGTGCGCAGGAACTCGGTGCCGAGCACATCGAAGCCGCGGCCCAGCGCATCGGCCAGCGCGAACATGCAGTTCACCAGGCCGTAGAAAAGCGCCACCTCGCCGATGCGCCAGCCCTGCACGTCGCCGAACCGATGGAACAGCGCCCATACCGCGATCACTTCGATGCCGGTGCCGAGGAACTGGCCGATGGTCAGCATCAGCGCCGAGGCGGGGTAGCGCGCCTGGCCGCCGAGGGAAGCGCCCACCAGCCGGAAGAAGAGCGGAAGCGATCCCATCTCCCTCACTACCTTCATCCGCCCTGCACCTGCAGGCCGCGCATCGTGCGGCCCATCGCGAGGCGCCCCAGCGCCACGAGCGCCGCGATCCACAAAGCCTGGAGGCCCAGCCCGCCCACCGCCTGCCAGCCCTGCAGCTGCCCGAAGTACAGCCGCGCCGGAATGTCCATCAGCCCGGCCAGCGGCTGCAGCAGCAGCGCGGTCTGCCAGCCGTCGGGCAGCATCGCCAGCGGCAGCAGGTTGCCCGAGAACACGATGACCACCGGCGTGGCGACCGCGCTGATGCCGCGTTCGTTGAGCGCGGCGGTGGCGGCCACGTTAAGCAGCATCACCATCGACGTCGACAGCAGCAGCGCCAGCACGGCCGACAGCACGAACGCGAGCCCCGCCGCCACGCCCGCCGGGAGCTGCCAGGCCCACTCGCCCAGCCCGAGCAGCGGCAGCGCGGCCATCGCGAAGGCCGCCATCAGCGCAACGCGCGGCAGCACACGCGCGGCGATCCAGCCGGCGCTGCGCGCGAACCACAGCGCGTAGGCGTCGACTGGCCGCAGGCGGTCGTACGCGACGGAGCCGGTGCGCACCGCCTGTGCCACTTCCGGGTCACCCAGCCAGGGCAGCAGCACGAGCAGCCCCTGCGCGAGCCAGGTGTAGGTGATGGCCTGGGCGAGCGACATCGAGCTGCTCGCACCCGTGACTGCCGCATGGCCGTAGAAGGCCGCGAACACCATCACCTTGATGCCGCCCCACCAGCACTGCGTCGCGAAGCCGGCGAGCGCGGCGGTGCGGTACTGCAGCATCTGCAGGAAGCGCGATGCGAAGGCCGCGAAGTACGGGCGCGCAAGATCGCGCGGGCTGGCCGCCGTCATGCCTCTGCCGCCCCGTACATGGCGTCGAAGCGCGCGATGACGGCTTCGATCGCCAGCCCTTCGAGGCGGATGTCCTCCACCGGGTGCGCGGCGGCGATGCGCGCTATGAGCGCCGGCGCCGCGGTCTGCGATGGATCAAAGTCGAGCACCAGCGTCTGGCCGTCGCGCGAGTGCACCCTGGCGCCGGCCACTTCCACAGGCAGTTCGGCACCCTGCGCGAAATCGACGACGAGGCGGCGCTCGGCCATCACCTGCGCGCGCAGCGCCTCGACCGGGCTGTCGGCCAGCACGCGGCCGTGGCCGATGATGATCACCCGCCGGGCCAGCGCCTCGCTGTCGTGCATGTCGTGCGTGGTCAGCAGCACCGTGGTGCCGCGCTCGCGATTGGCGCGGCGCACGAAGTCGCGCACTGCGAGTTTCGAGGGCGCGTCGAGACCGATGGTGGGCTCGTCGAGAAAGAGGATGTCGGGCTCGTGCAGCAGCGCCGCCGCGATCTCCGCGCGCATACGCTGGCCCAGCGAGAGCTGCCGCACCGGCTGCGCGAGCACGCGCTCCAGGTTCAGCAGCGCCACCAGTTCGTCGCGCGTGCGGCGGTAGCGCGCGGGCTCCACGCGGTAGATGTCGCGCAGCAGGTCGAAGCCGTCGCCCACGGGCAGGTCCCACCACAGCTGCGTGCGCTGGCCGAAGACCACGCCGATGCGCGCCACGTGGCGCTCGCGGTCGGCGAAGGGGTCGCGCCCGTCGATCTCCACGCGCCCGCCGTCGGGCCGCAGGATGCCCGAGAGGATCTTGATGGTGGTCGACTTGCCCGCGCCATTCGGCCCGATGAAGCCCAGCAGCTCGCCTCGCTCCAGCGCGAACGACACGCCCGACAGCGCCTCCACCGTGCGATGGCGGCGCTGCACGAGGCCGCGCAGCGCACCGATCACGCCAGGGTCGCGTTCGGAGATGCGGTAGGTCTTGCGGAGGTCGTCGACG
>CAJYQC010000044.1 GCA_913776885.1 uncultured Variovorax sp.
GACTGCGGGCAGGGCAAGGTGCACGAGCGCAGCTTCATCCATTACGTGCTGTTCGTGACCTACTTCCCGCACCTGATCGCGGGCCCCGTGCTGCATCACGCGCAGATGATGCCGCAGTTCAACAACCCGGCCACCTACCGCATCAACGCCAACAACATCGCGCTGGGGCTGGGCATCTTCGTCTTCGGCCTGGCCAAGAAGATGCTGATCGCCGATCCGATGGGCCAGTACGCCGACATGATGTTCAAGGGCGTGCACGAAGGCGTGATGCCCTCGCTGTACACGGCGTGGTTCGGGGTGCTGGCGTACACGATGCAGATCTACTTCGACTTCTCGGGCTACTCCGACATGGCCGTGGGCCTGTCGCTGTGCGTGGGGGTGCAACTGCCGCTGAACTTCCGCTCGCCCTACAAGTCGACCAACATGATCGAGTTCTGGCGGCGCTGGCACATCTCGCTGTCGACCTTCCTGCGCGACTACCTCTACGTGCCGCTGGGCGGCAACCGCAAGGGCCCGACGCGCCGATACATCAACCTGTTCCTGACGATGCTGCTCGGCGGCCTGTGGCACGGCGCCGCCTGGACCTTCGTGATCTGGGGCGCGCTGCACGGCTTCTACCTGATGGTCAACCACTTCTGGAACGCCAAGGTGCGCCGCGGAAGGACCGAAACCACCTGGTACGGCCGAGTCGTCGGCTGGTTCATCACCTTCGTGTGCGTGATGATCGCCTGGGTGGTCTTCCGGGCCGACAGCATGGCGGCCGCCGTCGAGATCTACAAGGGCATGCTGGGCATGCACGGCGCGCCCGTGTCGGCCTTCAGCGAGTTCCGTGTGCCGTTCCGCAAGCCCGAGTTCTTCCAGACCCTGCTCGTGGCCATGGTGATCTGCCTGGCGCTGCCGCCCACGATCACGCTCGACCGCTGGATTCCCGCGGTCGCGGGCCTGGCCGGGCGCCCGCGCCTGCAGCGCCTGGCCACCTGGGTCACCGGCCTGGGCTGCGTCTATCTGTTCGGCCTGTGCGTGTCGAAGTTCGGCAGCTACAGCCCCTTCCTCTATTTCCAGTTCTGAAATGAAACTCCCCCAGGCTTCGCGCATTTCGTGTCGCTTCTCCAACCCCCTCGCCGGGGGCGACGCCGGCGGCCCGGCAAAGCCGGTTCCACGGCGTCCTGCGAGTGGAGCGCGCTCGATCCATGCAGCGCAGATCAGGCGGAGCGCGGTGGGGGGCTGAGATGGAAGACACGAAATCGGCCAAGACCTGGCTTTGCATCTTCGCCGCGGGCTACCTGGTGTGCTGCGCCCTGCTGCTCGTCAGCCTGCTCACGCCCATTCCCTACGGCGACCTGACCCGCATCGGGCGCATCTCCGAGCGCGAGTTCGGCTGGCACGAGCCGCCGCCGCCCATCCCTGACGCCGACGTCAAGACCTGGCCCATCAACGAATCCGACATCCTGGTGATCGGCGACAGTTTCTCGGTGCGCTATGCGTGGCAGTCGAAGCTCGTGGGTGCGGGGTACAAGGTCACGACCACGCATTGGGACAACCTGGGCGGCGTGCTCTGCGACGACTTCTCGGGCTGGCTCCAGAAGTCGGGCTTCAAGGGCAAGGTGGTGATCGTGGAGAGCATCGAGCGGCTGCTTTCAGACCGCATCGAGAAGTCCGAGTCGTGCAGGACCATGAAGCACGCGTTCAAGCCGACGCCGCCGCCCTTCGAGAATCCGGCAAAGCCCGCACCCGGCTTCCAGCTCAACTGGGACGCGCAGCTGCTCAGCGGCTGGCTCACCTACTGGAACACGAAGGAGATCCTGGACTCCGACAGCTGGACCAACACGCCCGAGCGCTGGGGCCCGCTGATCGACGCGCGCGTGGTGCCCGAGGGCTGCAAGCAGTTCAGCCACCGCGCCTGCGACAAGCTCTTGATGACCGCCGAGGACCGCGTCAATCCGGCGCTGACGGCCGAGTCCGCAAAGTTCATGAAGCGCTTCGAGAGCACCGCCGCGCCCTACAAGGTGGTGTGGATGGTCGTGCCCAACAAGACCAGCGTGTATTTGCAACAAAACCATGCCGACGAGTTCCGGGCCGCGTTCAACCCGCAAAATATCGGACCGGACCTGTTCGCGCTGGCAGAACAGAATCGCTTCAAGATGAAGGATCTTTTTCCTGCCAACGAGACACATGTGTCGACCCGGGGTTACATTCTTTTCGGGGAGCGTATGCTGCAGGCGGTGCGCGAGGTATTCCCGCCACCGGCCCCCAAGACGCAATGAGCCCGAACCCGACGTGAAAAACCGATACGCGTGATCCTCTACGAGTACCCCTTCAACGAGCGCATCCGCACGTACCTGCGGCTAGAGCACCTGTTTCGCCGGCTCGGCGAGCTGGTGCCGGCCGAATCCCCGCTCTCGCACCACTACGCCCTGATCACGATCTTCGAGATCATGGACGTCGCCGCGCGCGCCGATCTCAAGGCCGACGTGCTGCGCGATCTGGACAAGCACAAGAACGTCTTCAACGGCTACCGGGGCAATCCGGCGATCGCAGAGACGGTGCTCGACCAAGTCATCGGCCAGCTCGAAGGCAACTTCGCCACCCTCAACAGCGTCACCGGCAAGGCCGGGCAGGCGCTGACCGAGAACGAGTGGCTCATGAGCATCCGCAGCCGCGCCGGCATTCCCGGCGGCACCTGCGAGTTCGACCTGCCCGCCTACTACGCCTGGCAGCACCGCCCGGCCGCCAGCCGGCGTGCCGACCTGGAGCGCTGGTCGAACACGCTGTCGCCGCTGGCTTCTTCGATCTACCTGCTGCTCAAGCTGCTGCGCGACGCCGACGTGCCGTACAAGGTGATCGCGGTCAACGGGCAGTTCCAGCAGAACCTGCCGCAGGGCCGCAGCTTCCAGCTGCTGCGCCTGCGCATCGACCCCAAGCTGGGGCTCATTCCTGAAATCAGCGGCAACCGCCTCATGGTCTCGGTGCGCCTGATGCGCCACAAGGACGACCGCTTGCAACAGAGCTCGGAAGACGCGCCCTTCGAGCTCACCCTCTGCGCATGACCGCCGCGGTGAACGACAAGGGCGAGCGCCTCGTGCGCTGCCCGACCTGCGGAGGCGACAGCGTCTACGCCCCCCGCAACGCCTACCGGCCCTTCTGCAGCGCGCGCTGCAAGGGCATCGACCTGGGCGCCTGGGCGAGCGAGGAATTCCGCATGCCGGCCGAGGCGCCGCCGGACGACGAGCCTTTCGGCGATCCCAAGATCCAGTAAGCGGAAAGAAACGGCGGACCGGCAGGCCGATGAGGCCGTACGGTGCAGCGGCTGGTTATTTGCCGGCCACGCCATCGTCCAGCAATGCCGGATCGATGTACGTCGCGAAGCTGCGCGCATAGCGCGGCCTCAGGTGGCCGATGTCCTTGTAGGCCGGCGAACCGTCGTCGGGCATGCTGCGGATGCATTCGCCGCCCGCGCACAGGCTCGCGAACGGCTCGATCACCCGCGCGCCGTTGGCCTCGGCCACCTGCTTCAGCCGCGCGTTGAGCTGCGCCTGGTCCTGCGGCATCGGCGCCTTGAGCTGCCCCGATTCCGCCGTCATGCGGCCCAGGCGGCTGCCCTCGATCTGCCGCAGCGGATCGAAGTCCATGCCCACCGGGTTGCCGAGCACCAGGTAGACCGGCTTGAGCGCCGACAGCCGCTTCAGCTCCTCGCCCAGCGACCTGAGCGACTGCTCGATCCCGTCGCCGCCGATGAACGGGTGCACGGCCTTGCGGTCGTCGACGAAGTAGTTCACCGTGGGGCCGGCGCCGGTGAAGTAGCAGCTCCAGCACGCGCCCAGCACCACCGAATCGATCTCGGGCTTGAGCGCCAGCTCGAGCACCGCGGTGCGCCGCTCGTCGCAGCCGGTGTCCAGGCCGCTGAACAGGCCCGGCACCGGCGGGCACGAGCCCTTGGTCGCGAAGTAGATGGTGCGCGCCTTGTCGGGCTGCGTACGCACCAGCTCGAGCGCGCGCGGCGCGTACTGCTCGACGTGGCTGTCGCCGATCAGCAGCACGTTGCGCTTGCCGCTCCCGGCACGGTAGACGAACTGGTCGCCCAGCGCGGCCTCCTCGAAGCCATCGTAGTAGTTGTCCTCGCGGGTCGCGTCGGCCACCGCCTGCAGGGCCGGGCTGTCGTGGCGCGGCGTCGGTGTGCCCAGGAAAACAATGACGCCGGCCAGCGCCAGCGCCGCGCCCGCACCCGCCAGCCCGCGCAGCATCGCCTGCGAGAGGTGCAGCTTGACGAAGCGCTCCAGGAAGCGGTATGTGGCCCACGCCAGCACGACAGAGGCCACCACCAGCACCACGCGCAGTTCCAGCGGCGGCTCGCCGCCGGTCACGATGCGCGCGTAGGAGAGCAGCGGCCAATGCCAAAGGTACAGCGGATAGCTGATGAGGCCGCTCCACACCATCACCCGGTTCGACAGCAGGAACTTGTTGAGCACCCCGCCCGGCCCCGCCGCGATGCAGCTCGCCGCGCCGAGCACCGGCAGCAGCGCCCACCAGCCCGGGAACGCCTTCGTGCTGCGCGTCATGAAGAGGCCGAGCACGATCAGCGCGATACCGACGATCGACTGCAGGTGCTTCTTCCACACGCGGCCGCCCGCCTGCCCCTGGCCGGCTGCCGCGGCGGCCTGCAGCTGCATGACCGCCAGCAGCCCGCCCGCCATCAGCTCCCAGGCGCGCGACAGCGGCGAATAGAAGGCGGCAGCGCGGTGCGGCTGCACCGTGAGCACGTTGACCAGGAACGAGACCGTCGCCACCGCGAGCGTCACGCGCAGGATCGGCCAGCGCTTGCGCCAGGCCAGCCCCAGCAGCAGAGGCCAGAAGATGTAGAACTGCTCCTCGATGCCCAGCGACCACAGGTGCAGCAGCGGCTTGGTCTCGGCCGTGGCGTCGAAGTAGCCGGCCTCGCCCAGGAAGACGAGGTTGGCGAAGAAGGCGGCGCCGCCCGCGGTCTGCTTGCCCAGTAGTGAGAACTCGCCCGGCAGCAGCACGTACCAGCCGAAGGCCAGGGTCGCCAGCAGCACCAGCACCAGCGCCGGGAAGATCCGCCGGATGCGCCGGGCATAGAAGTCGCGGTAGCTGAAGTCGCCCGCCGCCAGGCTCTGCAGCAGGATGTTCGTGATCAGGAAGCCCGAGATCACGAAGAAGATGTCGACGCCGATGAAGCCGCCCGGCAGCAGGCTCGGGAAAGCGTGGTACGCCAGCACCGAGCCGACTGCGATGGCTCGCAGGCCGTCGATGTCCGGGCGGTACTTGGGATGCATGGTCGCTGGGTCTTCTTCGATCGGTCGGCAGGCTGGCGAAAGCCCGCTCAGCGCGACGGCTGCTGCGCCGGGGCGCTGCGCACGGTGCGGTCGAAGTAGCTCGCCTCTTCGCGCGTGTAGCGCGGCCGCAGGTGGTCGGCGTCCTTGTAGGCAGGCGCGCCGTCGGGCAGCGTGACCAGGCAATGGGCGCCGTCCTTGCACAGCACCGCCATCGCGTCGATGGGCTCCGCGCCGCTCGCCTCGGCGATGGCGCGCAGCCTGTCGTTGAGCGCCTTCTGGTCGGCCGGCAGCGGCGCGGTCGGCGCGGAAGCCATGGCTTCCATGTGCGTGAGGCGGCTGCCTTCGATCAGGCGCTTGGGCGTGAACTCGGGGCCGCCGGGGTTGTCGAGCAGCAGGAAGACCTTCTTGTGCCGTGCCAGCTCGCGCAGCGTGGCTTCCAGCGAGGCCAGCGAGCGCTCGATGCCGTCGCCGCCCTGGAACGGGTGCACCTGGTTGTCGGGTCCGCGGAAGTAGTACTCCAGCGCGCCGTGGCCGACGAAGTAGCAGTTCCAGCAGCCGCCGATCACCACCGAGTCGACCTCGGGCGTCAGGGCATAGGCCAGCATCGCGTCGCGCCGCTCGGCGCAGCCGATGTTCTTGTCGGCTTGCACGCCCGGCACCGCGGGGCAGGCGCCCTGGGTCACGAACCAGGCCGACCTGTCAGGCATCGACAGCGTGCGGGACAGCTCCATGATGCGCGGCGCGTACTGCTGCACGTGGCTGTCGCCCACGAAGAGCACGCGCTTCGGCCCACCGCCGGTCTTGTAGACCAACTGCTCGCCGATCTGGTCGAGCTTGAAGCCGGCGTAATAGTCGGCGTCGAGCGTGGCGTTGGCGACGATCTGCAGCCGCTCGCTGTTGTTGCGGGGTCCGGGCAAGCCGAAGAAGATCGCGGCGCCCAGCGCGGCGATCAGCACCATGCCCGCGCCCAGCGCCTTGAGGATGCCCGGACCGGGACGGCTTCTCGTGTACCGCTCGACGAATCGATAGGTGCCCCATGCCAGCAGCACGGCGGCCACCATCGCGCCGGCACGGTAGACCGGCGAGGGATGCAGCGGATCAGCCTCCACGATGCGCACGAACGCCAGCAGCGGCCAGTGCCACAGGTACAGCGGATAGCTGATGAGGCCGATCCACACCATCACCCGGTTCGACAGCAGGTACTTGTTGAGCACGCCGTTCGGCCCGGCCGCGATGCAGCTCACCGCGCCCAGCGTGGGCAGCAGCGCCCACCAGCCGGGAAACGACTTGTTGCTGCGGATCATCACCAGACCGAGCACGATCAGCCCCACGCCCAGCACAGACTGCAGGTGGCTGCGCCAGGCGCTCGGCGCCGGCGGCTTCAGCCGCATGCAGGCCAGGATGCCGCCCACCATCAGCTCCCAGAAACGGGAAGCCGGCGAATAGAACGACGCCGCCGGCAGCGGATGCACCGTGGTCACGTTCACCAGGAACGACACCGCCGCCACCGCCAGCACCACACGCACGATCGGCCAGCCCTTGCGCCAGGCCAGCCCCAGCAGCAGCGGCCAGAAGATGTAGAACTGCTCCTCGATGCCCAGCGACCACAGGTGCAGCAGCGGCTTGGTTTCTGCGGCGGTGTCGAAATATCCCGACTCGCCCCAGAACACGAAGTTGGCGACGAAGGCGGCGCCGCCCACGGTCTGCTTGCCGAGCTCGGCGAACTCGTCGGACAGCAGCACGTACCAGCCCGCGCACAGCGTGGCGAACAGCACCACGATCAGCGCCGGGAAGATGCGCCGGATGCGCCGCGCGTAGAAGTCGTGGTAGCTGAAGTCGCCCGCCGCCAGGCTCTGGAGAATGATGGTCGTGATCAGGAAGCCCGAGATCACGAAGAAGATGTCGACCCCGATGAAGCCGCCCATCAGCGCCGTCGGGAAGGCGTGGTAGACCAGTACCGAGCCCACGGCGATTGCACGCAGGCCGTCGATGTCCGGACGGTACTTGGGATGCATCAAGCGATCAGCTGGCCTGCTGCGCGTCGGCAGGCGCGACCACCGGCGGCGCCACGAACGGCAGGCCGCGCTCTTCCGACAGCCACTGCAGCACCGGAAACGCGCCCGGAAGCACCGGCGCCACGTCCAGCGGCAGCTGCTGCCAGGCCATGCGCTGGCCTTCGCGCATCTCGAATTCGCCGCTCCAGGCCGTGACCTTGCACCAGTGCAGGCGCACCAGCGCGTGCGGATAGTCGTGCTCGGTCACCTTCCAGACCTCGGCGCCGTCGATGGTGATGCCGAGCTCTTCCTGAAGCTCGCGCCGCAGCGCCTGCTCGACCGTCTCGCCCACCTCGATCTTGCCGCCGGGAAACTCCCAGAAGCCCGCGTAGGCCTTGCCCTCGGGCCGCGTGGAAAGCAGCAGCGCGCCGTCGGACAGGCGGATCAGCACGCCGACCGCGACCTCCGTGTGCTTGCGGGCTTGTTCGCTCACGCTGGGCTCCGGCCCGCGTAGTCGCGCGCGAACTGGTAGGCCACGCGGCCGCTGCGCGAGCCCCGCTCCAGCGCCCACACCAGCGCCTCGGGCCGCGCCGCCGCGATGGTGGCCTCGTCCATGCCGAACGACGAGAGCCACTGGCCCACGATCGTCAGGTATTCGTTCTGGCTGAAGGGATAGAAGCTCACCCAGAGGCCGAAGCGCTCCGACAGCGAGATCTTTTCCTCGATCACCTCGCCGGGGTGGACTTCGCCGTCCTCGGTGTGGGTGTACGAGAGGTTGTCCTTCATGTACTCGGGCAGCAGGTGGCGCCGGTTGCTGGTCGCGTAGATCAGCACGTTGGGCGTCGAGGCCGCGATGGAGCCGTCGAGGATCGACTTCAGCGCCTTGTAGCCCGGCTCGCCCTCGTCGAAGCTCAGGTCGTCGCTGAACACGATGAACTTTTCGGGCCGCTGCGAGACCACCTCGACGATGTCGGGCAGGTCGGTGAGCTCGGCCTTGTCCACCTCGATCAGGCGCAGCCCCTGCGGCGCGTAGGTCTGCAGGCAGGCGCGGATCAGCGACGACTTGCCCGTGCCGCGCGCGCCCGTCAGCAGCACGTTGTTGGCGGGCTTGCCCTCGACGAACTGCTGCGTGTTGCGCGCGATCTTTTCCTTCTGGACGTCGATTTCCTTCAGCGAATCGAGCGACATCGCCGCCACGTGCTTCACGGGCTCGAGCACGCCGTGGCCCGAGCTGCGGCGGCGGTAGCGCCAGGCGATCGACGCGTTCCAGTCGGCGGGCTCCGCCAGCGGTTGCGGAAGGATCGATTCGATGCGGGTGATGAGCTGCTCGGCGCGTTCGATCAGCCGTTGGAACTGCTCGTTCATCTGCGCCCGCCCGGCCGCCCGAAGGGCGTAGAGCGCCCCCTCGGGGGGCAGCGACGACACGAAGTGCGGAGCGTGGGGGTCATCAGGATCTGTAGTCGGCGTTGATCGTCACGTATTCGTGGCTGAAGTCGCAGGTCCACACGGTCTCGCTGGCATTGCCGCGGCCCAGGCCGATGCGCACGGTGATCTCGCTCTGCTTCATCACGCGCTGGCCGTCCTCCTCGCGGTACGACGGGTTGCGCCCGCCCTTGACGGCCACGTGCACGTCGTCGAGGAACAGGTCGATGCCGGTCTGGTCGAGATCGGCGAGACCCGCATAGCCCACGGCCGCCAGGATGCGGCCCAGGTTCGGGTCACTGGCGTAGAAGGCCGTCTTCACGAGCGGCGAATGCGCCACGGCGTAGGCCACCTGCCTGCACTCGGCGGCGTCCTTGCCGCCTTCGACCTGGATGGTGATGAACTTGGTCGCGCCTTCGCCGTCGCGCACGATGGCCTGCGCCAGCTTGCGTGCGACCTCCTGCATGGCGGTCACGAGCGCCTTGCCCTCGGCCGAGTCGAGCGAGGTGATGGTCGCGTGGGCGGCCTTCTGCGTGGCGATGACCACGAACGAGTCGTTCGTCGAGGTGTCGCCGTCGATGGTCACGCGGTTGAACGAGGCATCGGCCAGCTGCTTCGCCAACGGCTGGATCAGCGAGGGATCGATCTTCGCGTCGGTCGCCATGAAGCCCAGCATGGTCGCCATGTTCGGGCGGATCATGCCGGCGCCCTTGCTGATGCCGGTGACGGTGACGGTGGCGCCGCCGACCTGCACCCGCTGGCTGAACGCCTTGGGAATGGTGTCGGTGGTCATGATGCCTTCGGCAGCGCGCGCCCAGTTGTCCTCCCTGGCGTCGGCCAGGGCTGCGGGAAGGCCGGCCTCGATGCGGTCGACGGGCAGCGGCTCCATGATCACGCCGGTGGAGAACGGCAGGATCTGCTCGGGCGAGATCTCCAGCCTGCGCGCCAGCGCGATGCAGGTGGAGCGCGTGCGCATCAGGCCGTCTTCGCCGGTGCCGGCGTTGGCGTTGCCGGTGTTGATGACCATCGCGCGGATGCCGTGGTTCGCGGCCAGGTGCTCGCGGCAGACCTGCACCGGCGCCGCGCAGAAGCGGTTCTGCGTGAACACGCCGCCGACGGCCGAGCCCTCGTCGATCAGCACGACCGTCAGGTCCTTGCGATTGGCCTTGCGCACGCCCGCTTCGGCCACGCCGATGCGGACGCCGGGCACCGCGAACAGGGCGGCAGGATCGGGAGCGGACAGGTTCACGGGCATGGCACTTGTTCCTTCTGGCGTATCAATCTTTCGTCGGCACCGACACGGCGCACTCTTCGTCGCCCGGGGTGCCGCGGAAGCCGGCCCTGCCGGTGCGGCAACCCTGGGGGTCGTCTAGCTCAGGTGAGCTTGCCGTGGCACTGCTTGTACTTCTTGCCGCTGCCGCAGGGGCAGGGGTCGTTGCGGCCGACGCGGGCGAAGGCGGCAGCACCCGCGGCAAGCCCGGTGGCAGCGGCGCGGCGCTGGCTCTCCTCGTCGACGCGAACCTCGACCTCGCCCGTCTCGGTCGGTGCCGAGTAGGTGATGTTCGAGACGTTCTCGCCGCGGCTTTCCATGGCTTCGGCAGCTTCCTCGAGCTGCTCGCTCGACTGCACGCGCACCGTCATGAGCTGGCGCGTGACCTCGTTCTTGACCGAATCGAGCAGCTGGCCGAACAGCTCGAAGGCCTCGCGCTTGTATTCCTGCTTGGGCTGCTTCTGCGCATAGCCGCGCAGGTGGATGCCCTGGCGCAGGTAGTCGAGCGAGGCCAGGTGTTCACGCCAGTGGGTGTCGATGCTCTGCAGCAGCACCATGCGCTCGAACTGCGTGAAGTTCTCCTGGCCGATCAGCGCGACCTTCGCGTCGAAGGTCTCGTTGGCGTTCTTCAGCACCTTCTCGACGATGTCCTCGTCGGAGACGGCCTCCGAGGCCTCGACCTCCTTCTTGAGCGGCATGTCGATGCCCCACTCGTTGAAGAGCGTCTTCTCCAGGCCTTCGAGGTCCCACTGCTCCTCGACCGATTCGGCCGGCACGTACTGGCGCACGAGGTCGGTGAAGCAGCCTTCGCGCAGCGCGCCGATCTGCGCCGTGAGGTCGCCCGCGTCGAGGATGTCGTTGCGCTGCTGGTAGATCACCTTGCGCTGGTCGTTCGACACGTCGTCGTACTCGAGCAGCTGCTTGCGGATGTCGAAGTTGCGCGCCTCGACCTTGCGCTGCGCGCTCTCGATGCTGCGCGTGACGATGCCGGCCTCGATGGCCTCGCCGTCGGGCATCTTCAGGCGGTCCATGATCGCCTTCACGCGGTCGCCCGCGAAGATGCGCATCAGCGGATCGTCCAGGCTCAGGTAGAAGCGCGAGGAGCCCGGGTCGCCCTGGCGGCCCGAGCGGCCGCGCAGCTGGTTGTCGATCCGGCGAGACTCGTGGCGCTCGGTGGCGATGATGCGCAGGCCGCCGAGGGACTTCACGAATTCGTGGTCCTTGCTCCACTCTGCGCGGATCTGGGCGATGTCGGCCTGCTTGGCCGCCTCGTCGCGGCCTTCGTCGTTCTCGATGGCCTCGATCATCTTCTCGATGTTGCCGCCCAGCACGATGTCGGTGCCGCGGCCGGCCATGTTGGTCGCGATGGTGATCATCTTCGTGCGGCCGGCCTGGGCCACGATGTCGGCCTCGCGTGCATGCTGCTTGGCGTTGAGCACCTGGTGCGGCAGCCCCGCCTGGGTCAGCAGGCCGTCGATGATCTCGGAGTTCTCGATGGACGATGTGCCCACCAGCACCGGCTGGCCGCGCTCGTAGCACTCGCGGATGTCCTGGATGGCCGCCTCGTACTTCTCGCGCGTGGTCTTGTAGACGCGGTCGAGCTGGTCCTCGCGCTTGCTCTGGCGGTTCGGCGGGATGATGACGGTCTCGAGGCCGTAGATCTCCTGGAACTCGTAGGCTTCGGTGTCGGCCGTGCCGGTCATGCCGGCGAGCTTGGAATACAGGCGGAAGTAGTTCTGGAAGGTGATGGACGCCAGCGTCTGGTTCTCGGCCTGGATCTCCACGCCTTCCTTGGCTTCCACGGCCTGGTGCAGGCCGTCGCTCCAGCGGCGCCCGCTCATGAGGCGGCCGGTGAACTCGTCGACGATCACCACCTCGCCCTGCTGCACCACGTAGTGCTGGTCGCGGTGGTAGAGGTGACGGGCGCGCAGCGCCGCGTTCAGGTGGTGCATCAGCGTGATGTTGGCCGGGTCGTAGAGCGACGCGCCCTCGGGCAGCAGCTGGAATTCGCTCAGCAGGCGCTCGGCGTTCTCGTGGCCGTCCTCGGTGAGGAACACCTGGTGCGTCTTCTCGTCGACCGTGAAGTCGCCGGGCACCGTGACGCCCTCGCCCGTGCGCGGGTCGGCTTCGCCTTCCTGCTTCTTGAGCAGCGGCACGACCTTGTTGATGGCGAGGTAGAGATCGGTGTGGTCTTCGGCCTGGCCGCTGATGATCAGCGGCGTGCGGGCCTCGTCGATCAGGATGGAGTCCACCTCGTCGACGATCGCGTAGTTCAGCCCGCGCTGGACCCGGTCGCCCGGCTCGTAGACCATGTTGTCGCGCAGGTAGTCGAAGCCGTATTCGTTGTTCGTGCCGTAGGTGATGTCGCTGCGGTAGGCGGCCTGCTTTTCCTCGCGCGGCATCTGCGGCAGGTTGATGCCCACCGTCAGGCCGAGGAAGTTGTAGAGGCGGCCCATCCAGGTCGCGTCGCGGTTGGCGAGGTAGTCGTTCACCGTGACCACGTGCACGCCCTTGCCCGACAGCGCATTCAGGTACACCGGCAGCGTGGCGGTCAGCGTCTTGCCTTCGCCGGTGCGCATTTCGGAGATCTTGCCGTTGTGCAGCGCCATGCCGCCGAGCATCTGGACGTCGAAGTGGCGCATCTTCATGACGCGCTTGGAGCCTTCGCGCACCGTGGCGAAGGCTTCGGGCAGCAGGGCGTCGAGGGTCTCGCCCTTGGCGATGCGGTCCTTGAACTCCTGGGTCTTGGCGCGCAGCGCGTCGTCGCTGAGCTTCTCGAACGCGGGTTCGAGCGCATTGATGCGTTCCACCGTCTTGCGATACTGCTTGAGCAGCCGATCGTTGCGACTGCCGAAAATCTGGGTCAGGAAGTTGGTTGCCATGGGTGGAGATGGACGGGCGCCTGATGAGATACCGCAGGCACTTCGACCGGATTCCCTAAGATATGGTGAAAGCAGTTGGGCGCGCTTTCCATGAAAGCAAGCAGCCTTTTACCGGCGCAAGCGCCGGCAAACCGGGCATTTTAGCTGTCTTGTTTCTAACCCCTGGATTACCGATGTATCGCCGACTCCCCCCCGCCATCTCACTGCAGCAAGCTGCGGAAGGCGCCCCCACGCTGGGCAGCCTGATGGCGCGCGCGCGCGACACCACCGAGCGGCTCAAGGCGGTGGAAGGACTGATCCCGCCGGCCATGCGCCCTGCCGTGCAGGCCGGGCCCGCCGAGGGCGACGTCTGGTGCCTGCTGGTCAAGGGCAGCGCCGCCGCGGCCAAGCTGCGCCAGCTTTCGCCGATGCTCGTGACCCGCCTCAGGAACCGGGGCTGGAACGTGGCGACGATCCGGATCAAGGTGCACACGGGGCGCTGACCGGATCGCCTCTCGCTGGTTTTTGATTTTTGTCTGGAGATAGATAATATTTCCAGATGACATCCTCCATCGCGCCCGCCGACGCCCGGCTCCTGCTGCTCGACAAGAACCAGGTCGACACCCTTCTCTCCCATGACGAAGTGGTCGGGGCCGTGCGCGAAGCCTTCGTGCTGCACAGCGGCCGCGAGGGCCGCGTGTTCCCGGTGGTGCGCGAGGCGCTGGGCACCGGCGGCGTGTTCGGCATCAAGTCCGGCGACGTGCAGGCCCAGGGGCTGCTCGGATTCAAGGCGGCGGGCTTCTGGCCGGCCAATCGGCAACGCGGCGGCGAACCCCATCAGGCGACGATCATGCTGATCGACCCGGCGACAGGCCGGCCGCTGTGCGTCATCGACGGCAACACGGTGACGACGGTTCGCACGGGCGCAGCCGGCGGCCTGGGCCTGCAGCGTCTCGCGCGGGCCGACAGTGCGCGGCTCTGCATCTTCGGCACCGGCGTGCAGGCGCACATCCAGCTCGAATTCGCGCTGCGGCTGATGTCCTCGCTGCGCGAGGTTCTCTATGTGGGTACGAACGGCGGGCGCAACGCCGCCTTCGAAGCCCGCTTCGCCGGCCGCTGCAGCATCGCGCCGGCGCACGACCGCAACGCGGCCGTGGCGGAAAGCGACATCGTGATCACGGCCACGCCGGGCGCAGGAGCCCTGTTCGAGCTCGATGCCGTACGGCCCGGCACGCACCTGAACTGTGTCGGCGCCGACACCCGCGGCAAGCGGGAGCTGCCGGAAGGCCTGCTGGAACGCGCGCGCCTGTTCGTCGACGACCGCATGCAGGCCCGGCAGATCGGCGAGACGCAGTGGGCGCCCGACACCGAATGCGTGGAGCTGGGCGACCTGCTCAGCGGCAAGGCTGCGTTCGAGCGGGCGCCGCAAGACATCACCGTCTTCGACATGACCGGCCTCGCGCTGCAGGACCTGACCGTCGCGCGACTGCTTCATGCGTGTGCCGTCGAGAGCAACGCGGGCACGTCCATCGCCTGGCCCTGGTGAAGCTGTTCAAAGTACGCGCGCAATGCCGCGCCCCGTCTGCAGCGCGTCTGAAAAGCGTGATTTTTGTTGCAGACACAAGAACATTTCAGCCCCTGTGCGCCGACTCCCTCCTGGCATTTTTTGTCATCAATGCGCTGCACGACTGTTTTGACGGCGAGATTCCTCTGAAGAGAAAAATCGAAATCGCGGACTTCTTCTCGCTCAAAAAAAGAAGGCCGCAATCTGGAAATACTTCAAGCGCGGAAGAATGCCATTAATTGACATTAATGGTCATTGTCCGAGCCGATTTCCACCCGATACATTCCGCAGCCTCGAAGTCTTGACGGAGCTTGGCAACGCACCTCTCCGCGAGTTTCATCGCCGAATAAACACAGAGAGGTTGGAATGATTTCACTCGAGCCCTGTAGCTAGCTCACGCCTCGCCACTTGCCCGCTGAACGGCGCCGGCAAGCAGCCGTCGGCGAGGCCGATTTCTCCAAGCCGGGAAATCCATCTTTCACCCGCAAAACGAATTACGCCCGATTCCGGCACTGGAATCAGGCCGTCTCGTCACGCGCATCGAGTCCGCATTTCCTTTTTGGAAGATCAATTCAAAGAAAAAGCCATGAGCAATTCCTACAGAAACACACGCGCCGGCCGCATGGGCTTCAGGCTGTCAGCCGTCACCGCGGCAGTTCTCGCCAGCGGGCTGCAGCTCTCGCCGCTCGCAGCCAACGCCTCGACCTATGCCCCTGCCAATTGCAACAGCACGGGCACCGCGACCATCGGGCGCGTGACCGTCACCGGCACGAACAGCATGCCGGTCGACGGGACCGGTCCCTGGTCCAACATCACCGGCTGCAACTCGAGCGGCAACAACCTCGAAGGCGTGACGGTGTATGGCAGCTATTCGCAGGGCACGGGAGACGGGTCCACCGCCATCGGCTTCTCCGGCACCGCGGGCAAATGGGCCACCGCGGCCGGGCTCTCGAGCAACGCGTCGGGAACCGGGAGCGCCGCCTTCGGCTACGACGCGCATGCGCAGGGGCTGAACTCGGCAGCGATCGGCGCGGCGTCCACTGCAAACGGCCAAGGTGCCGTGGCCCTGGGCAGCGGCGCCTCCGCGAAGTACGACAACTCCGCCGCCATCGGCGCCGGCAGCACCACCTCCAACTCGCTGGCGAGCCTGCAGGGATCACCCACCTACGCGCCAGCCGCAGGAACCGCGGTCGCAGCCGCGACGCCGGCCGGCGAGCTGTCGGTAGGCAGCAGCGGCAGCGAGCGCAGAGTCACCAATGTCGCCGCAGGCGGCGCCCCGACCGACGCGGTCAACGTCAGCCAGCTCTCGACCGCCACCGCTTCGCTGTCGACCAGCCTGGACACGACCAACGGGACCATCGCGAGCCTGTCCACATCCACGGCAGGCAGCATCGGCAGCCTCTCGACCGGCCTGAACACGACCAACGGCGCCCTCGCAAGCCTGTCGACGTCCACTGCGGCCGGCATCGGAAGCCTCTCCACCGGCCTGTCCACCACCAACGGCAACCTGCGCAGCCTGAGCACCTCGGTCAGCACCATCTACAACACGGGCACCAGGTACTTCCACACCAGGTCGACGGCGGGCGACTCGATGGCCAGCGGCGACAGTTCCGTGGCGATCGGCCCGCAGTCGGAAGCCAGCGGTTCCAACTCCCTTGCGGCCGGCACGGGTGCCAAGGCAGCAGCCAACAGCTCAGTGGCCGTGGGCTCCCACGCCCTCGCGACGGGCGCGAACGCGATCGCCATCGGCACCGGCGCGCTGGCCGCGGGCTCGCAGGCCATCGGCGCGGATTCGCGCGCAGGGGGCGGCGGCACCGCTCTGGGCGATGGTGCCGATGCCGGTGGAACCTCGCTGAGCCAGGCACCGCGGATCGCCAGGGGTACCGCCATCGGCTTCGGCGCGGTGGTGCAGCAGAGCGAAGGCGTGGCACTGGGCGCCGGCTCGGTGGCCGCCACCGGCGCCGGTGTGGCCGGGTACGTGTCTCGCAATGCATCGGCGCAGCATCAGGCCGCCGTGAAGGCGACGACCAGCACCCAGGCCGCGGCTTCGGTCGGCGATGCAGCCAGCGGCCGGCTTCGCCAGATCAACGGCGTGGCCGCAGGCAAGGCGGACAGCGACGCAGCCAACGTCGCGCAGCTCAAGGCCTCCGAATCGGCCGCGCGGGCCAGCAGCGCCCAGTACGCAACCAACCCCGACGGATCGGTCGACCACAGCCAGCTCGTGCTGGGCAACGGCCAGGCGCCGGGCGGCACGCGCATCTCCAACGTGGCGCCGGGCGTGCTTCCCTCCGACGCGGTCAATGTGAGCCAGCTCAACCAGGTGCGCAGCCAGGTCGCCGACGTCGCACGCATCGCGTACACCGGCACGGCGATGGCCATGGCCATGTCGGGCACCTACCTGCCCACGCTCGCCGCGGGCGAGAAGACCGTGGGTGTCGGGGTGGGCAGCTACAAGGGCTACAGCGCAGTGGCGTTGACCTTCAAGGCGCTTGCCAATGATGGAAGGATTTCGTGGGGCGCGGGTATCTCGACCACGGGCAAGGAATGGGGCCTGAACGCCGGCGTGGGCTGGAAGTGGAAATAAGGGCTCGGAGGAAATAGAGGTAATCAGGGAGCGAGCCGACAACGAATCGGCAAGCAAGAGGGTGGCCCCCATGCCAAGCGGCGTGGGGGCCATTTTTTTGCACGCTGCCCCGGCTGTGCAGCTGTGCAGCTGTGCAGCTATGCAGCTGTGCAGCTGTGCGGCCTGTGCGGCCTGTGCGGCTATGCGGCTATGCGGCTATGCGGCTATGCGGCCGCAGCATCCGCGAACAGCCCCGTCATGAACTGCGTCGACTTGAGCCCGGTGCCCGTCAGCAGCGCCACCGTCGTCTCCGTGCTTCGGATGTCGTCGCGCTGCGCCAGCACGTCGATGGCCGCTGCGGCGGATGCGGACGTGGGCTCGGCATAGAGGCCGCAGGCCGCGAGCCGGCGCACGGCTGCCGCGATCTGCTCTTCGGTCAGCGCCACGGTCGTGCCGTTCGTCTCGCGCAGCGCCTGCATGATTTCCGCCAGCCGCACCGGCCGCTTGATCGCCGTGCCTTCGGCGATGGTCGGCTGCACGGCGCGCTCCACCAGCGTGTCGACGCCCGCGGTGAAGCTTGCGTCGATCGGCGAGCAGTTCAGCGGCTGGGCGACGAAGATGCGCGGCAGCTTCGCGATCTGCCCCGCCGCCAGCAGCTCCTTGAAGCCGATCCAGCAGCCGAGCACGTTGCTGCCCGCGCCGGTCGGGATCACGACGTTGTCCGGCGCCACGAAGCCCAGGTCTTCCCACAGCTCGTATGCCAGCGTCTTCGTGCCCTGCAGGAAGAACGGATGCCAGTTGTGGCTCGCGTAGAAGATCGACTCCGACTGCCGCACCGCCTCGTACTCCGAATCCTCGCGCGGCCCGGGCACCAGCTGCACTTCGGCGCCGAAGGCGCGGATCTGTGCCACCTTCGGCGCGGGCGTGTAGCTCGGCGCGAGCACCTTCACCCGCATGCCGGCCGCCGCGCCCGCAGCCGCGATGGCCGCGCCACCATTGCCCGAGCTGTCCTCCAGCACCGCGTCGACGCCGATCTGGCGAAGGAAGGACATCATCACCGCCGCGCCGCGGTCCTTGAAGCTGCAGGTCGGGTTGAACCACTCGAGCTTGAAGTACGGCTCGAAGCCGCCCCAGCGCTTCTGCACCAGCGGCGTGCAGCCCTCGCCCATGCTCGCGGGACGGTCGATGGCCACCGGCAGCGCCGCGCGATAGCGCCACAGCGAGCGCGTGCGCGAATCGATGTCGTCGCGCCCGATGCCAGGCAGCGGCGTGACCAGCATCGGGTTGCCGTCGTCCGAACGCCAGCGGCGCTCCGACAGCTCATGATGCCTGCCGGTGCGAGGGTCGACGTAGCGTGCGCGTTCTGTCATTCGTGGCTCCTGGATCATCAAAGCGGACAGGATTGGATAATACATCCAATACTGTACTTTTTGTACAAATCAGATTGTTCGTCCAGAGCTGGATACGTACCCGATACATTCCCCGGTATGAAGAAGAAGCCGAACAAGCAGCTGCTCGACATGCTCAGCAACATCGCCGAAGGGCTGGGCCAGACCTTCGCGCCCTTCTGCGAGGTGGTGGTGCACGACCTGAGCAACCCCAGTAACGCGATCCACGCGATCGAGAACAGCCTGAGCGGCCGCGAGGTCGGCGACTCGGTCACCGAGCTGGGCCTCGCGCGCATCCGCGACCCGGAGTTCCCGGCGGTGATCGCCAACTACGCCAACACCTTTGCCGACGGCCGCAAGGTCAAGAGCACCTCCATCGGCATCAAGGACGAGGGCGGCGAGTACGTGGCCGCGCTGTGCCTGAACGTCGACCTGACGCTGTTCCAGAGCTTCCAGGGCGCGATCTCGCAGTTCACGCGCATCGACGACAAGGAGGTGCACGAGCACCTCGAAACGGGCGGCGGCAGCCACTCCGAGCGCATCCAGGCGCGCATCGACGAGTTCGCAGCCGCGCGCGCGACCATGCCGCGCTCGCTGAAGCCGGCCGACCGCAAGCAGCTGGTGCAGGAGCTGAAGAAGGCGGGAATGCTGGAAGTGCGCCGCGGCGCAGAGATCGCGGCGGCGCACATGGGCGTGTCGCGCGCCACCGTCTACAGCGACGCGAAATAGCGCGGGAGCAGACCGCCTACTGCGGCTGCAGCCCGATCTCGTGCGCGGCCTTCTGCCAGCGCTCGGCCTCGGAGCGCAGGAAGGCGCGCAGTTCGGCCGGCGTCGATCCCTTCATCTGCACGCCGAGCACCGACAGCCGCTCCTTCACCGAAGGGTGCTCCAGCGCGGCGACGGCCTCGCGGCGCAGCTTCTCGATCACGTCCAGCGGCGTGGTGGCCGGCGCCACCAGGGCCCACCACTGGTCGATCTCCAGGCCCCTGAGTCCGTTCTCCGCAAGGGCAGGCACGTTCTGCAGGCCCGGCAGGTTCACGCGCTGCGTGCTCGTCACCAGCAGCGGCCGGATGCGGTTGGCGCCCAGCAGGCTGGAGCCGCTCGCCAGGGTCGCGAAATGGCCTGCCACCGTGCCCGCGGCCACGTCGGTGAGCGCGGGCGCCGAGCCGCGGTACGGAACCATGTTGAACCTGATCTTCGTGCGGCTCGCCAGCAGTTCACCGGCGAGATGGCTCACGGTGCCCGCGCCGCTGTGCGCGATGGCCGGCGGCGCGCCCCTGGCGGCAGCCGCTGCAGCGGTCTTGAGACAGGTCTTGAAGTCCTTG
>CAJYQC010000045.1 GCA_913776885.1 uncultured Variovorax sp.
CGATGTTCTCAAACATAGGCCAGCTCCTGCGCGCCCGCCTGGGCGGACGGTTGCGCCGCGCGGGATTCGCGCGCATCGCGCTCGCGGCGGCGCACCAGCTCGTCGATCTCGCGGCCCAGCGCGGTCTTGCGTTCTGCCTCGCCGGCCGCATCGACCGCGAACTGCTCCACCAGCCGGCCCTTTTCAAGAATGGCCACGTTGCGGCACAGCACCTCGACCACCGAGAGCTCGTGCGTCACGATCACGATGGTCACGCCGATCTTCTGGTTGATGTCGCGCAGCGTCTCCAGCAGCGAGCGCGTGGTTTCGGAATCGAGCGCCGAGGTGGGCTCGTCGCACAGCAGCACCTGCGGGCGCGGTGCCAGCGCGCGGGCGATGGCCACGCGCTGCTTCTGGCCGCCGGAGAGCTGCGCAGGGTAGGTGTCGATCTTCTCGGCCAGGCCAACCAGGGCCAGGCATTCGCGCACGCGGGCGTCGATCTCGCCTTTGGAATGGCGGCCGTGGATCTTCAGTGGGAAGGCCACGTTGTCGAACACGGTGGCGTTCTGCAGCAGGTTGAACTGCTGAAAGATCATGCCGATGTTCTGGCGCGTGTCTCGCAACTCGCTGCGCGAGAGCGTGGTGAGGTCGCGCCCGCCGACGAAGACGCGGCCCGCGTCGGGCCGCTCCAGCAGGTTGATGAGGCGCAGCAGCGTGGACTTGCCGGCGCCGCTCTTGCCGATCAGGCCGAACACGTCGCCCTGCTGGATGTCGAGCGACAGCGACTGCACGGCGTCGAACACCTCGCCGCTGGGCAAGGCGAAGGATTTCTGCACCGATTGGAGACGGATGACTGGCGCCGCGTGATCGCCGCGGCCCTGGTCAGGCGTAGGGTGGGTCATGGAGAAGAAGCGCGGCCGGCGCGGATGGCGCAGGTCGCGTAGGTTCGCGAAAAGGTGCCGAGTATGAAAAGAAACGCAGCGAAAGGGAACGAACAAATCGGCGCTTGCTTATGCACCAAAGCACATAAGGGCACACCCTACACCGCTTTCCGTCGCCATATGGGCCATATGGATATGAGCATTGGTTCGTTCCCTTCGGCATCGGGCAATGCCACATTCGCGCCTTCGTTTTTTTCGATTCGCGCAAGCACATGCATACCAATTTCCGCCGCCGTACCTTCGCCCTCGCCACCCTGGCAGCCGCCCTCCTCGCAGGCTCCGGCGCATTCGCGCAGGACAAGAACTCGATCAAGGTCGGCGTCTCCGTCGGCAACGGCGAGCAGATCTTCGAGGTGGTCAAGAAGGTCGCCGCCAAGGACGGGCTGAACATCCAGGTCGTGGTGTTCAACGACTACCAGCTGCCCAACGCCGCCCTGGCCTCGGGCGACCTCGACGCCAACGCCTTCCAGCACCAGCCCTTCCTGGACAACCAGAACAAGGCGCGCGGCTTCGACATCGTGCCCGTGGGCCTGACCATCACCGCGCCGCTGGGCTTCTACTCGCGCAAGATCAAGTCGATCGACCAGTTGCCCGACGGCGCTTCGGTCGGCATCCAGAATGACCCGTCCAACGGCAACCGCGCCCTGCTGCTGCTGCAGTCGGCGGGCCTCATCACGCTGAAGCCCGAGGCGGTGAAGAACAACAACGCCACCCCGCTGGACGTGGTGACCAACCCCAGGAAGCTGAAGCTGGTGGCCCTCGACGCCGCCCAGCTGCCGCGCTCGCTGGACGACCTGACCATCGCCTCCATCAACAACGACTACGCCGAGAAGGCCGGCCTCTCGCTGAACAAGGACGCGGTGATCAAGGAGTCGCCCAAGAGCCCCTACGCCAATCTGATCGCGGTGCGCCGCGCCGACAAGGACAAGCCCTGGGCCAGGCGCCTGGTGGCGGCCTACCAGTCGCCGGAGGTGAAGAGCTTCATCGAGACACAGTTCAAGGGGTCGCTGGTTCCGGCGTTCTGAATCCGGTCTTTCTCCCTCTCCGGCTGGGGGTAGGGCCGGGGTGGGGGCAAGCGGCGCTCGCATGGGGCGCCCTGCCCGTCCCCATCCCGACCTTTCCCCAGAGGGGGAAGGAGCAATACGGGGGTCCTCCTCGGCGGAACACCGGAGCATGAGAAAATGCCCGGTTTCCCCCGAACACAGTCAGGACACCCCATGGACGCAGAACAGATCAACCAAATCGGCACGATGCTCGCGGACCTGAGCGCCCGGACGGTCGATTTACGGAGGTATCTTTGACTACGATGCCAAAGCCGAACGCCTGAGGACGGTCAACGCATCGCTCGAAGATCCCAACGTCTGGAACGACCCGAAGAAGGCCCAGGAGCTGGGCAAGGAAAAGAAGTCGCTCGACGACGTGGTCGTCACGCTCGACCGGCTCACCAGCGGCCTGGCCGACAACACTGAACTCTACGAGATGTCGAAGGAAGACGGCGACATCGCCGGCCTGCAGGCCATCGCCGATGACGCCGCCACGCTCGAAGCCGACATCAAGCAGCTCGAATTCCGCCGGATGTTCAACAACCCGGCCGACCCGCTGAACGCCTTCATCGACATCCAGGCCGGTGCCGGCGGCACCGAGGCCTGCGACTGGGCCAGCATGCTGCTGCGCCAGTACACGAAGTACGCCGAGCGCAAGGGCTTCAAGGCCCAGCTCGAGGACGAAACCCCCGGCGACACCGCCGGCATCAAGAGCGCCACCATCAAGGTGGAAGGCGACTACGCCTTCGGCCTGCTGCGCACCGAGACCGGCGTGCACCGCCTGGTGCGCAAGTCGCCCTTCGACTCCTCGGGCGGGCGCCACACCAGCTTCGCCAGCATCTTCGTGTACCCGGAGATCGACGACTCCATCGAGATCGAGATCAACCCGGCCGACGTGCGCACCGACACCTTCCGCGCGAGCGGTGCCGGCGGCCAGCACATCAACAAGACCGACTCCGCCGTGCGCCTGACGCACATCCCCACCGGCATCGTGGTGCAGTGCCAGGACGGCCGCAGCCAGCACAGCAACCGCGACGTGGCCTGGAAGCGCCTGCGCTCGCGCCTGTATGACCACGAGATGCGCAAGCGCCAGGAAGAACAGCAGAAGCTGGAAGACAGCAAGACCGACGTGGGCTGGGGCCACCAGATCCGCAGCTACGTGCTGGACAACAGCCGCATCAAGGACCTGCGCACCAACGTCGAAATCTCGGCCACGCAGAAGGTGCTCGACGGCGACCTCGACGTGTTCATCGAAGCCTCTCTCAAGCAAGGCGTGTAACCCCGATGAGCCTGCAAAGCCTGAAGGATGGTGGCAAGGTCGAAGCCTTCATCTTCGACATGGACGGCACCATGATCGACTCCATGCCCTGGCATGCGCGGTCGTGGGTCGAATTCGTGGCGCGCCACGGCCTGAAGCTCGACGTGAGCGACATCCTGGCGCGCACCACGGGCCGCACCGGCGCCGAGTGCATGCGCGAACTGTTCCAGCGCGAACTCTCCGACGAGGAGTGCCTGGCGCTGGTGCACGAGAAGGAAGAGATCTACCGCGCCATGTTCAGCGACAACTTCACCGAAGTCGCAGGCTTTACGGCCTTCGCCAAGGCGGCGGTTGCGCGCGGGCTCAAGGTGGCCGTCGGCACGGCCGGCGACCGGCACAACATCGAGTTCGCCATGTCGCGCCTGAAGATGGACCCGCTGCCGCTGGCCATCGTGGGCGGCGACGAGGGTTTCACCGGCAAGCCCACGCCCGCCATCTTCCTGGAAGCCGCGCGCCGCATCGGCGTTGCGCCCGAGCGCTGCATCGTCTTCGAGGACGCCCCCTTCGGCATCGAGGCTGCCCGCCGCGGCGGCATGCGCGCCGTGGCCGTCTGCAGCACCCATACCGCCGCCGAGCTGGCGGGCCCCCATGTGATCGCCGCGGTTCGCGACTACGACGAACTCGCCCATTCGAAATTTCTGGAGACCCTCGATGCTGCTACGTGACGCACAAGGCCAACCGATCGCCATCCGCCGCGAAGACTACGCCGCTCCGGCCTACTGGATCGACACCGTCGACCTGACCTTCGACCTCGACCCCGCCAAGACCCGCGTGCTCAACCGCATGCAGATGCGCCGCAACCCCGAGGCGCCGGTGCAGCCGCTGCGCCTGGACGGCGACGAGCTGAACCTGGCGCGCGTGCTGGTCAACGGCCAGGGCGCGTCGTTCCGCATGGAGGGCGACCAGCTGGTCATCGACGGCCTGCCCGACAGCTTCGAACTCGAGATCTTCACCACCTGCTGCCCCATCAAGAACACCAAGCTGATGGGCCTGTTCGTGAGCGAGGACACCTTCTTCACGCAGTGCGAGGCCGAGGGATTCCGCCGCATCACCTACTTCCTCGACCGTCCGGACGTGATGGCGAGCTACACCGTCACCCTGCGCGCCGCCAAGGCCGCGTACCCGGTGCTGCTGTCGAACGGCAACCTCGTCGAACAAGGCGAGCTGCCCGAGGGCCGCCACTTCGCGAAGTGGGTCGACCCGTTCAAGAAACCCAGCTACCTGTTCGCCCTGGTGGCGGGCAAGCTGGTGGCGCGCGAGCAGCGCATCAAGGCGCGCAGCGGCAAGGAACACCTGCTGCAGGTGTACGTGCGCGCCGGCGACCTCGACAAGAC
>CAJYQC010000046.1 GCA_913776885.1 uncultured Variovorax sp.
GTGGCGCCGAAGGTCATGGGGATCAGGGCAGCGATGGACAACACAGCCATCAGGAATGCCGGGGACAGACGAAGTTTTCTCATGGTGTGAAGCCTCATGCGGGAGTAGGGAAAGAGAGTTTCGGGAGCGGTGCCAGGTCGAGCGCGACAGCGCGGGGCTTGTCGGTCGAGGCAGCGTCTTGCGTGCCCCCGCCAGCAGCGCGCGGCGTGCTGGACTTGAAACTGGCGAAGAGCTCGCGCCGTTCGCTGCGGGTCATGCCCGCCTTGGCCAGGGCGACATCCATGGCCTTGAGCGCGTTGCTCTGCTGGGTCTGCTCGTCCTGGCGCTCGGTGATCTCGTCCGAGGACAGCAGGCCGGTGGCGAAACCCAGCTCCAGGGCGCGCTTGCCGCGGATGAAGGTCTCGTCGTCCATCATCTCGGCGACGTCGGTGACCGGCTGGCCGCTGCCTTCGGCGTAGAGGTCGGCCATGGCGGCGTCGAACTCTTCCATGGTCCCGGCGATGTCGCGCAGGCCGTGACGGTTACCGACGGCCAAGGTCCAGCAGTTGTGGATCATCAGGAAGGCGCTCATCGCGACTTCGCGCTTGGCGCCGGCCATGTAGATGACCGAGGCAGCCGAAGCGGCCAGGCCGAGCACCTTGGTGGTGATGGGCTGGCTGTGCTCGCGCAGACGGTTGTAGATGGCCAGGCCTTCGAACATGTCGCCGCCGGGCGAGTTGATGTAGACGGTGACCGCCTTGTCGCCGATGGAGCGCAGGGCAGCATCGATGCGGAAGACGGTCACGCCGTCGCCGTACCATTCCTCGCCGATCACCCCATAGATGGTGATGGTGTCGCTGGTGGACTCCACCGCCGCCTTGATGGCCGGGTTCCATTTGTCGAGCGCGCGCGGGCTCAGCTCGCAGCGGAAGCTGCCAGCCTTGGATTTGAATTGCATGAGTTACCCCTTGGAGTTTGCCGGCTGGTCCAGCCAGTTCTGCAGAGCAGCCCTTGCGGCTTGCCCGTCGTCGCCCTGACCGAGCTTGTCGATTGGGGACAGGTTGGTTTGCACGGTGAGCACACCGGCGTTGCCGCCCATCCTGGGCAGGTTCTCCTTCATGCGGCACTCGTCGCGGGTGTAGATGCCGTTCTGCACCATCTGCGAATACAAGGTGGCGCGGCCGGCGCTGTCGGCGCGCAGCAGGCCCTCGATGGAGAACTCCGAGTAGATCTGGCGGCGCTGGGCCGGCGTGAGCAGGTTGCGGTTGATGCCCTCCTCGATCCGGCGCATGTAGCTGCGCAGGGTGAAGGTCAGGAAGCGCAGCAGCTTCTGCTCGAGGCCCGTGCCCCAATTCGACGCCTTGTCGCTGTACCCCGCCAGGGTCGGGTCGACCATGTAGAAGCGGCAGATCTCCTCGGCGCTGTACTCGCGCGATTCCAGCAGCTGGGCATCGACCGGATTGATCCCGATGACCTTGGCGCTGACGCCCTCCTCCAGCACAGGTGACTTGCCGGCGTTCATGGCGCCGCTGATGCGCTGGACGTAGTCCCGAAATTCATCCCGCTGCTTCGGCGAGAGGGTCTTGTTCACCTCGAAGGCGACCGTCTGGTGCATGCCGTTCTTGAAGGTGGAGCCGGCCACGTCTTCCGCCGACATCGCCGCGCCGAAGACATCGGCGCCGTAGGCGATGGGCGACAGGCCGATCTGGCCGTCCAGCGAGAACGCCGGGATGTGCATCATGTCGCTGCCTGCGATGTCGCGCAGTTGACCGTTCTTCTCCCGGTACCGGTAGAGGATTTCGCCGTTGTCAGCGACGTCCAGGTCCATGCGGTTGGGCAGCAGAAACTCCAGCGCTACGATCCGGCCGCCGATGCGGACGATCTCGACGAAGGCATTGCCACGCAGCAGCATCGAAGCCACCACCGCTTCCCAGAACTGCACGGCGGTCATGCGGCTGTTGGGGTTGGTGTTGATGATCCAGTGCAGGTCGTTGTCGCTGGCCACCTTGCGGCCGCCGTCGGCCTGGCGCATGTACAGGCCCAGCGGCAGCGTCGCGATTGTCTCGGAGATCAGCCGGACGCAGGACCAGCAGGCCGCCAGGCGCATCGCCTTGTTGACGGTGATGGTCTTGCCGGTAGCGGACGTGCTGCCGACCGTTTGCGCCCAGATGCCGCCGGCGCCACCGGATAACGACCGACCGACCCAGTCGATGATCGAGGTCTGCGGCGCGGACACCGCGCTGCTGAGTACGGACAGGAGGGACTTAGCCACTGGTCAGCCCTCTTCGGATGAATGCCGCCGCGGCGAAGCACGAGGCAGCACCAGCGAGCAGCGCCCAGCCCAGGCCGAGCAGGATGAAAACGCCGGCCACGGCCAGGCCAAAGCCCAGCACTGCGATCAGCAGGTAGAGGATCGATGCGGTGCTCATTCGAATATGGGGTCCCGGATTGAATCCATGAATCGGTCCATGCCGCCGTCGCCGAGCGTGACCTTCGCCATCGCCCGCCCCACCGCCATGATCAGCGCCACGGCGCCGTCGATCTTGTTGTCATCGCCCTGCTTGATCGGCCGCACGACGTCGTCGTTGCCGGGCAGGTTCTTGCCCACCACGTTGCCGATACACCAGGTCATGATCGGGTTGCCGTCGTGGTGGAAGCGGCCTGACTCGATGGCGGCTTCCAGCTCCTTCATCGGGTCGGACATGTTGGTGTAGTTCTGCACGATGGTGACGGGCGTGAGGCCCTCGTCATCGAGCTGGTGGCTCAGATTCGTGGCACCGTGCGGGTCGATTGGGCTTTCCAGCACCGGGGCGGCCTGGTTGGCCTCCTTGGCTTCCTCGAGGATCTCCCGGTAGTCGATCTCGGCGCCGGCGGTGACCTGTAGGTCGCCGGTGTTGATCCACTTCTGGAAGCGCTCGGCCATCCGCCGGTTGTCGGTGTCGTAGGCGGTGTCTTCCGGTACCCAGAAGCCCGGCGCCACGCTGTAGTAGTGGATCTTCCCGTCGATCACGCGCCAGAACAGCCGGGCCATGGAGTTCATGTCCAGCTTGCGCGCCAGGTCGAAGCCCAGGATGCACTCCTGTCCCTCGAACTGCTCCAGGGTCAGCGTCTTGTCCTCGCAGGCCTTCCAATTCTCGACGTTGAAGAAGCCCGCCTTCGCGCTCACCCACAGGTTGAGGTGCTTGGTCTTGAACGTGTTGGTGAAGCGCGCCGAACGGATCGCCCGGGCCAGCTGGCTCTCCAGGTACTCCTGGAACACCGACACCCCCATGCAGGGGTTGGCCTTGGCCAAGTTCTTCGGGTCGGTCCAGTCGTCGCCCTCGTCGAGGGTCCAGATGTAGCCGAACAGTTCCGGATCCGGTACCGCGCCGGACAGCATCTCGATGACCTGGCGGCGCTTGTCGTAGCACGGGCCCTCGATGTTGGCGCCGGCCGTGGTGATGATGAACATCAGCGGCTGTCGGCGGGCCCCCATGCCGGTGAGCATGGTGTCGTACTGGGCCGAGCTGTCATGCTCGTGGAATTCGTCGATGATCGCGCAGCTGGGTGACGCACCGTCGCCCGGGTTGCCAATCAGCGGCTCGAAGCGGCTGCCCTCGGCGGGCACGTTCATGTTCGAGGCGTTCACCTCGATCCCTGCGGCCTCGATCAGCATTGGCGAGCGCTTCACCATCAGCCGGGCCGGGCGGAACACCTCCCAGGCTTGCTTCTCGGTGGTGGCACCGCTGTAGACCTCACCGCCAAACTCGCCGTCCGCGACGAACATGCTGATGCCGACGCCGGCGGCGATGACGCTCTTGCCGTTCTTGCGGGGCACTTCCCAGTAGCTCTCGCGGAAGCGGCGGAAGCCGGTCTTCTTCCGGACCCAGCCGAAGGTGACGGCCATGCCGAAGGCCTGCCAGGGCTCGAGGGTAATCAGCTGTCGCTTGAACGCCCACTCGCCCTTGGTGTGGGGCAGCAGCTGGATCAGCTTCAGCTTCTTCTCGGCCTTGGCCGGATCGAACTTGAATGGGTAGCCCTTGCCGCGGCTGTCCGACACATCGTCGAAGTGCCGCTGGATCGCCTGGTGCACATACCGGCAGGCAGGCACCTTGCCCTTGAGGACGGACCGAGCCCAAGCCAGCGCCTTATCGACGTTGGGGGTCTTGGTCTTGGCCATCAGGAACTCAGTAATGCAGCAAATTCGTTGGTGGATTTCTGTTTATTGCCGCCGATCAGCCGGGTGCGGCTAGCTGGGTCCAAGCCGAGCAATGAGCCGAAGGTCACCATCTGCCGCATCGTCTCGTTCGCTGCGGTCAGGGCTGGGTTCTTCATCGGCCCACCCTGGGCGCCTTCCACAACGATGCCGTGGGTGTTGATCGATTCCTGGGCCATGCGCCAGTTGCCATAGGCCGTGCAGAAGGCCTCGACGTTGTGCAGGTCGGTGAGCGCCAGCACGTTCTCACGCAGCAGCTCGGGAATGATCATCTTCCACATGTCCGCCGCCCGGTCGTTCAGCCACTCGGGCGGATCGACGTTGGTGACCGTGGAGAACTGGGGTTCGGCCTTGTTCAAGGCCCGCTTTCCGGGGTTACCGGCGAGCTGTTTCTTGGCCGTGGGCTTCGGCTTGCGACCTCGGCCAGCGACCGCCGCTGTG
>CAJYQC010000047.1 GCA_913776885.1 uncultured Variovorax sp.
TGCAGACCGTCAACCTGCCCGTGCTCGCGCAGGACGTCGAGCGGCTGGAACGCAGCGCAAGGCAGGCCGAGGCCGCGCACAGCCAGCGCGCCAACGAGATCACGCGGCTCGAAGTCGAACTGGAAACCAAGGGCGCGCTGGGCCAGGAAGAAGCCGCTTCGGAGAAGCAGCGCGAGCTGGAACACGCCACGCGCCGATGCGCCGAGCTCGAACGGCGGGCGAGGGCGCTCGACCACCTGCTCAAGCTGCTGCGCGAGAAGCGCTCGGCACTGGCGCGGCGCCTGCGCGCGCCGTTGCAGAAGCACCTCGACCACTACCTGCAGATCCTTTTTCCCGGCGCGCAGATCGAGGTCGGCGACGATCTCTCGCCCGGCCGCATCACGCGCCAGGGCCTGCGTGGCGCCCAGAGCGGCGAGTTCGAGGAGCTCAGCGTGGGCGCGCGCGAGCAGATGGGCGTGGTCGCCCGGCTGGCCTACGCCGACCTGCTGCGCGAGGCGAACAAGCCGACGCTGCTCATCCTCGACGACGCGCTGGTCCACACCGACGAGGAGCGCCTGCGGCAGATGAAGCGGGTGCTGTACGACGCGGCGCAGCGGCACCAGATCCTGGTGTTCAGCTGCCACCCCGAGGCGTGGCGCGACCTGGGCGTGGTGGCGCGGAGCATTCCCTGAGGGGGGGCGAGTTTTTGGCGGCTCGATGGGCGGGCGCAAGCCCGGCCGGTTTCAAGCAAGTGGTTTCCCGGTAGGCCAACCCGTCGAGCCGCCGCCCCGTTTGATTCGGGCGCGATGGCGCAAAGCAACCCCTTGAGCTGTCGGGGGGGAGCAGTCGGCGTAGCTATACTGCGCCGGTCGCGTCGAACATCGGCGCGATCGGGCTTGGACTCCCGTGCAATCGCTGCGACGCAAGCCGCAGTCACCCCGCAGGGCGTGCGGCTTCGTCATTCGTGCTTCCAGTTTTGGCGGCTCGACGTGCGGGCGCGAGCCCGGCCGGTTTCACGCAAGTGGTTGCCCGGTAGTCCAACTCGTCGAGCCGCCGCCCCGTTTGGATTCGGGCGCGGCGGTTTCAGCAAACCGCAATCACTTGGAGGCCACTCATGGCTGCATCCCCTCGCGCATCCGCGCGCGCCTCTTCCTCTTCCGAACCCTCCGTCTCGCACGACGCCGAGCAGCTCGTGCTGCAGCTGTGCGACGACATCGGCAATCTCCAATCGATGCAGCGCGCCTACGCGTGCCTCGAAAAGCTCATCGTCCAGCAAGAGGTGGGTGATGCGCAGGAGCTCTATCCCAGCAGGGCCGAGCTCGCGGCGCTGGTCGGCGTGGTCAACGAGGAACTGCAGCGGCGCATCGACACGGCCGAGGCCACGGCGCAATCGCTGCGCCATGGCCTGGGAAAGAGCGGCACGCCCTGAACGTGTCCGGCGACGTGCTCGCTGCTACTTGTCGGCCGGCACGAAGAAAAGGTACTCGCCGCGCCCCACCTCGGGCGTGATCGTGTAGCCCGCGCACAGGTCCCCCGTGCACTGGAGGAAGATCACGCGCGGCCAAATGGTCGCGGCCGTGGGATAGCCCGGCAGGTACTGCGGCACGTGCCATACGCCGAGCGAGCCGACGGGCAGCGCGTTCTCGGTGCCGCGCGCGTTCTGCAGGCCGCTGCCCATGTTCACGCGCTCGACGCGCAGCGGCTGCTGCTGGACCGCCGCGGCCGCCGCCGTGGTGGCCGCGCAGCACGCGGCCAGCCAGAGGATGAGTACGGACCGGGTCATGTGGCGCTCCGGGGCGGTCATTGCGCGGCCTGCGCCGCGCGCGGTGCGGCCGCGACGTCGTCGGAGCGCTGGTCGAGCATGCGCGACGCGGCGCGGATGGAGGCCGCTTCGGCCGGGTCGATCGGCGTCACCGTGGCGCTGATGACTGGCATGGTGACCACGCCCGCATCTTCGGAGGCGGCAGCGGCCTGCTGTTGTTGCTGCTGCTGCTGCGGAACCGGGGCAGGCGCCGGCGGAGCCACGACGGCCACAGGCTGCGGAGCCGCTGGGGCAGGGGCGGGTGCAGGTGCCGCCGCAGCCACCGGGCGCACCGGCGAGGCGGGCGCACCGCTGGCAGAGGCCTGCGGACCGTAGGCCGTCACGCGCTCCTCGGCCGTCATCGACTGCGGGCACTTGGTGCCGGTCATCTCCAGCGCGGCCATCGCGGCCGGGTCCATGCAGTCCATCGCGAGCGAGGCGGCCTTCATGCCCTTGTTCCACAGCTCGCGGCTCATCTTCAGGCGCTTGCAGTGCTCGTCGGTCCAGGTGGTGCCGAAGCTCAGGCCCACGCCCGCACCGTTGGCGCTGGCGCTGGTGCTGCCCATGCAGGTGTCGTTGCTCGTCGTCAGGTTGGGTCCGTTGACCGACGGCACGTTCTTGATCGTGTAGCTGCCGCGGTAGTCGACGGTGTTGGTCGTCGCACCGGTGTTGTTGACGTTCTGGTTGCTGGTCATCGTGGTGTTCACGGTCGCGGGACTCGAGAACGTCACCGACTGGCTGTTGCCCTGAGCCGAGGTGGTGGCAGAGCTGGACGAACCGTTGTTGGCGCCCGTGTTGGTGTTGGTCTGCTGGGCGAAGGCCGCGGCGGAAAAGCCCAGCAGTGCAAGCAAGATCAGCTTCTTCATTTTTTCGACTCCTTTGATGACCGGGGGGACCGGCAGGACCGGGGAGAGGGCGCTCGCCACTCTCCCCATTTCCAGTTTCAGCAACCGGTGTGCGCGAGGCTCAGGGAGCCGATGCGGTCGAGCTCGCGCTGGCCGTGCCGCCGGTGCCGCCACCGTTGGTGAAGCCGCCGGCATTGCCCCATGCGAAGTTGGTGACGCCGAAGGAGCCGCCGGTGGAGCCTGCAGTGGCCGAGGTGGTCGTGCCGTTGACCGGGCCGTTGACTGCACCCGACGATGCGTTGAATCCCGAGGTGGTGGTCGAAGTGCGCGTCACGAGCGCGATGCCGCCGCCGGGGCCGGCTGCGGTTGCGGCCGTGTTGTTGGTGACCGAGGCAGCGGAGCCGCCCGCGCTGCCGCTCACGTGCGTGGCGCCGCCGGCGGAGTAGTTGGCGTTGCCTGCCGCGGCGGCGTTGGCGGAAGCATTGGCGCCGCCTGTGGCCATGCCGTTGCCCGTGGTCACAGCCATGCTGGTCACGCGGCCGGTGGTGGTGGCCGAGCCGCCTGCGGTCGCGCCGCCGATGGCGAAGCCCGGAAACGCGATGGCGCCGCCGGAGGCATTGGCGTTGGCCGACGAGCCCGACATGGCCGAGTTGTAGCTCATGGCGCTGCCCGTGCCGGAGCTGGCGGCCGAGGACCCGGCGGCGCTGGAGGAGCCGGTGGAGGTGGATGTCGCGGCGATGGCGGTGCTGCCGACCGTTGCCGAAGCGACGCTGCCGACCAGGACGACTGCGATGGCGATGAGAGTCTTCTTCATGATGCTTCCTCGAATGTTGTGGAACGAACCCGATCGCCGGACGAACCGGCTATCAGCTGCGGCCTGTGACGCTGTGTGAAGTGGCTTGCGTGACGACCGGGGTGCAGTTTCTGCGTCGGGGAAGCAACGAAAAATGCCTTGTGCAGGGTACTGCGAGGCTATGGCGAAAGGCATGGAATGAGGCATTTCTTCTCACGCCGAAACGGGCCGCTGGCGAACGACGGGGACATGAAAAGGGCAGGGGTTGCCATGCATACATAAGCCGTTGGCAACAAAGTGCAACTGAAGTAATTGAACCCATGCCGGTCGAGCAGCTTCTTCGTTTTTGCCGGCGATGCGTCGTGTGGAGGCGTCGGAAGTCGCCTCCACGGCCGAAGAATCCGGAGGGGCGATAGGTGTAACTACCTATCCGGCTGCGGCCTCAACCCGAGATTGACTGGGGAGGTTTGCCTTGGCCGCCTGCGACATTTCCGTGGATCCGGTTGCAGCCTGTAAGCGTCAGCCCCGCTGGAAACCTGGTCTTCGAACGCGGTCGCGCATCCGGTGGCAACAGCAGTGCTCTGGAAGGCCGAATTACCCCATGCGCGGTCAAGAACGGGTCAATCAGACCGATCTTTCATGTCAGTGAGCGCTATTCCTTAGACCGCGATTCACCAGGCGTCGACGATCTCAGCCTCCAATTGCGATTGCCATGAAATCTCGGATCGTCGATTGCACGCTCCTGGAGGGAGGACGATTCGGGAACTGCTCACGCCCCAGGCGCAGCCGCAGCCGCAGCCGCAGCCGCCGGATCGTGCTGCAGCCTTGGCGGCAGACGGTCGTCCAGCCAGTCCATCCGCCAGGCCAGCAGCGCGACCGCGCCCACGAGGCACACGGCAGCCACCGCACCCGCGAGGCCGTGACGTTCGCGGTACGGGTCGGGTGCGATGTGTTTC
>CAJYQC010000048.1 GCA_913776885.1 uncultured Variovorax sp.
CGAAGGTGGCAATGCCCGCGAGCGCCACGTAAGGAAAGCAGGCGAGGTCGGCAATGCTCGCGTCGGGCGCCGACGCGAGCCAGTGCAGGCCTTCGGCGGCGCGTTCGGCGAGGTGGTCGTCCAGCACGCGGAACACGGCGCACGCGCCCGCGCGGCAGGCATCGATGTCGAGGTGGTGATAGCCCAGGGCGTCGTGCAGCCGCGCGGCCGAGGCGGTGCGGGTGATCTCGTCGGCGGTGGCGAGCCATTGGGCGACTTCGCCGCGCAGCTTCGGGTCTGCCGGGTACCAGCGGCCGTGCGGGTCGTAGCGGCTCGCGAGATAGACCAGGATGGCCTGGGCGTCGCGCAGCACGAAGCCGTCGTCGTCGATCACCGGCAGCTGGCCTAGCGGATTGACGCTGGCGAGGAACGCCGCCGACTTGTGCTCGCGGCCAGGAAAGAAATCGACAGGCACCGTTTGGTACGGCACGCCCAGCCAGGCCAGCATCTGCCGCACCTTGAAGCAGTTGCCCGAGAGCGGGTAGTCGTAGAGCTTCAGCGTCGCCGTCTTCATGCCGCAGCCCTCACGCCGAAGCGCATGCCGCGCTCGCGCAGCCATCGCCGGTAGGTGACGGAGGAGGTGTCGCCGCGCGTGGGCGTCTCGGCGCGGCCTTCGAGCGGCATGCGCTTGAAGGCGTGGTTCTCCAGGATGGGCTTGTCCTGCCCGAAGATGGTATGCTGGAAGGCGATGAGTTCGGCGTCTGTGGAATGGTCGTCGTAGCAGGCCAGCAGCGTGTGGGCGATCACGTGTTCCTCGTCGACGGGCTGCAGGAAGATGCCGATCGCATCGAGCTCGCCCGCGCGGAAACTGCTCTTGTAGAGCATGGCCGAGAAGGGCTGCATCACGCGGTACTTGTAGATGACCTCGCTGCCGGATGCATCGTGCGCGGCCGAGGCGCGCGGCTGCCAGAAGCGGCAGTCGGTCGCCCAGATCTCGCCGGTGGCGGGCTCCACCTGCACCTGGTACTGAGCCACCTCGGTGTGCGGCACCTTGCCGAGGTAGTCGGCATGCACGAACGGAAAGTGCGCCATGTCGAGGAAATTCTCGATCACGCGCAGGCCCGACACCGCCACGCCGATGCCGCCGCAGTCGACGCGGCGGCGGCCCGGTTCGTCGTATTCGGGAAAGCCGAAGAGCGGGCGCGCCGGGCGTCCGCTCGGGCAGACCCAGAGATAGCCGTAGCGCTGCTGCACGGCGAGTGGCGTGTCGCCAAGGCTGCAGCGGGGCGTTCCGTCGGCGTCGGTCGACAGCCGCACGGTCTCGCCGAGCAGGCGGGTGGTGCGCGAGGCCGAGGGCGCGGGCGCGGGGCCGGCGACCAGCCAGTCGTCGAGCATGTTGGGATCGTTGGTGGCGAAGGGCATGGATCTCTCTTTCATCAGCCGCGGGGCAGGGCTTCGATGTCGGCGCGCAACTGGCGGGCTGCCGCGTGCAGGGCCTTCATGGCGGCCGAGCCGGGCGCCGCCTCGGTCCACAGGTGGATGAAGGCGAGGCCGGGCTGGGCGTCGAGGACGAGCGCGAGGGTTTCCGCGCCGCCGAGCCGGCCGCGCCAGCTTGGCGAGGCGGCCGCCATGCCGTGCTGCACGAGCGCCGCCCGTGCCGTGGCGGCGGGCGCGCGCACCGTCAGCGTGCGGCAGAAGTGCCAGCCGGCGGGGACGGCATCGCGCAGTTCATCTGGAACCGGGGGAGCCTCGGGCGAAAGATTCACCCACAGCATGCCGGCCGCCTCCGCCGTGCCGAAGGTCTTCGCGCAGACGTTGCGCGGCGCCTGCATGGCGGGGTGCGCCGGAATGCTGGTGCACTGCCCGCTGCCGGCCTCGTACTGCCAGCCGTGGTAGGCGCAGGCCAGCCGGTTGTCGACGACCTGCCCGAGCGTGAAGCGCACGCTGCGGTGGGGGCAGCGGTTCTCCCAGGCCTGGGCGGTGCCGTCGCCCGCGCGCCAGAGGGCGAGTTCCTGGCCTTCGGCGAAGCCGGCGACGATGTTGGCGCCCGGGCGCAGGTCGGCCGAGCGCGCGACGGGGTGCCACGCGGCCGTGTCTTGTGGAGTGTTCATGGATGGATCGTGGGGAGCGAACTGTTCGCCGGTGATACCGTACCGTTTCCGCCGCACCGATGAAAGTCACATGACGAGACGCTGCTTTTCATTCCTGCAACGCTGGGCCGCATGAGCCGCATCGATCTCGCCCTGGTCGAGGCTTTCGTGCTGATCGCCCGCAGCGGCAGCCTCACCAAGGCCGAAAGCCTCTCGGGCGTTTCCAAGGCCACCCTGAGCCGGCAGCTCACGCGCCTGGAGGAGCTGCTGGGCGCACAGCTGCTGCTGCGCAGCCCGCGCCGCATCTCGCTCACCGAGGCCGGGCATGCATTCCTCGTGCGCGGCGAAGGGCTGCTCGACTAGGTGAAGGGCCGGCTCGAAGAGGCCAGCACCGAGATCCATGCGCTGACGACGGGCGTGTCGGGCAGCCTCTCGCTGCTGTCGGACACGCAGTTCAGCACCTCCTTCGTCTGCCACGTGGTCAAGCTGTTCCTGGAGGCGCATCCGGACGTGCGCTGCCAGCTCGACGTGGCCAACGGCTTCCACGCGCCGCGCATCGCCGACGTCGATTGCTACGTGTGCTCCGAGCCGCCCGATGCGCCGAACCTGGTGGCGCGGTTGCTGGGGCGGCTGAACTACGGGCTGTACGCGAGTCCTCAGTACCTCGCGCGGCACGGCATGCCGTCGTCGCCCAACGAACTGGCGGCGCACCAGTCCATCGTGATGAAGGAATCGGCCGGGCGCTCGCAAGTGCTGCTGGTATCGGGCACGGCCAGCTTTGCCTTCCGCCCCGAGCCGGCCTTCGAAACCAACGACCACTGGGTGATGAAGACCTTCTGCATCGACGGCCTGGGCATCGCGCTGCTGCCGGCCTTCTTCGTGCGGCCCGAGCTGGAGCAGGGCGTGCTGGTGCCGGTGCTGCCGCAGTGGCAGCCGGAGCCGCGGCGCATCTACTGCGCCTACCAGCGGCAGCGCTACATGGGGCAGAAGCTGCGCTCCTTCGTCGACCTGATGGCGCGCTGCGTGGTCGACATCGATTCGTACAACTACTACGTCGGCTCGACCGCCGCGCGCAGGCGCCGGCCGGCCGCGAGAACATAATCGGCCTCCGTTCGCCAGATTCCGCCAGACAACCATCATGAAGAAGATCCTCGTCCTCAACGGCCCCAACCTCAACCTGCTCGGCACGCGCGAGCCTGAACAGTACGGGCGCGACACGCTGGCCGATGTCGAGCGCCTGTGCAAGGAAACGGGTGCGAAGCATGGCGTCGAGATCGAATGCCGCCAGTCGAACCACGAAGGCGTGCTGATCGACTGGATCCAGGAGGCCGGCCGCGAGGTTGCGGCAGGCAACATGATCGGCGTGGTGATGAACCCCGGCGCCTACACCCACACCTCCATCGCGCTGCACGACGCCATCAAGGGCGCGAGCGTGCCGCTGATCGAGCTGCACATCTCGAACGTGCATGCGCGGGAGGAATTCCGCCACCACTCGTACATCTCGCCCGCGGCCAAGGGCATCATCGTGGGGCTGGGCGTGAAGGGCTACATCCTCGCCATCACGGCGCTGGCGACCTGAGCCTTCGACCCGATCGCCAGAGTCAGTAGAGCTGCTTCGGCGCCGAGGCCTTCCAGCTGCGGCTGATCCGGCCCTGGCTGTCGATGCTCTCCAGATGCACGTCGAAGCCCCAGAGCCGCGCGACGTGCTTGAGCACCTCTTCGGCCGTGTCGTGCAGCGGCAGGTTGTTGCGCTGCGTGTGGCGCAGCGTCAGCGAGCGGTCGCCGCGCATGGCCACGTTCCAGACCTGGATGTCGGGCTCTCGGCTGCCCATGTCGTACTGGCGTGACAGCGACTCGCGCAGCGCGTGGTAGCCGCTGTCGTCGTGGATGGCGGACACCTCCAGCTCCGATTCGCTCTGGAAGTCGCGGATCGCGAAGAGACGGAAGTCGCGCATCGTCTTCGGGCTCAGGAACTGGCCGATGAAGCTCTCGTCCTTGAAGTTGCGCATCGCGTAGTCGAGCGTGCGCAGCCAGTCGGTGCCTGCGAAGTCGGGGAACCAGCGGCGGTCTTCCTCGGTGGGCTTCTCGCAGATGCGGCGCAGGTCGGTGTACATCGCGAAGCCCAGCGCGTACGGGTTGATGCCGCTGTAGGCGCGGTGGCCCACCGGCGGCTGGAAGATCACGCCCGTGTGCGAGCTCAGCCATTCCATCATGAAGCCGTCGGCGAGCTGGCCGCGGTCGTACATGGTGTTGAGCAGCGTGTAGTGCCAGAACGTGGCCCAGCCCTCGTTCATCACCTGCGTCTGGCGCTGCGGGTAGAAGTACTGCGCGATCTTGCGCACGATGCGCACCACCTCGCGCTGCCACGGCTCCAGCAGCGCGGCGTTCTTCTCGATGAAGTAGAGCAGGTTCTCCTGCGGCTCCGCCGGGAAGCGCCTGGCCGCGTCGGCCTCGGCCGCCTGCTCGCTCCTGCGCGGCAGCGTGCGCCAGAGGTCGTTCACCTGCTGCTGCATGTGGCGCTCGCGCTCGGCGCGCTGGGCGGCCTCCTGCGCCAGCGAGCGCTTCTGCGGACGGCGATAGCGGTCGACGCCGTAGTTCATCAGCGCGTGGCACGACTCGAGAAGCTCCTCGACCGCATCGAGGCCGTGGCGCTCCTCGCATTCGGCGATGTAGTGCCGCGCGTAGACGAGGTAGTCGATGATGGATGAGGCATCCGTCCACATCCGGAACAGGTAGTTGCCCTTGAAGAAGCTGTTGTGGCCGTAGGCCGCGTGTGCGATCACCAGGGCCTGCATGGCCATGGTGTTCTCCTCCATCAGGTAGGCGATGCACGGATCGGAGTTGATGACGATCTCGTAGGCCAGGCCCATGTGGCCGCGCTTGTAGTTCTTCTCCGTCGAGATGAACTGCTTTCCGTAGGACCAGTGCCGGTAGATCATGGGCATGCCCACGCTGGCGTAGGCATCCATCATCTGCTCGGCCGTGATGACCTCGAGCTGGTTCGCGTAAACGTCCAGGCCGTAGCCCCGGGCCGTCCTGGCGATCTCGGAGTGATAGGTCTCGATCAGCTCGAAGGTCCAGTCCGAAGGGCTGGGCAGGCGTTCCAGCCGCGGCAGGCTGGTGGCGGGAGGAGGGGCGGAGATGGCGGTGTTCATGACGTGACACCTTCCTTCTTGAAGAGGTCGCGAAAGACCGGGTAGATGTCCTGTGCCTCGGACACCTTGCGCATGGCGAAGTTGGGCTCCACGCCCTCGAGCTGCTGGTATTCCTGCCACAGGTTCTGCTCGGTCTCGGCCACCTGCACATAGGCGTAGTAGCGCACCGCCGGCAGGATGTTGTCGACCAGCAGCTCGCGGCAGCGGCCGCTGTCCTGGTGCCAGTTGTCGCCGTCGCTGGCCTGCGCGCCGTAGACGTTCCACTCGCCGCTGGGGTAGCGCGCCTTGATGATCTCGTCCATCAGCACCAGCGCGCTCGACACCACCGTGCCGCCGGTCTCGGTGGCATGGAAGAACTCTTCCTCGCTCACTTCCTGCGCCTGCGTGTGGTGGCGCAGGAAGACCAGGTCAATCTTCTCGTAGTGCCGCGTGAGGAACATGTACAGCAGCATGAAGAAGCGCTTGGCCATGTCCTTGCGCGCCTCGTCCATCGAGCCCGAGACGTCCATCAGGCAGAACATCACGGCCTTGGCGCTCGGCACGGGCGTCTTCACGCGGTTGCGGTAGCGCAGGTCGATGGGATCGATGTAGGGCACGTGCCGCATGGAGCGCCGCACTTCGGCGATGCGCTCCTGCGTCTCGCGGATCTCCTTCTGGATGAAGGGCTGGTCGGCCTGAGGATGCCGCTGCAGGCTCTCGAGGTGGGCCTCCAGGCGCTTGAGTTCCTTGCGCGGCTCTCCGCCCAGCGCGATGCGGCGGGCGAGGGCGCCGCGCATCGAGCGCACCACGTGCAGGTTGTTGGGCGAGCCGTCGCTGGTGAAGCCGGCGCGGTGGCTCTTCCACTCGGGCACTTCGGCGATCTGGGTGCGGATGAGGTGCGGAAGGGCGAGGTCGTCGAAGAAGACGCGCATGAACTCCTCGCGCGTGAGGCGGAAGACGAAGTCGTCTTCTCCTTCGCCACCGTCGCCGGCCTCACCGCTGCCGGAGCCGCCTCCGCCGCCACCCTCCGGCCGCTTGATGCGGTCGCCCTTGAGGTATTCCTGGTTGCCCGGGTGCACGTACTCGCGGTCGCCGCCGCGGGCGTGGCCGAACACGGGCTCGGACACGTCGTGGCGCGGCAGCGTCACATCCTCTCCCTGCTCCAGCTCGCGGATGTTGCGGCCGCTGACGGCGCGCCTCACCGCTTCCTGGATCTGCCCCTTGTAGCGCCTGAGGAAGCGCTCGCGGTTGCCGATGGACTTGTTCTTGCCCGACAGGCGGCGGTCGATGATCTGCTGCAGGATGGCCACGGTGTCTGCTCCCTTGGTGACGGATCAGGCCGCGTCCCTTCGTGAATCGCCGCGCAACCGGTCTTGCCGGTCCGCTGGCGTTGCCCCCCGAAAGGGGGTGGAGAAGCCACACGAAGAGCACGAAGCCTGGGGGTGTGCCATATCACGAACTCTTGCGCACTCGCAGATACCATTCGCAGAGCAGCCGCACCTGCTTCGACGTATAGCCCTTCTCGACCATGCGCGTCACGAAGTCCTCGTGCTTCTTCTGCTCGTCGGCGCTGCTCTTGGTGTTGAAGCTGATCACCGGCAGCAGCTCTTCGGTGTTGGAGAACATCTTCTTCTCGATCACCGAGCGCAGCTTCTCGTAGCTGGTCCACGCCGGGTTGCGCCCCGCGTTGCCGGCCCGAGCGCGCAGCACGAAGTTGACGATCTCGTTGCGGAAGTCCTTCGGGTTGCCGATGCCAGCGGGTCGCTCGATCTTCTCGAGTTCGGCGTTGAGCGAGGCGCGGTCGAAGACTTCGCCGGTGTCCACGTCGCGGAACTCCTGGTCCTGGATCCAGTAGTCGGCGTAGGTGACGTAGCGGTCGAAGATGTTCTGGCCGTACTCGCTGTAGCTCTCGAGGTAGGCGGTCTGGATCTCCTTGCCGATGAACTCGGCATAGCGCGGCGCCAGCAGCTCCTTGATGTAGCTGATGTACTTCTGCTCGACTTCCGGCTGGAACTGCTCGCGCTCGATCTGCTGCTCGAGCACGTACATCAGATGCACCGGATTGGCGGCCACCTCGGAGCTGTCGAAGTTGAAGACCTTGGAGATGATCTTGAAGGCGAAGCGCGTCGAAACGCCGCTCATGCCCTCGTCGACGCCCGCGTAGTCGCGGTACTCCTGGATCGACTTGGCCTTCGGGTCGGTGTCCTTGAGGTTCTCGCCGTCATAGACCTGCATCTTGCTGAAGGTGCTGGAGTTCTCGGGCTCCTTCAGGCGGGTGAGCACCGAGAGCTGGGCCATCATGCGCAGCGTTCCGGGGGCGCAGGGGGCGCTGGCCAGCGAGGAGTTGCGCACCAGCTTCTCGTAGATCCTGATCTCCTCCGAGACGCGCAGGCAGTAGGGCACCTTGACGATGTAGATCCGGTCGAGGAAAGCCTCGTTGTTCTTGTTGTTGCGGAAGGCCTTCCACTCGCTCTCGTTGCTGTGGGCCAGCACGATGCCGTCGAAGGGGATGGCGCCGAAGCCCTCGGTGCCCTTGAAGTTGCCTTCCTGCGTGGCGGTCAGCAGCGGGTGCAGCACCTTGATCGGCGCCTTGAACATTTCCACGAACTCCAGCAGCCACTGGTTGGCAAGGCACAGGCCACCGGAGTAGGAGTAGGCGTCCGGGTCGTCCTGCGCATAGGTCTCGAGCTTGCGGATGTCGACCTTGCCGACCAGCGAGGAGATGTCCTGGTTGTTCTCGTCGCCCGGCTCGGTCTTGGCGACCGCGATCTGCCGCAGCACCGACGGGTAGCGCTTGACCACCTTGAACTGCCGGATGTCGCCACCGTACTCCTCGAGCCGCTTGACTGCCCAGGGAGAGAGGATCCGGTTCAGGTAGCGCCTGGGGATGCCGTATTCCTTTTCAAGGATCTCGCCGTCCTCGACCGCATCGAAGAGGCCCAGCGGCGACTCGTTCACCGGCGAGCCCTGGATGGCATAGAAGGGCACGTGCTCCATGAGCTGCTTCAGGCGCTCCGCGATCGAGCTCTTGCCGCCGCCCACCGGGCCCAGCAGGTAGAGGATCTGCTTCTTTTCCTCCAGCCCCTGCGCGGCGTGGCGGAAGTAGGACACAACCTGCTCTATGGCGTCTTCCATGCCATAGAACTCCTTGAACGCCGGGTAGATCTTGATGACCTTGTTCGCGAAGATGCGCGACAGGCGCGGGTCGTTGCGGGTGTCGACCAGCTGGGGCTCGCCGATCGCCTTGAGCATGCGCTCGGAGGCGGTGGCGTAAGCCATGGGATCGCGCTTGCAGATGTCCAGGTAGTCCTGCAGCGAGATGACTTCCTCGCGGGTGCGCTCGTAGCGGGCGGCAAAGTTGCTGATCACATCCATGGTCACGCCTCCTTCAGGTCGTTGGGCTTTCGGCCCGATCGCGTGCAGCAAAGGCTTGTGCAACATTTGAAGGTGCGCCTGCCCATGGCTGCATGCCGTGGAAAACTCCCTTACAACAATCTGCTAACAATCAGCATAAAGCAAAGATTGAACCCGGCAAATCATTTGTTAATTCAGAACCACGACGCCGAGTAAAGTTCAAAAAAGGCAAGGAACAATTTTTCGGATTTCAGGTAAATTCAAAGGCTCGCTTTCTCGATTCTCTCCGGGTGAAAACGCCTATGCCGAATGGCTATCGTCCGTTTTTGACTTTTCTCCGGGAAAAAATCGCCTATTGAGCTTCGATGCTCCAAAAAGCAGGCGCTCCTGTTGCAATAACGCGCGATCTGGCGTTCGGTTTATTGCCCGAACCGAAAAAATATAAAAGTAAACCCTAGGCCAGCTTTGGAGAGGTGCCTCGCGCGAGTTGGTGTCGGTATCGCCCATGGAGGAGTCGGTATGCGCTCCTCTTGGTGCGGGTGCACCGCATGAGTGCGCGGGTGGCTCAGCGGCTGAGCGTGCCGCTTCAGAGCTCGGCGCGGCCGTGCCGAATGAGCGGCAGGCACGGGAAGCACCGCCGCGTTCGACGCAGTTCGTATCGAAGCGGAGGCAGGCGTGGCCAGTTGCAGCGGCGCCTCGAAGAGGGGTATTCGTGCCGTCAGGGGGGGCTTGCGGATGGCCCACCCGGCCCTGGAGGCCACGCCGCGGCACATCGCCGGTGTCCTGCGCCGTGGCAGGCCCGGCGTGTGCAGGACGATCAGCTGAAGAATTCCTTCGCCTTGTCGAACCAGCCCTTGTCGGTGGGGCTGTGCTTCTCGCCGCCCTTCTTGAGCGACTCGTCCAGGTCCTTCAGCAGCTTGCGCTGGTACTCGGTGAGCTTCACCGGCGTCTCGACGCGCACGTGGCAGTACAGGTCGCCGGGGTAGCTCGAGTTCACGCCCTTGATGCCCTTGCCGCGCAGGCGGAACTGCTTGCCGCTTTGCGTGCCCTCGGGAATGTCGATGGCCGCCGCGCCCTTGAGCGTGGGCACGTTGATCTCGCCGCCGAGGGCGGCGGTGGTCACGCTCACCGGCACCACGCAATGCAGGTTGTCGCCGTCGCGCTCGAAGATGTCGTGCTTCTTCAGGCGGATCTCGATGTACAGGTCGCCGGGCGGGCCGCCATTGACGCCGGGTTCGCCGCTGCCGGTCACGCGCATGCGCTGGCCGTCGTCGATGCCCGCGCGGATCTTCACTTCGAGCGTCTTGTTGCGCTTGATCTTGCCCTGGCCATGGCACGCGGTGCAGGGCTCGGGAACGATCTTGCCGCTGCCGTGGCAGGTGGGGCAGGTCTGCTGAACGCTGAAGAAGCCCTGGCGCATCTGCACCGCGCCTGCACCGTGGCAGGTGGTGCAGGTGATCGGCTTGGTGCCGGGCTTCGCGCCAGAGCCGTGGCAGGTCTCGCACTCGTCCCAGGTGGGGATGCGGATTTCGGTGGTCTTGCCCTCGGCAGCTTCCTCGAGGGTGATCTCCATCGCGTAGCTCAGGTCGCTGCCGCGGAAGACCTGCCGGCCGCCGCCGCGGCGGCCGC
>CAJYQC010000049.1 GCA_913776885.1 uncultured Variovorax sp.
CAGGGTCAGGGACTCGTTGTAGATCACGGCATCCGCCGCCGCCCGGCGCGCCCGTCGCGTGGCCTGCTGGGCGATCACCGCCTTGACTGCCTCCGGCGCCCAGCCGGAGCGTGCAACGACGCGTTTCAACTGCGTTTCCTCGGTGGCGTCGACCACCAGCACCCGGTCGACGATGGCGCGCCAGCGCCCGGATTCGACCAGCAGCGGCACGTCGAACACCACGACCGCATCCTCGCCGGCGGCCGCCGCCTGCCGCCGGGTCTCGGCGCCGATCAGCGGGTGGAGGATGGATTCGAGCCGGGCCTTGGCGCCGGCGTCCGCGAACACGATCTGGCGCATGGCGGCGCGGTCCAGGCCGCCCGCCGCATCGATGACGCCTGGGCCGAAGGCGGCCTCCAGCGCCGGCATCGCGATGCCGCCCGGCAGCGCGATGGACCGCGCGATGGCGTCCGTGTCCACGAGAACCGCTCCCTGGGCCACCAGGAGGCCCGCGACGGTGCTCTTGCCGCTGCCGATGCCGCCCGTCAGGCCGATGCGCCGCACTGCCATGCGGAGGTCAGCGCATCAGCGCGTCCAGGGGGAAGGCGAACGGAATCCACTGCCTCACGACCTCGGGGCCCGCCACCAGGCAGACGAGGCCCGCGCCGGCCAGGAAGGGGCCGAAGGCGATCGGGATGTCCTTGTGCGCCAGCTTGCCGGCGACGCGCAATGCGATGCCGATCACCGCGCCCACCAGCGAAGAGACGAGGATGATCGCGATGAGGTAGTCGGCGCCGAGCCATGCACCCAGCGCAGCCAGCAGCTTGAAGTCTCCATAGCCCATGCCTTCCTTGCCCGTGACAAGGCGGAAGGCATGGTACACAAGCCAAAGGCTCAGGTAGCCGAACACGGCGCCCCAGACGGCGGAGCTCAGGGCGACACCGGTCCAGCCCATGGCCGCGCCGATCAGGCCGAGCCAGAGCAGCGGATAGTTGAGCGAGTCGGGCAGGAACTGCGTGTCGAAATCGATCAGGAACTGGCAGACCAGGAACGCCCCGAACGCCGCCCACAGCGCCCCGGCCGGCGTGATGCCGAAACGCCAGGCGCACAGGGCGAACAGGCCGCCGGTGATCAGCTCGACCAGCGGGTAGCGCAGGCTGATCGGGGTCTTGCACGAAGAGCAGCGTCCGCGCAGCACGGCGTAGCTCAGCACGGGGATGTTCTCGTACCAGCGGATCCTGTGGCCGCAGGCGCCGCAGCGCGAAGCGGGGCGCGCCAGGTCGAAAGGCGGCTGCTTCTCGACGAGCTCGGCCGCCTTGTCGGCCGCGGCCTCCAGCCCGGCAGGCGCCGCGGCCTTCGGCCCGAAGGCGAGCGTCCACAGCGACGGCGCCTCCTTGGAGGACATCAGATTGGCGACTGCGTCGGCGAGCCATTCCCGATACATCATCACCGGCACGCGGTAGATGACGACGTTCAGGAAGCTTCCGATCAACAATCCCAGGACACCGGCAAAGGCGGTGTCGAACTCCCGCGAACCCAGCATCAAACGACCTGGCCGAGCTTGAAGATGGGCAGGTACATCGACACCACGATGCCGCCGATGATCGTGCCGAGGAACACGATGATGATCGGCTCCATCAGGCTGGAGAGGCCGGCGACCATGTCGTCCACCTCGGATTCGTAGAAGTCGGCGGCCTTGCCCAGCATGTGGTCGATGGAGCCCGATTCCTCGCCGATGGCGGTCATCTGGATCACCATGGACGGGAACAGGTTCACGTTGGTCATCGCGGCCGTGAGGCTGGTGCCGGTGGACACCTCCTGCTGGATCTTCGCCGTGGCGTCGCCGTAGACGGTGTTGCCCGAGGCGCCGCCCACGGAGTCGAGGGCTTCGACCAGCGGGACGCCGGCGGCGAACATGGTGGCCAGCGTGCGGGTCCAGCGGGCGACGCACGATTTTTCGATCAGTACGCCGAAGACCGGGATCCGCAGCAGAAGGCGGTCCATGGTTCTTTGCACGCGCTCGTTGCGTTTCCAGGCCTGTATGAAGAAATAGAGTCCTCCACCGATGCCGCCGAAGATCAGCCACCAATAGGAAACGAAGAACTCGCTGACCGCCATCACGAACAGCGTGGGAGCAGGCAGGTCGGCCCCGAACGAAGTGAACACCTGCTTGAACGCCGGGATCACGAAGATCATGATGATCGCCACCACCACGAAGGCCACGACGATCACGGAGGTGGGGTACATCAGCGCCGACTTGATCTTCGACTTGATCGCCTCGGTCTTCTCCATGTAGGTGGCCAGCCGGTCCAGCAGTTCTTCCAGAATACCCGCCGCTTCGCCAGCCTCCACCAGGTTGCAGTACAGGTTGTCGAAGTACTTCGGAAACTTGCGGAACGCGGATGAGAGCGACGTACCGGTTTCCACGTCGCTGCGGATGTCGTTGAGCAGCTTGGCCACGCTGGCGTTGGCATTGCCGCGACCGACGATGTCGAACGACTGCATCAGCGGCACGCCGGCCTTCATCATGGTCGCCAACTGGCGCGTGAAGATCGCGATGTCCTTCGGCTTGATCGCCTTGCCCGAGCGCATGCGGCGCTTCTTGATCTTGGAGGCGAGCACGCCCTGGCGGCGCAGCGCGGCCTGCACCTGGTTCTCGCCGGCCGCACGGAGTTCGCCGCGCACCAGCTTGCCGTTGCGGTCCTTGCCTTCCCACTCGAAGACAAATTCCTTGTGGGTGGGCTGGGTGCGGGAGGATGCCACTGTAGCCATTCGATCTCCGGTGTTCGGTATGTTCGTTATTCGTTGGTGCAGGCCACCACTTCTTCCAGCGAAGTGAGACCTTGCATGACCTTGCGCAGGCCCGACTGCCGCAGGGAGCGCACGCCCTCGGCTTCGGACTGCATGGCGATGTCGAGTGCGCTGCCGTCGCGCAGGATGATTTCCTGGATTGCTTCCGAGATCGGCATCACCTGGTAGATGCCGACGCGGCCCTTGTAGCCGCTGTTGCAGGCGGAGCAGCCGACGGGGCGGTAGGGCTTCCAGGATCCGTCCAGCTCTTCTTCCTTGAAGCCGGCATCGAGCAGCGTCTCCTGCGGGATGTCCGCCGGCAGCTTGCAGTTGGTGCACAGGCGCCGCGCGAGGCGCTGGGCTGTTATCAGGATCACGCTCGACGCGATGTTGAACGGCGCGATGCCCATGTTGCGCATCCGCGTGAGCGTGGTCGGCGCGTCGTTGGTGTGCAGCGTGGAGAGCACGAGGTGGCCGGTCTGCGCAGCCTTGATCGAGATGTCGGCGGTTTCGAGGTCGCGGATTTCGCCGACCATGATGATGTCGGGATCCTGGCGCAGGAAGGCGCGCAGCGCGGCTGCGAAGGTCAGGCCCGCGCGCTCGTTGACGTTCACCTGGTTGACGCCGGGCAGGTTGATTTCGGACGGGTCTTCGGCCGTCGCGATGTTCACGCCCGGCTGGTTCAGCAGGTTCAGGCAGGTGTAGAGCGACACCGTCTTGCCCGAACCCGTGGGGCCGGTGACCAGCACCATGCCGTAGGGACGGCTGATCGCATGCAGCAGCCGCGCCTTCTCGTCCGCGTCGTAACCCAGGGCGTCGATGCCCAGCCGGGCACTGCTCGGGTCGAGGATACGCACCACGATCTTCTCGCCGAAGAGCGTCGGCAGTGTGCTCACGCGGAAGTCGATCACGCGGTCGGGCCCGATCTTGAGCTTCATCCGGCCGTCCTGCGGCACGCGCTTCTCGGAGATGTCGAGCCGGGAGATGACCTTGATGCGCGATGCCAGCTTGTCCTTGATGACCGTCGGCGGGCTGGCCACCTCGCGCAGTTCGCCGTCGATGCGGAAACGCACGCGGTAGTTGTGTTCGTACGGTTCGAAGTGGATGTCCGATGCCCGCATGCTGACGGCGTCGAGCAGCATCTTGTGCAGGAAGCGCACCACCGGTGCATCTTCGACCTCGGCGATGGCCTGGTCGGTGCTCTCGGCAGAGGTTTCGGCAGAGACGTCGTCGAACTCGAACTCGCTGCCGACGATGCTGTTGATGGTCTCAGCCGCGGTGACCGCAGCGGCCTCGATCATGCGCGACAGCTTGTCGTACTCGGCGATGACCCAGTCGACGCCCATCTGCGAGGCGAACTTGATCTTCTCGGCCGCCTGCTGGTCGGAAGGATCGGCCGTGGCAACGATCAGCCGGTTGTTGCGCTTGCTGAGAACGACGATGCGGTAGGCCTGGCACAGCTTCGGGTCGACCAGGTCCTTCGGCAGGCGCTGCGGATCGATGGCGTCCAGGTCGAGCAGCGGGGCGCCGAATGCGGACGAAAGCGTGTGGGCGAGATCGGCTGCGGAGACGGCGCCGGAGCCGGTCAGCTCTGCGATGAAGCTGGTGCGAGCCGTGAGCGACTTCTGATAGATGTCCTCGGCAGCCTTGGCGGGAAGCTTGCCGGCCGAAACCAGGGCGCGCGCAAGCCCTGGCAGGGCAATTTGCGAAGGTTCTTTAACAGGAAGTTCGGCTGCAGCCATTCAGCGAGTGAAAAAGATGTGAAAAATTGCTTCACGATCATCGCTGAACAGTCCTGTGCTGTAAATCGCTACACAGCAACAGGCTGGCCATTTGTCAGTTAATGCCAGCCAATGGCTGGTCGGGGTGAGAGGATTCGAACCTCCGGCCTCTACGTCCCGAACGTAGCGCTCTACCAGGCTAAGCTACACCCCGATGGTTGCAAGAAAAAAGAAGTCGTCCTAGATGCCAACTCAGGTGAGGTGTTCAGGCACGTCGCTCAAGCAACTGAGCCGCTAATTGTAGCAAACCTGAAGCGTGCAAATTCGACGGAAAGTTTTTTAATGCATGAATCGCACGCTGCGCCTCGGCTGCGGCGGCCGCGCGCGATGCGTCCAGCGCCCCGGTTTCCTGCACGATCTCGATGACCTTGCCCAGCTGGGTGGTGTCTCCGGCCTCGATCGCGGCGCGCACGAGTTCGCTCTGGGCGGGCGTGCCGCGCTGCATCGCGAAGATGAGCGGCAGCGTCGTCTTGCCTTCGCGCAGGTCGTCGCCGACGTTCTTGCCGGTTTCGCTGGCATCGCCCGTGTAGTCGAGGACGTCGTCGATCACCTGGAAGGCGGTGCCCAGTGCCTGCCCGTAGGTGGCACAGGCTTCTTCCAGTTCGGGCGGTGCATCGGCCAGCACGGCTGCAAGGCGGGTGCTGGCCTCGAAGAGCTTCGCGGTCTTCGAGCGGATCACGCGCAGGTAGGCCGCTTCGTCCAGCGAAGCGTCGTGCATGTTCATCAGCTGGAGCACCTCGCCCTCGGCGATGATGTTCGTGGCCTCGGCCAGGATCTGCATCACGCGCATGTTGTTCGCGTCCAACATCATCTGGAACGCGCGCGAATAGAGGAAGTCGCCGACCAGCACGCTGGCCGGGTTGCCGAACGATTCGTTGGCCGTCGCCCGGCCGCGCCGCAGGGTCGACTCGTCGACCACGTCGTCGTGCAGCAGCGTGGCGGTGTGGATGAACTCCACCACGGCCGCCAGGTTGAAGCGCTGTTCGCCGGTATAGCCCAGGGCTCCCGACATCAGAAGAAGCAATGCCGGCCGCAGGCGCTTGCCTCCAGCGGAGATGATGTATCTGGAAACCTGGCTGACCAGCGGCACGCCTGTGTCGAGGCGGCGGGCGATCACGCGGTCGACTTCGACCATGTCGCCGGCAATCAGGTCCAGCACGGTGGCAGTGGGGGAGGTGTCGGCGGCGGGAACTGGCAAAGCGAAGGCGCGGGGCGCTGCTGAGTGTTGGTGGTGGCGACCCAGGCGGAGCAGGGCCGGAAGGCGCAAATTATAGGGAGCCGAAGCGGGCTGCCGACGGCAGTCCGGCGACGAGGTGGCTAGCGGACGCGAACCGCGCTATAATCTTGGGCTCTGCGGAATTCGCCGCGGAGACTCATTTCTAAGAGGTTTACATGTACGCGGTCATAAAAACCGGTGGCAAGCAGTATCGCGTTGCTTCCGGCGAGAAAATCAAAGTAGAACAGATTGCTGCGGACGTAGGCCAGGAAATCGTGATCGACCAGGTTCTGGCAGTCGGCAACGGCGCTGAAATCAAGGTTGGCACGCCCCTGGTGTCCGGTGCAACGGTGACGGTCACCGTGCTGTCGCACGGCAAGCACGACAAGGTTCGCATCTTCAAGATGCGCCGTCGCAAGCACTATCAGAAACGTCAAGGCCATCGCCAGCAGTTCACCGAACTGCAAATCGGCGCGATCGCCGCTTAACACGGCACAGGAGCAGATTCCATGGCACAGAAAAAAGGCGGCGGCTCAACGCGAAACGGGCGCGATTCCAAGCCCAAGATGCTCGGCGTGAAGGCTTTCGGCGGCGAACTGATCAGCGCAGGCTCGATCATCGTGCGCCAGCGTGGCACCCAGTTCCACCCCGGCGTGAACGTCGGTGTGGGCAAGGACCACACGCTGTTCGCCCTGGTCGACGGCCACGTGTCGTTCGCTACCAAGGGTGCGCTGAACAAGCACACGGTCAACGTGACTCCCGCGGCTTAAGCCCCGAGTCAGACCCGACCATCCCGAGGCCCCGCTTTGCCGGGGCTTCTTCATTTGTAAACTAGGTATCCCATGAAGTTCGTCGACGAAGCCTTCATCGACGTCGCCGCCGGCGACGGCGGGAACGGCTGCGTGTCGTTCCGTCATGAGAAGTACAAGGAATTCGGCGGTCCCAACGGCGGCGATGGCGGCCGTGGCGGCCATGTGTTCGCGGTGGCCGATTCCAACCTCAACACCCTGGTCGACTTCCGCTATTCGCGCCGCCACGAGGCCAAGCGCGGCGAGCACGGCATGGGCTCCGACATGTTCGGCGCCGCCGGCGACGACATCACCCTCAAGATGCCTGTCGGAACGATCATCTCCGACGCGGAAACCGGAGAGGTGCTGTTCGAGCTGCTGAAGGACGGCGAGGTCATCACCATCGCCAAGGGCGGCGACGGCGGTTTCGGCAACATGCGCTTCAAGAGCGCGATCAACCGCGCCCCCCGCCAGAAGACGCCGGGCTGGCCCGGAGAGAAGCGCAGCCTCAAGCTCGAACTCAAGGTGCTGGCCGATGTAGGCCTGCTGGGCATGCCCAATGCGGGCAAGTCGACGCTGATCAGCGCGATCTCGAACGCCCGCCCGCGTATCGCGGACTACCCCTTCACCACGCTCCACCCGAACCTGGGTGTGGTGCGCGTCGGCCCCGAACAGAGCTTCGTCGTGGCCGATCTCCCAGGCCTGATCGAAGGCGCATCCGAAGGCGCGGGCCTCGGCCATCTCTTCCTTCGACACCTGCAGCGTACGCGCCTGCTGCTGCACGTGGTCGACATGGCACCGTTCGACGACAGCGTCGACCCGGTGGCGCAGGCCAAGGCCATCGTGGGCGAGCTCAAGAAGTACGACGCCGGCCTGTACGAGAAGCCCCGCTGGCTCGTGCTGAACAAGCTCGACATGGTGCCCGCCGACGAGCGCGCGGCGCGCATCAAGGACTTCGTGAAGCGCCTGCGGTTCAAGGGCCCGGTGTTCGAGATCTCGGCGCTCACGCGCGAGGGCTGCGAGCATTTGGTGCAGGCCATCTACCAGCAGGTCAAGGCGGAGCAGGTCGCCGAGCACCAGACGGTCGAGGTCGATCCGCGCTTCGTGCCCCTGCCTCCCGAAGGTTCCTGAGCGGCATCCGCCGCAGCATTACGGCCGGCCCCGCCGGCCGCAACACAGCCAACCCCAGCAGCATCCAAAGACCTCCACTCCCTCCCAAGATGACCTCGAACTCCGGATCCACTGCCTTGCGGGATGCCCGCAGAATCGTCGTCAAGGTGGGCTCCAGCCTCGTGACCAACGAGGGACGCGGTCTCGACGAGGCCGCCATCGGTGAGTGGTGCCGGCAGCTGGCCGCGCTCGTGCGAGAAGGCCGCGAGGTGGTGATGGTGTCGAGCGGCGCGATCGCTGAGGGCATGAAGCGTCTCGGCTGGCGCACCCGGCCGCATGAGATCAACGAGCTCCAGGCCGCCGCTGCCGTCGGCCAGATGGGGCTGGCCCAGATGTACGAGACCAAGCTGCGCGAGAACGAGATCGGCAGCGCGCAGGTGCTGCTGACGCACGCCGATCTGGCGGACCGCGAGCGCTATCTCAATGCCCGCTCGACGCTGGTCACGCTGCTCAAGCTGGGTGTGGTGCCGGTCATCAACGAGAACGACACAGTCGTCAACGACGAGATCAAGTTCGGTGACAACGACACGCTCGGCGCCCTCGTGGCCAACCTCGTCGAGGCCGATGCGCTGGTCATCCTCACCGACCAGAAGGGCCTGTACACGGCCGACCCGCGCAAGGACCCGGAAGCGAAGTTCGTCCACGAGGCGGCTGCAGGCGATCCGGCGCTCGAGGCGATGGCCGGCGGGGCGGGCTCGAGCATCGGCAAGGGCGGGATGATCACCAAGATCCTCGCGGCCAAGCGTGCGGCCGGCTCGGGCGCCTCCACGGTCATCGCCTGGGGCCGCGAAGCCGACGCGCTGCTGCGGCTGGCGAAGGGCGAATCCATCGGCACTTTGCTGGTGGCGCAGACCGCAAAGCACCAGGCCCGCAAGCGCTGGATGGCCGACCACCTCCAGATGCGCGGCTCGGTCGTGGTCGATGCGGGCGCCGCCGCTAAGGTGCGGGCCGAGGGCAAGAGCCTGCTGCCCATCGGCATGACCGGCGTCTCGGGCGAGTTCTCGCGTGGCGACGTGATCGCGGTGCGCGACGCCGACGGGGTCGAACTGGCCCGGGGTCTTGCGAACTATTCGAGCGTGGAAGCGCGCCTGCTGTGCCGCAAGCCCTCGTCCGAATTCGAGCGCCTGCTGGGCTACGTGGCGGAGCCGGAGATGGTCCACCGCGACAACATGGTGCTGATGCCGGGCTGAGAGGCCACGAAAAAAGAACGGGGCCCGCGGGCCCCGTTTTTCATCCTGCAGTGCGGCTCTCCTACTGCACTTCCCGCACCGGATTGCGGATGTTCTGGACCATGTCGCCCACCGACGGCCGCGGAGCATTGCCGCGGCACAGGGCCTGCGTGGCGAGCTTGCGGGTGTAGCTGGAGTTCATGTCGCCGAGCTTCTTCCACTCGGGCTTCGCGACGTCGTGCCAGCTGCCGTTGTTGAAGCGGGCGTAGCTCTTCATCTCGGCCGTGGAGCAGCGGATGCCCTCGTAGAAGGCGTTGGTCGCACCGCCGCTGCGGTTCTGGGCCACCACCACGTAGCGCACGATGCCGTCGCCCGTGATCGCGATCGTCTGCGGGTCGATGCCGAACTTCAGGCTCATGTAGGGCGGCATTTCGATCGGCAGCAGGCGGCTTTCGCTGAAGGCCGGTGGGGGAGGGGTGGCCGTTTCTTCCCACTCCTTGTCCGTCTCGTAGCGCTTGGGCGGCGGCGGCATGCCGGCCTGCGCCCAGTCGGGGTTGTCGGTGTCGTGCGGTCCCGAGGCGCATCCGGCGAGGATGCCGAAGCAGGCCAGCAGGAGGACGCGCTCAGCGCTGCGTCGGAAGTGGCGGGGGTGCCTTGTTGTCTTGGACAGGAGATTCATTGCTCGCGGAAGGAATGTCGGGATGCGGATCGAAGCTGCCGCCGGGCGGCAGATCGAGTCCGGGAGGCGCCCCGGCGTCCGGCGAGTGGCGCTCGAATTCTCGGGCGCGCACGTTGCTGCGCAGGAAGCGGTTGCGGAAGTCCTGCCTGGGCAGGTAGCGAGCGAGCTCGGTGAGCGCCATCTCGTAGACGCCGCGCTTGAACTCGACCACCACGTCGAGCGGCACCCAGTAGTCATGCCAGCGCCAGGCGTCGAATTCGGGATGGTCGGTTGCACGCAGGTTGAGATCCCAGTCGTGGCCGATGAGTTGCAGCAGGTACCAGATTTGTTTCTGGCCTTTGTAGTGGCCCCGTGCGTCACGGCGAATGAACCGATCCGGCACCTCGTAGCGCAACCAGTCGCGGGTACGGGCCACGATGCGCACGTGCTCCGGATGGAGCCCCACTTCCTCGTGCAGTTCCCGGTACATGGCCTGCTCGGGACTTTCGCCGCGGTCGATGCCGCCTTGCGGAAACTGCCAGGAGTGAGTACGTATGCGTTTGCCCCAGAAAACCTGGTTTCTCTGGTTGAGCAGGATGATGCCGACGTTGGGCCTGAAGCCGTCCCGGTCGAGCATAATCAAACCCCAATTTTTGAACTGAGTCGATTATGCATGCCGGGTTGCCCTCGGCAAGCTGCCGATGCCAGGCACTCAGGGTCTATCCGGGGAGCAGTGTTCCCCACTTCCGAACCTCGAATCCAGCGAACGTCACGCAATCCGATGAAAGCTTCCCGTTTTTTCGTCTCCACCCTCAAGGAAGCGCCCGCTGACGCCGAAGTGGCGAGCCACCGTCTCATGATGCGGGCCGGCATGATCAAGAAGCTCGGCACGGGCATCTACACCTACATGCCCATGGGGCTGCGCGTGATCCGCAAGGTGGAAGCCATCGTCCGCGAGGAGATGAACCGCGCCGGTGCCGTCGAGATGACCATGCCCGTGGTGCAGCCGGCGGAGCTCTGGCAGGAGACCGGCCGCTTCGACAAGATGGGCCCCGAGCTGCTGCGCATCAAGGACCGCCACGACCGCGACTACGTGGTCCAGCCGACCAGCGAGGAAGTCGTGACCGACATCGCCCGCCAGGAGATCCGCAGCTACAAGCAGCTGCCGAAGAACTTCTACCAGATCCAGACCAAGTTCCGTGACGAGCGCCGTCCACGCTTCGGCCTGATGCGCGGGCGCGAATTCATTATGAAGGACGCCTACAGCTTCGACCGCGATCTCGACGCCGCCAAGGCGAGCTACCAGGTCATGGCGCAGGCCTACCGCAACATCTTCGACCGCTTCGGCCTGCGCTATCGCGCCGTGGCGGCCGACAGCGGCGCCATCGGCGGTGACCTGAGCGAGGAATTCCAGGTGATCGCCGCCACCGGCGAGGACGCCATCGTCTACTGCCCCGACAGCGACTACGCCGCCAACATGGAGAAGGCCGAGGCGCTCGCCCCGGCCGGTCCGCGCCCCGCCGCCGCCAAAGCGCTCGAGAAGACGCCGACCCCGGGCAAGAGCACCTGCGCCGACGTGGCCGAGCTGCTCGGCGTGCCGCTTTCCACCACCATCAAGTCGCTGGTGCTTGCCACCGACGTGCTCGACGAGGCCGGCGACATCAAAGGCTCGCAGGTCTGGCTGCTGCTGCTGCGCGGCGACCACGACATGAACGAGATCAAGGTCGGCAAGCTGCCGGGCCTGGACCAGGGCTTCCGCTTCGCGACCCTGGCCGAGATCGAGGACCACTTCGGCTGCAAGCCCGGCTACCTGGGTCCGCTGAACCTGAAGAAGCCCGTGAAGCTCGTGGCCGACCGCGAAGCCGCCGTGCTGGCCGACTGGATCACCGGCGCCAACGAAGTCGACTTCCACATGACCGGCGTCAACTGGGGCCGCGACCTGCCCGAGCCCGACCTGGTGGCCGACATCCGCAACGTGGTCGCGGGCGATCCGTCGCCCGACGGCAAGGGCGTGCTGGCCATCGAGCGCGGCATCGAGGTGGGCCACGTGTTCGTGCTGGGCACCAAGTACAGCAAGGACATGAACGCCACCTACCTCGACGAGGCCGGCAAGCCGCAGTTCCTCGAGATGGGCTGCTACGGCATCGGCATCACCCGCCTGCCGGCCGCCGCCATCGAACAGAACCACGACGAGCGCGGCATCATCTGGCCGGACGCCATCGCGCCCTTCACCGTGGTGGTCTGCCCGATCGGCATGGACCGCAGTGCCGAGGTCAAGGCGGCTGCCGAGGCGCTCTACGAAGAGCTGCTCGCCAAGGGGGTCGACGTGCTGCTCGACGACCGAGGCGAGCGCCCCGGCGCGATGTTCGCCGACTGGGAGCTGATCGGCGTGCCGCACCGCGTGGTCATCTCCGACCGCGGCCTCAAGGAAGGCCAGCTCGAATACCAGCATCGCCGCGACACGGCGGCCACCAAGGTGCCGGCGGCCGGCATCGGCGAGTTCATCGCCGGCAAGCTCGCCCAATGAGCCTGGAGGGCGGCCTCTCGCGACGCCGGTGCCTGGGCGGCGCCGTGACCGCAGGCGCCCTCACCGTGCTGTCTCTGCCGCGGGCCGCCATGGCCGGCGCGCAGATCGAGGAGCCGCTGATCGACTCGGTGCGCACCGCGCTGAGTTCGGCCATCCACAACAAGGCGCCGCCGGTGCCGGAGTTCGCGAACACCGAGGCGCGCATGGCCTACCTGCGCTGGCTCGGCGAGATGAGCGGGCGGCTCAAGAAGAAGGTGGCCGACGCGCCCACGCGCATCGAGTTCCTGCAGACGGCCTGGTACGAGGCCAAGCGCTCGGGGCTAGAGGTGAGCCTGGTACTGGGGCTGATCCAGGTCGAGAGCAACTTCCGCAAGTTCGCGGTGTCGAGTGCCGGTGCGCGCGGCTACATGCAGGTCATGCCGTTCTGGACGCGGGTGATCGGCGACGGCGATTCGGCCAAGCTCTTCCACATGCAGACCAACCTGCGCTTCGGCTGCGTCATCCTTCGCCACTACCTCGACCGGGAGAACGGCGACCTGTTCATGACGCTGGGCCGCTACAACGGCAGCAGGGGGAAGTCGCCGTACCCGAACGCGGTGTTCTCCAACCAGCGGCTCTGGGCCTTCAACGAGAAGGAGCGCGAGAAGGAGCTGCAACAGCAGCAGCAACAACAACAGCAGCAGCAGCGCGACCGCTCGGCAGCCTGACGCGCGGGCGCTTTCGCGCTCATCCGCTTTTCGCTCAGTTCGCCGGTGCCTTCGCGGTGCCCGAGCCCTTGGTGACCATCACCTGGTCGATGCGGTAGCTGTCGACGTCCATCACCTCGAAGGTATAGCCGCCCCAGCTCACGTTGTCGGTCCGCTTGGGCACGCGGCGCAGCATCACCATCAGGAAGCCGGCCAGCGTCTCGTATTCCTCGGCATGCGGCATCTCGTCGATGTGCAGCGCGCGCTGCACGTCCTGGATGGGGGTGACGCCGTCGATCAGCCACGAGTTCTCGTCGCGCTGGATGATCTGCTCCTCGTCGGGCGTGGATACCAGGTCGCCCATCACCGTGCTCATCACGTCGTTGAGCGTGATCACGCCCACCACCAGGCTGTATTCGTTGACGATGATTGCGAAGTCCTCGTGCGCCTGCTGGAACTGCTCGAGCACCTCGGTGAGCGAGAGCCGGTCGGGAATGACCAGCGCCTTGTGCAGCGGCAGCCCCTGGTCGAAGGCCAGCGGCTGGCCGCTGAGCACGCGCTGGAACATGTCCTTGGCATCGACGTAGCCCAGAACGTGGTCGATGTCGCCGTCGCACACCGGGTACGCCGAGAAAGGCTCCGCGATGATGCGCGCGCGCAGCACCGTTTCCGGGTCGTCGTGCAGGAACCAGGTGATGTTGTCGCGCACCGTCATCACGCTGCTGACCAGGCGCGTGTCGAGCTCGAACACATTGGCGATCACCTGCTGCTCGCGCGCCGCGAGCACGCCCGCCTGCGCGCCGGCCTCGGTCATCGCGAGGATGTCGGCCGAGGTGATCTTGTCGTCGCGCGCCAGCGGCATGCCCAGCAGCTTGAACAGCAGGTCGGTGCAGCGCGTGAAGAACCACACCAGCGGCTTGAAGGTGGTGATCAGCAGCAGCATCGGCCCCACCATGCGCACCGCCAGCCGCTCGGGGTTGCTCATGCCCAGCCGCTTGGGGAACAGGTCGGCGAACACCAGGAACACCGCGATGATGATCACGAACGAGCACAGGAAGGCCGCGCTGGCCGAGGCCTCGGGGCTGAGCCACTTCTCGAACACGACCGCGAAATACGGGCTCAGCGAGCCTTCGCCGACCACGCCGCCGAGGATCGCCACCGCGTTCAGGCCGATCTGCACCACCGTGAAGTAGTGGCCCGGCTGCTCCTGCACGCGCAGCACCTTCTCGGCCCGGGGGTCGCCCTCGTCGGCCATCTGGCGCAGGCGCAGCCGGCGCGATGCGGCCAGCGTGATTTCGGCGAGGGAGAAGAAGGCGCTCAGCGCGATCAGCAGCGCGATGATGAGCAGGCTTTGGGTGAGGGTCATGGTGGCACGTGGAAGATCGCCATGGTGCCATGACTGGAGAGCATTCCGGCGACGCTGCGCAGCCGTCTCCGCCGGGCCGCAGGTTGCCGCGGCAAGGGAGCCGTCGTGGCAACGCGCGGAGCGCGAGGCCCGCGCGTGCTCCTAGGTTGCGCCGTGCGGGTGCGTAGGGTCGACCCAGAGCACCGATTCGGGCTTCTCCACCGGCTCGATGTCGAGGTTGACCGCCACGGCCTCGCCGTCGCTGCGGCACAGCACGCACTCGAGCGTTTCGGTCGCGCTGGCGTTGATCTCCTGGTGCGGCACGTACGGCGGCACGTAGATGAAGTCGCCCGGTCCGGCCTCGGCGGTGAATTCGAGCTTCTCGCCCCACCGCATGCGGGCGCGGCCGCGCACCACGTAGATCACCGATTCGAGATGCCCGTGATGGTGGGCGCCGGTCTTGGCGTCGGCATGGATGGTCACCGTGCCGGCCCAGAGCTTCTGCGCGCCCACACGGGCGAAGTTGATGGCGGCTGCCCGGTTCATGCCGGGCGTCTGGGCGGTGTTCGTGTCGAGCTGGCCGGCCGGGATCACGCGCACGCCGTCGTGCTTCCAGGCCGGGGCTCCACCGTCATCTTGGGAGTGGCCGTGGTCCGCGTGATCGTGGCTCATGACCGCCGCGGGCTCTCAGGCGGAGGCGCCGCCGCTCACCACCTGCTGCAGCTCGCCGGACTCGTACATCTCCATCATGATGTCCGAGCCACCGACGAACTCGCCCTTCACGTAGAGCTGCGGGATCGTGGGCCAGTTGCTGTATTCCTTGATGCCCTGGCGGATGCTGTCGTCCTCGAGCACGTTCACGGTCTTGAGCGTCTTGGTGTCGACGCCGACCGCCTTCAGGATCTGGATCGCGCGGCCCGAGAAGCCGCACATCGGAAAGCTGGCGTTGCCCTTCATGAAGAGCACGAGGTCGTTGGTCTTGACGAGGTCGTCGATGCGTTGCTGGGCGTCGGACATGGGGACTCCTGAAAAATAGGCTGAGGGGATTATTTCACCGTGCGCCAGATTCCGCCGGAACAGCGCTGGATGCCGGCGAGGTCGTCGCGGCTTTGCACTTCGGCGAAACCGCGCGCCGCGAGCAGATCGCGCACCGCCGCGGCCTGGTCGTGGCCGTGCTCGAGCAGCAGCCAGCCGCCCTCGGCGAGATGGGCGGGGGCGTCCTGCACGATGCGGCGGATGTCGTCGAGGCCGTCCGCGCCCGAAACCAGGGCGGAGGACGGCTCGTGGCGCAGGGCGGGCAGGTGCGGGTCGCCGGCGGCGATGTACGGCGGATTGCTGGCGATGGCCGTATAGCCTGTGCCGGCGCCGTAGAGCCAGTCGGCCTGGGCGAAGCGCACGGGCAGGCCGAGCCGCGCGGCGTTGGCCCGGGCGACGGCGAGCGCGTCGGCGCTGGCATCGACCGCATCGACCTGCGCGTCGGGCCGGGCATGCTGCAGTGCGAGGGCGATCGCGCCGCTGCCGGTGCCCAGGTCGAGCACGCGCGGCGCGGCTTGGCCTTCGACGCACTCCAGCGCCCACTCGACCAGCGTTTCCGTATCGGGGCGCGGCACCAGCACGCGCGCATCGACCTGCAGGCTGAGGCCATGGAACTCTTTTTCGCCCAGCAGGTAGGCGACCGGCTCGCCGGCCCGGCGGCGCGACAGCTGCGCGGCCAGCGCCGACCATGCGGCGTCGGGCATCGCGTCAGTGTCGTGCGCCAGCAGCCAGGCCCGGTCGTGCGGCGCGCGGCCCAGGGCGTGCAGCAGCAGCAACTGGGCGTCGAGCCGGTCCACGCCCAGGGCGGTGGAGGCGGCCAGCGCCTGCGCCACGGTGGCCGGCTTCGGGTCTTCCGCTGCGCTCATGCCGGCAGGCTCGATTCGAGCTCGGCCAGTTGCTCGGCCTCGCGCGCGGCGCGCAGCGCGTCCAGCACGTCGCCCAGGTCGCCTTCCATGATCGCGAGCAGCTTGTAGAGCGTGAGGTTGATCCGGTGGTCGGTGAGCCGGCCCTGCGGGAAGTTGTAGGTGCGGATGCGGTCGGAGCGGTCGCCGCTGCCGATCAGGCCCTTGCGCATGGCGGCGTCCTTGGCGGCGCGCTCGCTGCGCTCCTTCTCCTGGATGCGCGCCGACAGCACCTGCAGCGCCTTCGCCTTGTTGCGGTGCTGGCTGCGGTCGTCCTGGCACTCGGCCACGATGCCGGTCGGGATGTGCGTGATGCGCACGGCCGAGTCGGTCTTGTTGATGTGCTGGCCGCCCGCGCCGCTCGCGCGGTAGGTGTCGATGCGCAGGTCGGCCGGGTTGATCTGCACCGCGACCGTCTCGTCGGGCTCGGCCAGCACGGCGACCGTGCAGGCGCTGGTGTGGATGCGGCCCTGCGTTTCGGTCGCGGGCACGCGCTGCACGCGGTGGCCGCCCGATTCGAAGCGCAGGTGGCCGAACACGTCGTCGCCCACCACCCGCACCACCACTTCCTTGTAGCCGCCGAGCTCGCTCTCGCTCTCGCTCACGATCTCGCAGCGCCAGCCAGCGCGCTCGCAGTAGCGCGTGTACATGCGCAGCAGGTCACCCGCGAACAGGGCCGACTCGTCGCCGCCCGTGCCCGCGCGGATTTCGAGGAAGGCGTTGCGCGCGTCGTCCGGGTCCTTGGGCAGCAGCAGGCGCTGGAGTTCTTCCTCGAGCTGCACCAGCTCGGCCTCGGCACCGGCGATCTCCTCCTTCGCCATCTCGGCCATGTCGGGGTCGTCGAGCATCTCCCTGGCAGCGGCGATGTCGGACTCGCGCTGCCTGTAGCGCTCGTAGCGGCCCGCGACCTGCGTGACCTCGGCGTGCTCGCGCGAGATGGTGCGGTACTGGGCCATGTCGCTCATGATGTCTTCGCGCGAGAGCAGGAAGTCGAGCTCGCCCAGGCGTTGGGCGTAGCGTTCGAGTTGGTGGCGGAGGAAAGGCTTCACGTGGATGGGATACTGGAAAACTGGGAGCGGGAACCGAACGCAGGGGGCGCGAAGGTTTCGCAGAAAACGCAGAAGGGAGAGAAATTCTTTTCTCGAAGGTTTCTTTTGCGTTCTTCGCGAAACCTTCGCGCCCTCTGCGTCCGGACGTCCGCATTCAGCGGACCGGAACGCAAGCCAGCGTCGCTAACGCTCTTTGCGCAGGAACAGGCGCGAGATCGTCTGGGCCGTCTGCTCGCGCGAGGCGGCATCGCCAGCGTGCAGTTCGGCCATCGCGCCGTGCATCATCTTCTGGGTGAGGCCGCGCGACATGGCCTCGAGCACGGCCTCGACCGACTCGCCCTTGGCCAGCAGCTTGCGCGCACGCGCCATCTCGGCGGCGCGCCATTCGTCGGCCTGCGCGTTGAGCTGCTGGATCAGCGGCACCGTGCCGCGCTGGCCCAGCCAGTGCATGAAGCTCTGCACGCCGGCGTCGATGATCACCTCGGCCTGCGCCACGGCGGCCTGGCGGTTGGCCTGGCCCTGCTGCACCACCTGGGCGAGGTCGTCGACGGTGTAGAGATAGATGTCTTCGAGCGCCTTCACCTCGGGCTCGATGTCGCGCGGCACGGCCAGGTCGACCATGAACATCGGGCGGTGCTTGCGGGCCTTGAGCGCGCGTTCGACGGCGCCCAGGCCGATGATCGGCAGCGTGCTGGCGGTGCAGCTCACGATGATGTCGAACTCGGCCAGCCGCGAGGGCAGGTCGGCCAGCCGCATCGCCTCGCCGCCGAAGCGCGAGGCCAGCTTCTCGCCGCGCTCCAGCGTGCGGTTGGCGATGGCGATCGACTTGGGCTCCTTCGCGGCGAAGTGCGTGGCCGCGAGATCGATCATCTCGCCCGCGCCGACGAACAGCACGCGCGTCGTACGCAGGTCTTCGAAGAGCTGGCCGGCCAGCCGCACAGCCGCGGCGGCCATGCTGATGGAGTGGGCGCCGATCTCGGTGGCGGTGCGCACTTCCTTGGCCACCGCGAAGGAGCGCTGGAACAGCTGGTTGAGCGTGCTGCCGAGGGCGCCGGCCGTTTCGGCGGCTCGCACCGCGTCTTTCATCTGGCCGAGGATCTGGGCTTCGCCGAGCACCATCGAGTCGAGCCCGCTGGCCACGCGGAAGGCATGGCGGGCGGCATCGCCGTCATGCAGGGTGTAGGCGTGCGAGCGCAGCAGGGCGGGGGCCACGCCGCCGCTCTGGGCGAGCCAGCCGAAGGTGTGGTCGAGCGCGGCGTGCTCCGAGGCGCAATAGATCTCGGTGCGGTTGCAGGTGGAGATGATCGCGGCCTCGACCTGTGGATGGCGGCCGGAGGCGAAGGAACTGCGCAGGCTCTGCAGGGTGGGGGCGATCTGGTCGAGCGCAAACGCGAAACGACCGCGCAGATCGAGCGGCGCGGTCGTGTGGTTCAACCCAAGGGCCCAGACTGACATGCCCATGATTATAAAATCAGCAGCGCTGCGGGGCTTGACGGGGGACAAATGGCTTTCCCTATGACAGCCATAACCCCAGCCGCATGTTCCTGCCCCCGCGCCACCACTCCCGATGGACCTGCCGGCCCTCCTGAACCACCTGATCAATTTCGTAGCACCCGCGGCTTTCCTGGCCCTGGTGCTGGCCTTTGCCGGGCGGTTCCTGGGCGGCGGTCGCGCCGGCGTGCCGCGCTGGTGGGCGCAGTTCGCGCTGACCTTCGCGGCCGGCGTGGGAGTGCTGGTGGCAGGGCTCGTGGTGTTCGGGCGCGACGGGGCGATGGCGACCTACGCCGCGCTCGTGGTGGTGTGCGGCACGGTCCAGTGGCTGGCGATGCGCGGCTGGCGCCGCTGAAAACCCGCTTTCAGCCCACTTTGCGGATCATGTAGATCGACTCGCCGGGATAGGTCGCGAGGCGGCCTTGCTGTCTGGGGCCATCGGGCAGCGTGGCCTCGTAGCCCTGGCGCTTCCAGAACCCCACCGACGATTGCACCGACACCAGCGTCGATTGCCGCCAGCCGGCCTGCAGCGCATGGGCCCAGGCATGCCGCACCAGCAGCGGCCCTAGCCCGAGCCCCGAGGCGCCGGGGTGCACCGCGAGGTCGTGCAGATAGAGCGAATCGGGCTGCGCCGCGACTTCGAATTCGCCATGCAGCGGCGTCAGCTTGCCGGCCACCGACGGATAGCCCG
>CAJYQC010000050.1 GCA_913776885.1 uncultured Variovorax sp.
CCCCGCCCGCTTCAGGATGTCGCGCACTTGCGCGGTCAGCCGCTCGCGCGTGCCGCCGTCGAGGTTGGAGAAGGGCTCGTCGAGCAGCAGCAGGGCGGGCGATGGCGCGAGCGCACGTGCCAGTGCGATGCGCTGCTGCTGGCCGCCGGAGAGCTCGTGCGGATAGCGCTCGCCGGCATCCGCAAGGCCGACCAGCGCGAGCATCTCGGCCACGCGCGACTGCTGCTGCTCGCGACCCAGCCGGCGCAGCCCGAAGGCCACGTTCCGTGCGGCCGAAAGATGCGGGAACAGCGCGTATTCCTGGAACATCATGCCCACGCGCCGCTGCTCGGGCGGCAGGTGCTTCTGCACGGAAGACAACAGCAGGTCGCCGAGGCGGATCGTGCCGGCGCGCAGCGGCTCGAAGCCTGCGATGGCGCGCAGCACCGTCGTCTTGCCGCAGCCGGAGGGGCCGAACAGGCAGGCGATGTCGCCCGCGTCCAGCGCCAGCGAGAAGCCGTCGACGACCGTGTGCGGGCCGCGCGGCGTGTCGTAGGCGAGGCTGATCGCGTCGAGGCGGAGTGGGGAGCTCATGTCGGTGTCTTCTCTGGGGCCATCGTGGCCGAAGGCGTGCCCAGCTGGTTGCGCGCGAGCAGCACCACCGGCAGCAGGCCTGCGAGCACGATGGCGAGCGCGGCGATCGCGCCTTCCTCGTAGGTGCCGCGCGCGGCCTCGGCATAGAGCCAGGTGGCGAGGGTATCGAAGTTGGCGGGGCGCAGCAGCAGCGTGGCTGGCAGTTCCTTCATCGCGTCGACGAACACCAGCAGCGCGGCAGATGCCATGGCAGGGCGAAGCAGCGGCAGGTGCACACGGCGCAGCGTACCGGCGGTGGTCTCGCCGAGGAGGCGCGAGGCCTGCTCGATGGCGGGCGGGATGCGCGAGAGCCCCGCCTCGATGCCGCCGACTGGCATCGCCAGAAAGCGGATCGCGCAGGCCACGACCAGCACCACGCCGCAGCTCATGAGCGGCAGGCCCTGCCAGCCGAAGGCCGTGGCGAGCGCCGAATCGAAAGCCAGCGCCGGCGTGAGCAGGCCGATGGCCAGCACCGTGCCCGGCACCGCATAGCCCAGCGTCGCTGCGCGCGCCTGCCAGCGGGCGCGGGCGGGCCCCGAGCCCTGGCTGCGCGCTCCCCAGGCGACGACAAGGCCGGCCACCACCGCGACCGCGGTGACTCCCGCGGCCAGCGCCAGCGTGTTGCCCAGGCTCGCGACCAGCCCCAGCGAGATGCCTCCGCCCTGGCGCAGCCGCTTGGCGCTTTCCCACACCAGGTAGAGCGCAGGCGCCACGAAGCCGATCAGCACCGGCAGCGCGGCTGCCGTCGTCGCGGCCCAGGCCGCAGCGCCGCGCAGCCGCCGCGGCTGCACCGCGCGCATGCGCTGCGCCGAGCCGAAGCGCTGGTGCCGCCGGCCGTTGCGCTCCAGCCAGACCAGCGCGATCACCACGAACAGCATCGCGCAGGCGATCTGCGCGGCGCCAGCGAGGTCGGAGCGCGTGACCCAGGTGGTGTAGACCGCGACCGTCAGCGTGTTCACGCCGAGGAATTCGGAAGCGCCGATGTCGTTGAGCGTCTCCAGCAGCGCAAGGCTCAGACCCACGGCCAGCGCAGGCCGCGCCAGCGGCAGCGCCACGCGGAAGAAGGCGCCGCGCCGGCTTTCGCCGAGCATGCGCGCAGCCTCCATGAGGTGCGCGGGCTGCGTCATGAACATCGCGCGCGCCGTCATGTACACGTATGGATAGAGCACGAAGCCCAGCACGAAGATCGCGCCCGGCATCGAGCGAAGATCGGGCAGGCGGAACTGGCGCGGGCTGTCGAAGCCCAGCATCCAGCGAATCGCACCCTGCACCGGCCCGATGGGGTGCAGCAGGTCCAGGTACGCGAAGGCGACGATGTAGGTCGGCATCGCCAGCGGCAGCAGCAGCGCCCAGTGCAGCGTGCCGCGCCCGGGGAAGTCATGCGCCGTCACCAGCCAGGCGCAGCCGGTGCCGATCACCAGCACCAGCGTGCCGACGCCCACGAGCAGAACCGCAGTGTTGAGCGCGGCCTGTGGCAGCACGTGCGCGAACAGCGGCCCCCAATGTCCGAGGCCCGAACCGAAGGCCAGCCACGCCAGGGTGAGCACCGGCGCGAGCACGCCGATGGCGATCAGGAAAGACGCGCAGCGCCACGCGGGGCCTGCGGCTTGCAGGCCCCGATGCCGGGCGCCGATGTTCATGCGAAGCAAAAGAGGCCTATGCGCGCGCTCTGGTTTTTTGCGGGGGGCGCCGTGGAACCAGCATTGCCGGGCCGCCGGCGTTGCCCCCGGATGGGGTCGGCCGAGGCGCCATCAGAGCGCCGCAGCCTGGGGGCAAGCCACGCCTACTGGTCGAAGCCGACCTTGTCGACCAGCGCGCTGGCCTGCTTGCGGTACTTGGCGATCTCGGTCAGCGGCAGCGGGTCGACCTTCAGCTCCCCGATGGTCTGGCCGATGATCGGGTCGAGCGCCACGCCCTTGCGCACCGGGTACTCGTAGTTGGCCTGGGCATACAGGGCCTGCGCGGGTTCGGACACCAGGAACTCGAGCAGCTTGACCGCGTTGGCGCGCTGCGGCGCGTTCTTGGCGACGGCCGCGCCGCTGATGTTGACGTGCGTGCCACCGCTCTTGGCGTTGGCGAAGGTCGGACGCACGACCTTGATGGCGTCGCCCCACTTGCGCGCGTCGGTGCCTTCCTTGGCGCTCTTCATCTGGCCGACGTAGTACGAGTTGGCCAGGCCCACGTCGCAGATGCCGCCGAGGATGTCACGCGCCACGTCGCGGTCGCCGCCGGTGGCCTTGCGCGCGAGGTTGGCCTTCACGCCGCGCAGCCATTGCTCGGCCTTGGCCTCGCCGTCGTGCGCGATCAGCGCGGCCACCAGCGCGGTGTTGTAGGGATGCTGGCCTGCGCGGATGCAGACCTTGCCCTTGTATTTGGGGTTGGCCAGGTCTTCATAGCGGAAGCTGGTGAGCGGCAGGCTCTTGTCGGCGTAGAGCACGCGCGCGCGCATCGACAGCGAGAACCACTGGCCATCGGCGCCGCGCAGGTTGGCCGGAATGGCCGATTCGAGCGCGGCCGATTTCACCGGCTGCGTCACGCCGCCATCGACCAGGTCCATGAGGTTGCCGATGTCCACCGTCATCAGCACGTCGGCGGGCGAGCGCGCGCCTTCGGCCTTGACGCGCTCGAGCAGGCCGTCCTTCACGAAGACGGTGTTGACCTTGATGTTGCTCTGGGCGCTGAAGGCGGCGATGAGCGGCTGGATCAGCGCCGGCTCGCGCGTGGTGTAGAGCGTGAGTTCTTCGGCGGCCTGGGCGGGCAGGGCGGTTGCGGCCAGCCAGGCTGCGCCGGCGCCAAGCAGTGCGCGCGCAGCGCGGCCTCGGACGCGCGGGCGTTGTTCGGTCATGAGGATCCTCCAGGAGCGGGTGTTCTAGAAAGCTCCGGCGCCGGCGGCGGATGGTGCGCCGCCGGGATCGCGTGTTGCGAGGGCCGGATGAGAATAATTATCACTGGCCGCCTGGATCGCGACGCCTTTGGACTTACAGATTGAAGGCCTACTGTGGATCGACGAGCCCGAAGCGGTCCTCCTTGGCCCACTGGCCTCGTGGCTCAGCGCGCCAGCGGCACCTCGAAGACCAAGCAGGTGGTCGTGGCGTGCGCGTACAGCGTGCCGTCGGGGCCGTAGACGCGGGCTTCGGCGGTGGCCAGTTGCCTGCCGCAGTGGATCACCTTGCCTTCGGCGCGAACCCGCTGCACCTTGGGCGTGAGGCCCTTCACGTAGTTCACGCCCAGTTCGGCCGTGGTGTAGGCGCGTCCGGGCGGCATCATCGTGTGGACCGAGCAGCCCAGGGCCGAGTCGAGCAGCGTGGCGACCCAGCCGCCGTGGATGGTGCCCAGCGGGTTCAGGTGCTGCG
>CAJYQC010000051.1 GCA_913776885.1 uncultured Variovorax sp.
GGCAAGGACAGCAACATCCTGATCCAGGGCAGCGCCATCGTCGCGCGCGACGCGGCGAACCTCGTGGCGGAAAACCGCATCGACCTCCTCGCGTCGCAGAGCACCAGTGAGCGGCACGGTACCAACAAGGGCAGCGGCGGCAGCGTGGGCGTGAGCTTCGGCACCAGCGGCCTGCTGTTCAACATCGGCGCGACCGGCAGCAGGGGCAAGTCCGACGGTACAGACACCAGCTACACCAACAGCCGCGTGAGCGCCGGCAACAGGGTGAGCCTTGCCAGCGGCGGCGACACGACGATCGGGGGCGGCGTGATCGAAGCCGACCGTGTGACCGCCAGAGTGGGCGGTGACCTGAAGATAGAAAGCCTGCAGGACACCGGCACCTCGGCCAACAACCAGCAGAGCATGGGAGGCTCCCTGAGCGTCGGGGTTGGCATGTGGAGCGTGGGCGTGAGCGCCAGCAGCGCCAAGGCCGGCGGCAACTACGCGAGCGTGAAGGAGCAGTCGGGCATCAAGGCCGGTGACGGCGGCTTCGACGTCGACGTGAAGGGCCGCACCGACCTGAAGGGCGCGGTGATCGAGAGCACGCAGGCTGCGGTGGACAACGAGAAGAACACCTTCAAGTCCGCCAGCCTGAGCACCAGCGACATCCAGAACTTTGACAGCTACAAGGCCAGCGGTGTGAGTCTGGGCGTGAATGTCTCGGGCCAGCAGCCCAAGGGCGAAGACAAGAAGCCCATTCCGGGTTCGGACTTCAAGGTGGGCTCGGGCGGCAGCGCAGGCGTGGGCAGGGCATCGGGCAAGCAGTCGAGCGTGACCAGATCTGGCATCAGCGGCATTGCGGGCGACCAGAGCGTGCGCACTGGCGTGGATAGCACGAATGCGCTGGAGAAGAAGTGGGACGCCGAGAAGCTGGTTGCCGATGTGCAGGCGCAGGCGCAAATTGCGCAAACCTTCGGGCCTGCAGCAAGCAAGGCGGTAGGGGACTACGCGAGCAAGCAAACCAGCAAGTACGAACTGGCGCAACTGGGTGCTTCGCAGGCGCAAAAGGTACTGGACGATCCGAACGCCAGCGCCGAGCAGAAGGCGCAAGCCGGCGCTGATCTGGGAAATGCCAACAGCACGCTCGCTGCGGAACAGCAGAACTACGACAACTGGAAGGAAGGCGGTGCCTCGCGCGCGCTGGCGCATGCCTTGGTCGGTGGGCTTGCGGGCAACCTGCAAGGCGCGGCGGGCGCGGCGCTGGCGTCGGCTGCGGCTCCGGTCATCGACGACTTGACCCGCGACCTGCCTGCGGCAGTAAAGGGAGCGGTCGGCGCAGGCTTGGCGGCAGGTGTTGGCGCCGCAGGCGGAGGAATGGCGGGAGCGGCAGCGGGGTTCAACGAGGATTTCAACAACAGGCAGCTGCATTCCACTCAATATGACTTTGCGAGGAAGAATGCAAAGGTCGTTGCGAAGAAGCTAGGCATCGCCGAAGGAGATGCCGAGGGCCGCATCGTCGCAGAGATGCTGCGGAACTCAGACAAGGACACTGCCGAAGGTACTGGAGGACGGCACGACTACGAGGTGCGCAGCATTCTTGGTTGTACCAACCTCAATTGCAATGGCTACAAGAATGACCCGAACTACGCAAATCCCAATTACAACAGCCAATACATTGCAGAGAATCTGGACAGCTACGACAAAGGGCTGGGTCAGTTGCCCACGGGCAAGACGTATAACCAGCTTGTGACGTCCAATGTGAAAAAAGATCCGGTAGGTACCACGGTGGCGGGCGTGGGTATGGTTGGCCTCGGTTATCTGACTGGCGGTGCAGGTACTGCAGTCGGGGTGAAGTTATTTGGAGCTGGGGTTGGCGCATTTGCCAACTACGCTTTTCAACCAAGCGGGCAACCCAAAGACTGGACTGACGTGGGCATAGCGGGTGCCACAGGATTTATTACAACGGGTTCGGGACTCGGCTCATCTATCTTGACCAATGCCGGCGGTTCGCTTTTGGGGTCTGGCATCAAAGGAGAGAATCCGAATGCGGGAATGGGTTCAGCGGCTTTAGGTACTGTGGCGGGCTATGCCATCGGCAAGGGCATAGAAATTCCTTTAGAACGATGGATCGATCCTAAGAATTGGTGGAGACCGATATGGGTGGATATTGGCCTCGGCATCTCCAAGCCGAATACGCCGAGCGCGGTGCCAGGAGCATTTGGAAACATCGGATCAAGTTTGAGCCAGGAAATGTCTGGGAACAGGATTAAAAATCATATAAATAAAGAGACGGAAAAATGAAGCCGAAGCGCTTTTGGATAAATAAATTCCTTATTTTTACGCTACTGTGCATGGCTGGCGTCATTTTGACGGTCGTGTTGATAGAGGCACTGGTATTGCCACTGCTGTCGTGGATTTTTTTGGACGAATGGCAATGGTCGCCGATCAAGGAGTGGTTACGCTTATGCGTATTGGGCGCAATAGTTGGGGCTGTCGCAAGCGTATTTTTTACCAACTACGCGTGGCTTGTACACACGAAAGCAACCTTACTTAGAAAGGCCATCGTCACTTTGCTTGTTGTCGCAGCATGCATCTTCATAGCAGTTGCGGCTCGCGGGTACGCAGGCCAGTTGCTGCCCGGCTAGTCGCATTGACGGCCCAGAACACCAGCGAGCGGCACGGTACCAACAAGGGCATCGGCGGCAGCGTGGGCGTGAGCTTCGGCACCAGCGGCCTGCTGTTCAACATCGGCGCGACCGGCAGCAGAGGCAAGTCCGACGGCAGCGACACCAGCTACACCAACAGCCGCGTGAGCGCCGGCAACAGGGTGGGCCTTGCCAGCGGCGGCGACACGACGATCAGGGGCGGCGTGATCGAAGCCGACCGTGTGACTGCCAAGGTGGGCGGTGACCTGAAGATAGAAAGCCTGCAATACACCCGCACCTCGAGCACCAATCAGCGAAGCATGAGCCACTCCCGGCGCGCGCGGGCGTGGACGCCTGCAGCGCCAAGGCCAGTGGGTGGCAACAGATGACCCGAACTACTTCTTCTGCACCGACCGCTTGCCCTTCAACATCAGCGCCAGCGGTCGTTCAGGCCAACGCCAATACCGCCTCGGCCACATCTTCGATCCCCTGATCCGACAGATCAATCGCCACCACGCTTCGGCGCTGAGCCCACGCCTTGAAATGCAGCTCTTGCGACTTCTGGTAATGCGGGTCGTAGTGCAGCGACATCAGCTCTGAGAACAGGTGCGGCAGATCCGCCTCATGCGCCCACTGCTGCCAGCGCGAGACGGTCTCCTTGCCCTGCAATTCCTTGAGCGCGCCGAGCCTGTCGGCCAGCGCGTCGCGGTCATCCCCCAGATAGGCGTAGTCGCGCAGCAGATAGGCCAGCCGCGCCTCAGGCGTAGCCGACACCTCGATGCACGGCGACGCGCGCATGCGCGCCACCAGCGGCAACGGCAGCGACAGCCGGCCGATGCGGATGCTCTCGCCTTCCACGTATAGCGGACGTGAAAGGTCGACCGTCTCCAGCACCGCCGCGATGCGCGTCTCGAAGTGCTTCTGCGAAGGCTGCGCCACGCCCGGCAGCGAACCGAGCAGCGATCCTTTGTGGCGGGCGAAATCTTCCAGGTCGAGCACCTGCGCACCGCGGGCAGCCAGCGCGTGCAGCACGCGGGTCTTGGCGCTGCCGGTGGCGCCGCAGATCACGCGCAGGTCGAGCTTGGGCGTCAGCGTGTCGATCTGCGAGATGACGTGGCGGCGGAAGCTCTTGTAGCCGCCCGCGAGCTGCTGCGCGTCCCAGCCGACGAGGCGCAGCCAGGTGACCATCGAGCCGCTGCGCATGCCGCCGCGCCAGCAGTAGACCAGCGGCTTCCAGTTCTCCGGCCGGTCGGCCAGCGTCTCGCGCAGGTGCCGCGCGATGTTGGCGGCGACCATCGCGCCGCCGATGCGCCGCGCCTCGAAGGCGCCTGTCTGCACGTAGACGGTGCCGACGATGTGGCGCTCCTCGTCGTTCAGCACGGGGCAATTGATGGCGCCCGGGATGTGGTCGAGCGCGAACTCGGCCGGTGAGCGGGCGTCGATCAGGGTGTCGAAGGCGTGGCGGTCGGCCACTCGCACGGGCTGGCGGTGACTCATGACAGAAGGAACCTCATGGCCCCGATTGTCGGCGACGAGGGCGCTCAGGCGTAGGCTGGGCCAAGTCCATTGCGCAAGCGAGCGCTAGCAAAGTCCACCAGCGTGACCAGCACGAACATCGCGATCAGCACCGTCATCGCCTGCTGCTGCTGGAAGATCGACAGGTGGAAGTACAGCAGCTGCCCCAGCCCGCCGCCGCCCACGAAGCCCAGCACAGCCGCCATGCGGATGTTCATTTCCCAGCGGTAGAGCGTGTAGGCCACCCACTGCGGCAGCACGATGGGCAGGCTGGCGTAGCTGAAGGCGGCGACTGCATTCGCGCCCGAGAGCGTCAGCGCGCGCTCGGGCTCGCGCGGGGCGTTCTCCAGCGCCTCGGCGAACAGGCGCCCCAGCACGCCCGTGGTGTGCAGCGACAGCGCCAGCGCGCCCGCGAAGGGCCCGATGCCGGCGGCCAACACCATCAGCGCGGCCCAGACCAGTTCGGGCACGCTGCGCAGGAAGTTGAGCGCGAAGCGCGCCGCTTGGCGCGGCATCCATCCGGCGCGGCCCGACGCCGGCAAGGCCAGCACCGCGCCCGCAATCGCTGCCAGCACGGTGCCCAGCGCCGACACCGCCAGCGTCTGCAAGGCGCCGTGGCCGGCCTTGGCGAGAAAGTCCGGCGACATGTCGGGCGGGAAGAACTCGGCGATGAACTTGCCCATGAGCCCGAGCGATTCCGCCGAGCCCAGGGCCCGGTAGTCGATGCCGAGGTAGGCGAAGCTCGCCACGACGGCGGCGCCGATCAGCACCAGGGCGATGCGGCAGCGCCAACACGGCGGCGGGCGCGGAGGCAGCGTCTTCGTTGTCATGCGAGCAGCCTCCGCAGCGCGCTGCTCAGCAGATCGGCCAGCAGCACCAGCGCCAGGAACACCAGCAGGATGCTGCTGGCCTCGCCGCCGTTGAGCATCTTCATCGACTGGTCCATCAGCTGCCCCAGCCCGCCCGCGCCGACGAAGCCCATGACCACCGACGCGCGCACCGCGCATTCCCAGCGGTAGACGGTGTACGAGGCCAGCTCCTGCGCCGTGTTCGGCAGCAGGCCGTAGCAAAGCGCCGCCAGCCGGCCGCTGCCGCCCTCGAGCAGGGCGCGCGCGGGGCGCGTGTCGGCCGATTCGAGGATTTCCGCATACACCTTGCCGAGCATGCCGCCGTAGGTGATGGCCAGCGCCAGCACGCCCGAGGCTGGGCCGAGGCCGAGGGCGCGCACGAAGAGCAGCGCCCAGACGATCTCCGGAATCGCCCGCAGCACCATCAGCAGCCAGCGCGCGGCCTGCCGCACGATGCCCGCCTGCACGCGGCCCGGCCCTGGCCCGATGCGCGAGATGGACAGCGCGCGCGTCGTCACGAAGCCCAGCGGCGCGCCGATCAGCAGTGCGAGCGCGGTGCCGGCGGTGGCCATCGCCAGCGTCTCCAGCGTGGCCTTGAGCAGCAGGGCGAGAAATGCCGGCGAGCCATCGGGCGGAAAGAAGCCTGCCAGGAAGCCGCCGATGACCGCGAGGTTGCCGCCGCTGAAAAGCGCCCACGGCTTGAACTCGGACAGCGCGAGCATCGGCCACGCGATGACGAGCGCGGCGGCGCAGGCGGCCAGCCGCCGCGCGGCGTGCGGGTCGCGCAGGGCCGGGGAGGCGACGGTCGTGCTCAAGGGCAGCCAGGCCGCTGGAAGGCCGCCTCCACTGCCGCAGCCGTCGTCGCACCCGGCGGGAGCGGTCGCTGCGTCGCGACGCCGCCTTCGTTCGCGTAGAGCGCGTCGAGCATCTCGGGCGTGACCTGCGCGGCCGGCAGGTCGAACATCACCGCACTGCCGCGCATGCCGACGATGCGCGGAAACCAGCGCAGCGCGAGGTCCACCGCGTGCAGCGATGCGATCAGCGTCGCGCCCGTCGATTCGCTCTGTGCCACGAGCTGGCCGATGGCCGCTTCGGCCAGCGTGGGGTCCAGCGCCGACACCGGCTCGTCGGCCAGCAGCAGGGCCGGGCGCTGGTACAGCACGCGCGCGATGCCCACGCGCTGCAGCTGGCCGCCGGAGAGCCGGTCGCAGCGTTCGAACAGGCGGTCGTCCAGCGCCAGGCGAGAGAGCGCCTCGTGCGCGCCCGCGATGTCCGAGGGATGCAGCAGCGAGCCCAGCGCGCGCAGCATCGACCATTCGCCGAGGCGCCCCGCGAGCACGGCAGTGACCACGCGCAGCCTCGGCGCGATGGGCGGCGACTGGTGCACGGTGCCGATGCGTGCGCGCAGCTTCTTCAGCGCCGCCGCGGTCAGCTGCCACGGCCTGGCGCCCAGCGCCTGCACCTCGCCTTCGGTGGGCCGAAGCGCCGCACCGAGCACGCGCAGCAGCGTGGTCTTGCCAGCGCCCGAGGGGCCGATGACGGCGATGCGTTCGCCATCGCGCGCGGACAGCGTCACGCCGGCCAGCGCGCGCTGGCCGTTGGGGTGGATCACGCCGACGGCGTGCAGGGCGAAGCTCATGCCGGCTGGCTTTCGAGGGCCGAAGCCTCACCCCAGCCCTCTCCCGCGGGCGGGAGAGGGGGCAAGGCGGGGCTCGGCTGTTGGCTTCCTCTCCCTGTCCCTCTCCCGCCCGCGGGAGAGGGCCGGGGTGAGGGTGTCCCCGCCACTCGGCAGATCACTTGATCAGACCAGCCGACTTGCCCGCCGTCTCGATCCCGGCGTAGTTCGACGACTTGGTCGGAATGAACTTGCTCGCGCGCTGCAGCGCCATGATTTCCTTGTGCGCCGGGTTGGCCGGGTCGAGCTTGAGGAAAGCGTCGGTCAGCTTCTTCGTGACTGCGGGGTCCAGGCCGGGGCGCACGGTCCAGTTGTAGTCGTAGTAGGTCGGCGTGGTGGCCAGCACGCGCACCTTGGCGGCGTTGGGGTTCTTGGCCTCGACCAGCTTGTCCCACACCGAGGCGTTGAGCACGCCGGCCTCGGCGCGCGATGCGGCCACGAAGGCCACGGTGGCGTCGTGCGCGCCCGAGAACGCGACGGTCTTGAAGTCCTTCTCGGGGTTGATGCCCGCCTGCAGCAGGAAGTAGCGCGGCATCAGACTGCCCGAGGTGGAGGAGGGCGCGCCGAAGGCGAAGGTCTTGCCCTTCAGGTCGGCCAGCGTCTTGGCGGTGCTGTCCACCGGCACGATGAACTTGCTGGTGAACACCTCGTCCTCCGCGCGCTGCACGATCGGCACTGCTCCGCCATTGGTGCGGATGCGCGCCTGCACGTAGGTGAAGCCGCCGAGCCAGGCCAGGTCGATCTTGTTGGTGGCCAGGCCCTCGACCACGGCGGCGTAGTCGGTCACGGGCGTGAACTGCACGTCCATGCCGGTTTCCTTCTTGAGGTAGTCGCCCAGCGGCGTGAACTTGCGCTGCAGCTCGGTGGGCGCCTCGTCGGGAATGGCCGACACGCGCAGCACGCCCTGCGCGAAGGCGCCGAGGCTTGCGGCGGAGAAGGTCAGGCCAAGGGCCAGTCGGGTGAGAGTCTTTTTCATGGATGCGCCTCTGGGACGTGCGGGATAGGAAGGGACAGGATTGTAGAAAGCGGGCCCGATTCGATAATCGCGCCATGAACCCCACACTCATGAACCCGCTCGCGCCGCTGCGCCTCACGAGTTTTTCGCATGGAGGCGGCTGCGGCTGCAAGATCGCGCCCGGCGTGCTGTCGCAGATCCTGAAGAACCAGGCCGGCGGGCTGATCCCGCCCGAGCTCATGGTGGGCATCGAGACCGCCGACGACGCGGCCGTCTATCGGCTCAACGACCAACAGGCGCTGATCGCGACCACCGACTTCTTCATGCCCATCGTCGACGACCCGTACGAGTTCGGCCGCATCGCCGCGACCAACGCGATCAGCGACGTGTACGCCATGGGCGGTCGTCCGATCATGGCGCTGGCGCTCGTCGCCATGCCGATCAACCAGCTGCCGGTGGAAGTCATCGCCGAGATCGTGCGCGGCGGGCAGGACGTGTGCCGCGCGGCTGGCATTCCGATCGCTGGCGGCCACACCATCGATTCGGTCGAGCCGATCTACGGCCTCGTCGCGATGGGCCTGGTGCACCCCGAGCGCGTGCGCCGCAATGCCGACGCGAAGGCCGGCGACGTGCTCGTGCTGGGCAAGCCGCTGGGCGTGGGCGTCCTCTCCGCCGCGCTCAAGAAGGAACAGCTCTCCGAGACCGGCTACCGCCAGCTCATCGACAACACGACCAAGCTCAACACGCCCGGCATCGCGCTCTCGGCCCTCGACGGCGTGCATGCGCTCACCGACGTCACCGGCTTCGGCCTGGCCGGCCACGCGCTCGAACTGGCGCGCGGCGCGAAGCTCAGGGCCGTCGTCGAATGGTCGAAGGTGCCGCTGCTCGACAACGTGGTGGTGATGGCTGCCGAAGGCATGGTCACCGGCGCATCCGGCCGCAACTGGGCCGGATACGGCGCCGACGTGAAACTCGTCCCCGGCCTGCACGCCACCACGCAGAACCTGCTGAGCGATCCGCAGACCTCGGGCGGCCTGCTCGTGAGCTGCGCGCCCGAGGCGGTCGATGCGGTGCTGAAGATCTTTAGCGATGACGGCTTCGCGCGAGCCGCGGTGATCGGCCGCGTGGAGGCAGGCGAGCCATCGCTGCACGTGGTGCCGTAGGTCCCCGCATGTCTCCCCCCCCGTTGGGGGAGGGCAGGGGGGGGGGCAAGCGGCGGTCGATGAAGCATCGCGCAAAAACCAGCGCCGCCTGCCCCCATCCCAACCTTCCCCCAAAGGGGGAAGGAGCAAGACAGAGAAAACGGCGGAGGGAGGAAGGAGTCGAACCTTCCCGGCGACGACTGGCGCCACCAACCGGGTTTGAAGCCCGGCCGCCCCACCAGGGACGATCTCCCTCCATGACTCATCTCATCGTTCACGGCCTGGCCCCGAACAACGACGTGTCGGGCCGCAGCAGGTGCGTGTCCTTCACGCGCCGCGTGTAGCCCACCCGATCGAAGAATTCCAGCAGCTGGATCGCACGCTTGCGTCCCAGCCCTGTCGCGTCCCTGAAGCTCGCGGCCTCAAGGCCCGCCGGCCCGTCGAGGCAATCGCGCGCGATCGCCGCAAGGCGCTCCACGGTCGCCAGTGGATAGTACAGGTCCTTCACCACCTGGAAAGTCTCGCCGCGCCGCGCGAGGCTCGCGAGCGTCTGCCGCACCATCGCCTCGCTGGCCGCGCAGTCCTTCGCCAGGTCACGCACCCACGGCGGATCGAAGCCGCCGTCGGCCAGCCTGGGCAGCAGCTTCTGCGCGAGCCTCTGCTCGGCCTCGTTGAGGCGCGCGGCATGGTCGGGCAGATGCAGCCAGGTGCCGCTGCGCACCAGCGAGCCGCCCTCGACCAGTTCGTCGAGCGCGTGGCGCCAGAGCGCGTCGTCGGTGCGTGGCCCGGCCAGGCGCTTGAGTCGGCGCGCGTCGGGGCCGACTTCGTCCGGTGCGGTGAGATGGAAATCCGCAAGGCGCCCGGCGATCTGCGCTTCGAGGGCGTCCAGGTGCGACCGAGCGATGGCCGTGTGGCCGATGCGCACCGCACCGTCCGGCAGCGGCAGCGCCTCTTCATCGGCCAGCGAGAGCGCACGCGCCGCCTGCGCGGTGTCGATGCCCAGCGGCGCGTTGTGCAGCAGCGCGGCCACGCGGGCAGCCCGTTCGTCGATGGCCCAGGCCGCCAGCGTGCGCAGCCGCTCGGGCGTGCGGCGATAGCGCACCGGCGCGAACGGATCGAGCACGCGCACGCCCGCCACCGTGCGCGTGGCCGAGGCATCGCGCAGCACGCCGCGGTCGCCGTGCCATGCGCCTGAAGGTTCGCGCAGCACCAGCTGGGCCAGCGCGGTCTCGCCGGGCGCGAGCGCATCGCGGTCGAGCAGCGCGACCGACGCCATCACGTCGCTCGCGCCCAGGTGCGCGTGCACCGTCGCGCCCGAGCGCAGCGGCTTCGCTTCGTCGGGCCACAGCGTGAGCAGCACGTCGATGCGCGAGGAGGCGAGCGCGACATTCGGCGCGCAGACCCACTCGCCGCGATGCACTTCGTCCTTGCCGATGCCGGCCAGCGCGAGCGCGCAGCGCTGCCCCGCATGCGCCGACTCGGCCTGCTGGTTCTGGGCATGGATGCCGCGCACGCGCACCGTGCGGCTGCCCGGCGCGATGCGCAGCTCGTCGCCGATGCGCACCGTGCCGCTGAAGACGGTGCCTGTGACGACCGTGCCCACGCCCGAGAGGCTGAACGACCGGTCCACCGCGAGCCGAAAGGCCAGGTCGTCCTCGCGCGCGCGCTCCTGCCGTGCCACGTCGAGCAACCGCTCGCGCAGCGCGTCGATGCCCTCGCCCGTCGTTGCAGACACCGCCAGCATCGGCGCACCGGCCAGCGGCGTGGGTGCGAGCAGGGCGGCGAGGTCGGCGCGTACCTCCGCGAGCCGCGCCTCGCGCACGCCGGCATCGATGCGGTCGATCTTGGTGATGGCCACCGTCGCCGAGCGCACGCCCAGCAGCGCCACCACCGCGAAGTGCTCGCGCGTCTGCGGCATCACGCCGTCGTCGGCCGCCACCACCAGCAGCGCATGGTCGATACCGGTCGCGCCGGCCAGCATGGTGTGCAGCAGGCGCTCGTGGCCTGGCACGTCGACGAAGCCCAGCGACACGCCGTCGGGAGCGTGCAGGTATGCATAGCCGAGCTCGATGGAAATGCCGCGCCGCTTTTCCTCGGGCAGCCGGTCGGTGTCGACGCCGGTGAGCGCGTGCACCAGCGTGGTCTTGCCGTGGTCGATGTGGCCTGCGGTGCCGATGATCATTGCAGGCGCTCGTGCAGCAGGGCGAGTTGGTCCGTGAAGGGCGCGCTGTCTTCCAGGCAGCGCAGGTCGAGCAGCAGCCGGTCTTCGGCGATGCGGCCGATCACCGGCAGCGGCAGGCCGCGCAGCGCGGTGGCGAGGGCGTCGAGCGCGGTGCCGATGCCCTTCTTCGAGGTGCCGGCCGGCGCGATCGCAAGACCCGCCGAAGGCAGCCGCTCGACCGGCAGCGAGCCCGAGCCGATCTGCCCTAGCAGCGGCACCACCTCGACCGTGAAGCGCGGCGCCACGGCCGCCTGCACCGGTTCGCGCAGCGCCTCGGCCATCTCGCGGATCGAATCGGCGGGCCGGGTGAGCAGCCGCAGCGTCGGCAGGTCCTGCGCGAGGCGCTCCGGCCGCAGGTAGAGCGACAGCGTGGCCTCGAGCGCGGCCAGCGGCAGCTTGCTCATGCGCAGCGCGCGCTTCATCGGGAACTTGCGGATGCGGCCCACGGCCTCCTTGCTGCCCACGATGAGGCCGGCCTGCGGGCCGCCCAGCAGCTTGTCGCCCGAGAAGGTGACCACGTCGCAGCCGGCGGCGAGCATCTCCTGCGGCAGCGGCTCGCGCGGCAGGCCGTATCGCGCGAGGTCGATCAGCGAGCCGCTGCCCAGGTCGGTGGCCAGCGGCACGCCGCGCGCGTGCGCGATGCCGGCGAGGGTGGCCTCGTCGACGGCCGAGGTGAAGCCCTGCACCGCGTAGTTGCTGGTGTGCACCTTCATCACGAGCGCGGTGCACTCGTTGATGGCGCGCTCGTAGTCCTGCGGATGCGTGCGGTTGGTGGTGCCGACCTCGACCATGCGCGCGCCCGCGCTGGCCATCACGTCGGGCATGCGGAAGGCGCCGCCGATCTCCACCAGCTCCCCGCGCGAGACGATCACCTCGCGTTCGCGCGCCAGCGCCGCGATGGTGAGCAGCACCGCGGCGGCGTTGTTGTTGACCACCGTGGCGGCCTCGGCGCCGGTGATGGTGCACAGCAGCTCTTCGACCAGCGAGTCGCGGTCGCCTCGGCTGCCGGTGGCGAGGTCGTACTCGAGGTTGTTGGGCGAGGTCATCACCGCCAGCAGCCGCTGCAGCGCGGCGTCGGCCAGCAGGGCGCGGCCGAGGTTGGTGTGGATGACGGTGCCGGTGAGGTTGAGCACCGCCTTCATGCGCGGCGCAAGGCGCGACCGGATACGCGCGGCGAGTGCATCGCCTAGCGCATCGGGCTGCACCTCGGCGGCGGCGAGCTTGCCTGCAACGGCTCTGGCACGCAGGCCATCGAGCAGCGCGCGCGCTTCCTTCACCACCAGCGTATGGCCATGCTCGGCCAGCAATGCGCCCGGCACGGCGAGGCGCAGCAATTGATCGACAGAAGGCAGATCCTGGGGCCTTGCCGTCGAGCCGTGGACCACGGACTCTTCGGGCATCGCCATCAGCCGCCTCCGCCGTCGTCTGGAACTTCGGGCTCGCCGAAAAGAAGCATCAGGTTGTGGCCGCTGCGTTGATGACCGGCTTCGGAGACGAGCAAATCGAGCGTGAGGCTCGCCAGGTCGTCTGCGACGGGTTCGACTTCGGGGTCCTTCTCCATCACGACCTGCTTGAGGTAGTGGCCGCAGCTGTCACAGCACTCGGCCTTCACCGCGCCTTCGCGCGCGCCGGTGGCGGGCAGCTCCACGCCGGGCTGCGGCGCAAGCGACTCGAAATGGATGCCCTTGGTGCTTTCGCAGTGCGTGCACTTGATGCGCACGTAGTGCCATTCGGTGCCGCACAGCGAGCAGTGCAGGTAGCGGAAACCCGCCTCGTCGGCGCCGATGCGCGTGATGCTCGCGGTGGGCGCGCTGCCGCAGCAGGGGCATTCGTTGCCGGGGTCTGTGCGGCCGTAGATGTTCTCGCCGGCGTGCTCGGCCACCTGCAGCACAAGGTGTGTCCAGTAGGCCTGCAGCCCGGCGGCGATCAGCGGAGCGGCCGCGAGGTCGAGCCCGAACATGATGCGGCGTGAGAGCCTGTCGGCCTGTGCGTCGATCCACGCGTCGTCGGCGGCGGCCACGCGGTCGAGCGTGTCGCGTGCCGGACCTTCGGGCAGGCGTGCGCGGAAGAGCGCGAGCAGCCGGCGCAGTTCCTTCAGCCACACCGCATCGCGCGTCCAGCCGAAGGCGGGCATCGGCGGCTTGAGCACCTTCGCTGCGGCCTCGAGCGCTTCGGACTCGGGCAGCGCGACCGGCGCGTAGTCCTGCAGCACCTGGTGCTGCGCCTGGGCGAGATCGGCGATGAAGATCAGGTACTCGCGCATCGGATGCGACGCCGCGAGCTGCCGCAGCCTGAGCTGTCGGTCGGAGAAGGCGAGGGCGCGCGCCGGCAGGCGCAGGAACGGCATCTGCCGTCCGGCCTGCATCGCGATCTGTTCCGGCTCTAGGACGCGTGTGGTTCTGATCGGCGGTGGGCTGTTCATCGCATCCACTCTACAGCGATCTGGCCATTTGTCTTGCTCCTTCCCCTTCCAGGGGAAGGCTGGGATGGGGACAGCGCCCAACGAGCGCCTTTCGATGGCCGAGGCCGTCGTGCCCCCACCCCAGCCCTCCCCCGGAAGGGGAGGGAGAAATGCAGGGAGGCGTTATTCACCGCGCGTCATCTTCCGGTGCCACAGAGGGTGGTTGAGCTTGGCCCAGCCTTCGGTGACCGTGCCGCGCGTCATCGCGCGCAGCGTGCCCTTGACCCAGATGGCCGCGTAGATGTGCGTGATGACCGAGAGGATCAGCACCACGGCCGAGGCCGCGTGCACCACCACCGCGATGCGCCGCAGGAGGATCGGGAAGAAGCCGACGAACCACGGGCTCCAGAACATGAAGCCCGTCACCAGCAACAGCAGCAGGCTGATGCCGAAGGCCCAGAACACCAGCTTCTGGCCGGCGTTGTACTTGCCCACCGGCGGCATGCTCGACTTGTCGCCCTTGAGCATCCTCGGCGCATTGGCGATCCAATCGCGGTCGCCCTTGTCGAGGATGTTCTCGCGCCACATCGTGAAGAACAGGAACACGAAGCCCAGCACCATCAGCAGGCCCATGAAGGGATGCAGGATGCGCGTCCATGGCCCGCCGCCGAAGAGCGCGCTCAGGAAGAACAGGCTCGGGTGGAAGAAGGCCAGGCCCGAGAGCGCCGCGGCGAAGAACATGATCGCGACGAACCAGTGGTTCATGCGCGTGGCGTCGCGGTAGCGGCGAAGGTAGTAGCGTGTCATCGCGTTCTTCTCCTCATGCGCGGGGCGCGGTGGGCGGCGTCGAAGAGGCCGAGGCCGGCGGCTGCTCGATCACCACCACGTCGTCGGGCCTGCCGTCGCGGTCGGCGTCGGGGTGGTCGTCCTTGGGCTCGATGGGGCCGGTCTTCATGTAGTGGAAGAAGCTGCCCACCACGGCGCCGATCATGGCGACCACGGCCAGCGGCTTGGCCACGCCCTTCCACAGCGACACCAGCGGGCTGATGTGCGGGTCCTTCGGCAGTTCGGCGTACAGCTGCGGCCGGTCGGCGTGCTGCAGCACGTACATCACGTGCGTGCCGCCCACGCCCGCGGGGTCGTACACGCCGGCGTTGGCGAAGCCGCGCTCCTTCAGGTCGACGATGCGCTCCGAGGCGTACTCGTGCATGTCCTCCTTGGTGCCGAAGTGCAGCGCGCCGGTGGGGCAGGCCTTCACGCAGGCCGGCTCCAGGCCCACGCCCACGCGGTCGGAGCACAGCGAGCACTTGTAGGCCTTGTTGTCGCCCTTGCTGATGCGCGGCACGTCGAAGGGGCAGCCGGTGACGCAGTTGCCGCAGCCCACGCAATGCTCGCTGATGAAGTCGACGATGCCGTTGGCGTACTTGACGATGGCGCCCGGCGAGGGGCACGACTTCAGGCAGCCGGGGTCTTCGCAGTGCATGCAGCCGTCCTTGCGGATCAGCCATTCGAGCTTGCCGGCCTCGGGCTCGACCTCGGAGAACTTCATCACCGTCCAGGAGGCTGGCGTGAGGTCGACCGGGTTGTCGTAGGTGCCGTGCGTGGTGCCGACTTCGTCGCGCAGGTCGTTCCACTGCATGCACGCGACCTGGCAGGCCTTGCAGCCGATGCAGGCCGACACGTCGATCAGCTTCGCGACCGGCTGCACCTGAGGGCGGTGGCGGATCGACGGTGAAGGCGTGGTGGTGGCCGAGCGGGCGGCGATGTCGAGGGTCTGGAGGGAGGACATCTCAGCGGCTCCGGTGTTCGGTCTTGCTCCTTCCCCCTCTGGGGGAAGGTTGGGATGGGGGCAGGCCTTCGATGAAGCGCCGCGTTGTCGTGGAGGCCGCCGTGCCCCCACCCCGGCCCTCCCCCAGCGGGGGAGGGAGGAATGCATCGAGGGATTGCTTCTTCATGTCACGCCTTCTCGATGTTCACCGTGAACGACTTGTACTCCGGCGTCTGCGTATTCGCATCACCGACGAACGGCGTCAGCGTGTTCACCAGATAGCCGGGCTTGGCGATGCCCACGAAGCCCCAGTGGTTCGGCAGCCCCACGGTATGGACCGTGCGCCCGTCCACCTGCAGTCCCACGATGCGCTTGGTGACGACGGCCACGGCCTTGATGTAGCCGCGCTTGCTCGACACCTTGACCATGTCGCCGTGCCCGATGCCCTTCTCCTTCGCGAGCTCTTCGCCGATCTCGACGAACTGCTGCGGCTGGATGATGGCCGAGGTACGCACGTTCTTGGTCCAGTAGTGGAAGTGCTCGGTGAGCCGGTAGCTGGTTGCCACGTACGGGAAGTCCTTCGGCACGCCGAGCCTCTCGAGGTCGCCCTTGAAGATGCGTGCCGCGGGGTTGGCGCGCGCCTTCTCGTTGTTCGGGTGCATCAGGTTGTTGACCAGCGGCGACTCGAAGGGCTCGTAGTGCTCTGGCAGCGGCCCTTCGGCCATGCCGGTGGGCGCGAACAGGCGTGCCACGCCCTCGGCGGTCATGATGAAGGGGCGCACCGCGTCGGCGTCGGCCGGATTCGCATCGGGGCGGATGTCGGGCACGTCGGCGCCGCCCCACTGCTTGCCGTTCCAGGCGATGAGGCCGCGCTTCGCGATCCACGGCTTGCCGGTGGCCGGATCGGCCGAGGCGCCGTTGTAGAGGATGCGCCGGTTCGCGGGCCAGGCCCACGCCCAGTTCTGCACCATGCCGATGCCGTACGGGTCGGCGTTGTCGCGCCGCGCCATCTGGTTGCCGGCCTGCGTCCAGGCGCCTGCGTAGATCCAGCAGCCGCTGGCGGTGCTGCCGTCGTCGCGCAGCAGGCCGAAGCCCGAGAGCTGCTCGCCGGCCTTGGCCAGCGGCGGCTTGGTCGGGTCCTTCGGGTCGTTCAGATCGGCCAGCGCGCGGCCGTTGTATTCCATCGCCAGTTCCTGCGCGGAGGGCGAGTGCGGAATCTTGTAGGGCCAGGTCAGCTTGACGATCGGGTCGGGGAAGGCGCCGCCGTCCTTCGCGTAGGCGGTGCGCAGCCGGTTGAAGATGCCCGCGACGATCTCGATGTCGCCCTTGGCCTCGCCCGGCGGCTCCGCGCCCTTCCAGTGCCACTGCAGCCAGCGGCTGGAGTTGGTGAGCGAGCCGTCCTCCTCCGCGAAGCAGGTGGAAGGCAGGCGGAACACCGTGGTCTGGATGTCGGCGGTCTTCACGTCGTTGAACTCGCCGAAGTTGCGCCAGAACTCGCTGGTCTCGGTCTGCAGCGGATCGATGGTGACCAGGAACTTGAGCTTCGATAGCCCGTCGACGATCTTCTTCTTGTCGGGGAACGAGCCCACCGGGTTGAAGCCCTGGCAGATGTAGCCGTTGAGCTTGCCCTGGTTCATGAGCTCGAAGGCCTGCAGCACGTCGTAGAGCTTGTCGATCTTCGGCAGGTAGTTGAAGGCCCACTCGTTCTCCGCCGTCGCCGCATCGCCCCACCAAGACTTCTGCATGCTGACGAAGAACTTCGGATAGTTCTGCCAGTAGCTCATCTGGTTGGGCCGCAGCGGCTTGAGCGCGCGGGTCTTGTAGTAGTCCTCCAGCGTCTGCTCGCTGTCACGCGCGAGCGAGAGGTAGCCGGGCAGCGAGTTCGACAGCAGCCCCAGGTCGGTCAGGCCCTGGATGTTGCTGTGGCCGCGCAGAGCGTTCATGCCGCCGCCGGGCACGCCGATGTTGCCCAGCAGCAGCTGCACGATGGCGCCGGTGCGGATCATCTGCGAGCCCTGGCTGTGCTGCGTCCAGCCCAGCGCGTACATGATGGTCATGGTGCGCTGGGAGGTGCTGGTGCTCGCGATGTACTCGCACACCTTCAGGAACTTGTCCTTCGGCGTGCCGGTGATGCGGCTCACCATGTCGGGCGTGTAGCGCGAATAGTGCCGCTTCATCACCTGAAGCACGCAGTTCGGGTCCTGCATGCTCATGTCGACCTTGGCCATGCCCTGCTCGTCGAGTGCGTAGCCCCACGACTTGGGGTCGTAGTTGCGCTTCTCGGGGTTGTAGCCGCTGAACAGGCCGTCCTCGAACTTGTAGTCTGGGCCGACGATGAAGGTCGCGTTGGTGTAGTTGCGGACGTACTCGGTCTGGATCTTGTC
>CAJYQC010000052.1 GCA_913776885.1 uncultured Variovorax sp.
GCCATCCCAGTTTGATGGTCGAAGCCGCCCGCCTGCTGAGCCTGGGCGAGCCCGGCCATCCGGTGGCCGAGGCGCTGGAGCAGCTGGCCGATGCGCTGCAGGCCCCCGCGTTCGAGGCGCCGGTGCATCCGCTGCCGGCCGAGCCCACCGGCGTGCTCACGCCGGCGGCCATCGGCGCGGTGCTCACGCGTGCGCTGCCCGAAGGCGCCATCGTCTCGGTCGAAGGCGGCACCTGCGGCTATCCCTTCTATGCCGCATCGGCCGCCGCGGCGCCGCACACCACGCTGACCAACACCGGCGGCGCCATCGGCCAGGGGCTGCCCGTGGCGGTAGGCGCGGCCATCGCCTGCCCCGGGCGGCGGGTGGTGGGGCTGCTGTCGGACGGCAGCACCCAGTACACGATCCAGTCGCTGTGGACGATGGCGCACGAGCAGCTCGACGTGGTCGTGCTCATCGCCGCCAACCACCAGTACGCCATCCTGCGCAACGAACTGCGCCGCGGCGGCGCCGCGCTGGGTGCGCGCGCCGAGGCGCTCACCGCGCTCGACTCGCCGCGCATCGACTGGGTGGGCCTGGCGCAGTCCTATGGCGTGCCGGCCACGCGGGCCGCTACCGCCGAAGAGCTTTCGGTCCAGCTGCGCGAGGCCTTCGGGCGCCGCGGGCCGGCCCTCATCGAAATGGCGCTCTGAGCCGCAAAGGCGGGCGTCTTTCCCATCCAAGGAGCAATCGAACATGGATCTCAGACTCAAGGGCAAAGTGGCCGTGGTGACGGGCGGCAGCCTGGGCATCGGCCGTGCGGTGGCGGAAGCCTTCGCGGCCGAGGGCGTGCGCGTGGCCATCGTGGCGCGCAGCCAGGGTGCGCTGGAAGAAGCCGCGCGTGAAATCACCGCCAAGACCGGCGTGGAGGTGCTGGCCACGCCCGCCGACGTGAGCGACACCGCGCAGGTGCAGGCCGCAGTCGACAAGGCGGCGGCGCACTTCGGCCGCATCGACATCCTGGTCAACGGCGCGGCCCATCCGGGCGGGCTGGTGCGCAGCGAGATCGAGAACGCCGACCCCGAAGGGCTGCTGCAGGACATCGACATCAAGGTGGTCGGCTACATGCGCTTCGCCAAGGCCTGCGCGGCGCACATGCGCAAGGGCGGCTGGGGCCGCATCATCAACATCGGCGGCCTCACCGGCCGCGGCAGCAAGCAGCTCTCGGGCATGCGCAACGTGGCCGTGGCGCACATGACCAAGACGCTGTCGGACCAGCTCGGCCCCGCGGGCATCACGGTCAACGTGATCCACCCCGGCGTGGTGGAGACGCCGCACATCCACGAGCTCTACGCGAAGGAAGCGAAGCTGCAGGGCCTCACGCCCGCGCAGGTCGAGGCGAACTATGCCAAGGCCACGCCCATCCGCCGCGTGCTGCAGGTCGACGAGATCGCCGACGTGGTGCTCTTCCTCGCTTCGGACCGCGCGGCGGCCATCACCGGCGAATCCATCGCGGTCGACGGCGGCATCACGCGCGGCATCTTCCTCTGAGCCATCCATCCCAAGGAGTCACAGACATGAACGGAACCATTCTCGTGGGCACGGCAGGGCAGGGCATCCTGCGCAGCGTGGACGACGGCGCCACCTGGCACCGCCTGGGCCTGAAAGAGGCCATCGAATTCGACGGCACGGTGCGCGCGCTGGCCGTGGACCCGTCGGACCCCAGCCGCGTGCTGGCGGGCGCCGACGCGGGCATCTGCCTGTCGATCGACGGCGGCGCGCACTTCCAGCGCATGGCCTCGCCGGCCGATGGCCAGACCGTGTGGGCCCTGGCCTTCAGTCCGCTGGACCCCCAGCTGGTGTTCGCAGGCACGGGCGCACCTTCGCGGGCGCGCATGTACCGCTCGCGCAACGGCGGCCTGAGCTGGCAGCTGCTGGACGTGGAGCTGCCCGAGTTCTGCTCCGGCGTGCACCGCCCGCGCATCCTCACCATCGCCTTCCACCCGCAGCGCGCCGGCGAAGCCTGGTTCGGCGTGGAAGAAGGCGGCGCCTGGCGCACGCGCGATGCGGGCGACACCTGGGAGCGCATCGACACGCCCGGGCGCGGCATCAACAACGGCGACATCCACGCGATCTCGGTGCTGCCGGCCACGCAGGATGCGCCGGCCAAGCACGTCGTGGTCACGGTCAACTCGGTGTGCGAGAGCATCGACGATGCGCAGAGCTTCGTCTGCCATCCGTCGAAGGACCGCTTCGACGGCCTCTACTACACCCGCACGGTGCAGCCGCTGGACGCCGAAGGCCGCGAGCTGCTGCTGGCCCTCGGCGACGGCACGCCGGGCTCGCGCACGCGCATCTACCGCTCGGCCGACCGCGGCGAGACCTGGGCGCCGACGCTCCTGAACACCGCGCCCAATTCCACCGTGTGGGCCTTCGGCTCGCACCCGAGCGACCGCGGGCTGCTCTTCGCAGGCACCAAGTACGGCCACCTGCTGCGCTCCACCAACGGCGGGCGCAGCTGGTTCAAGGAGTGGCGCGACTTCAGCGAGATCACCTCGGTGGCCTGGACGCCCTTCGTGGCGCCGGTGCACGCGCATCCGCAGTCCATCCACTGACGCACGGAGGCCGCCCATGAACACCCGCAACCCCTCGCACGCCGACGGCACCGGCACCACTGTCGCAGAGGTCCGCCCGCGCATCCGCCGCACGCACCTGGCGCTGTTCGTGAAGGACCCCTTCGCCTCCGCGCCCTGGTACGAGGAAGTGCTGGGCATGCAGGTCACCGCGCGCGGGGCGCGCTGGGTGTTCCTTTCCTTCGGGCAGAAGCACCACGACATCGCGCTCATCCAGGTGGACGAGCCCGAGGCAGCCAGCCGTGGCACCGTGAACATGCAGCACTACGGCCTGGAGATCGAGGGCGGCCTGGACGACCTTCGCCGGCTCTACGGCATGCTGCTGCGCAAGAACGTCGAAGTGGTCAAGACCACCGACCACAAGGTGGGCTATGGCCTGTACTTCCACGACCCCGACGGCCACCGATTCGAGTTCTTCCTCGAGCTCGTCCACGACGACGAGGAAGCCAAGCGCCTGCTGGGCGAATACAACGCGCCCAGCAACGCCTTCGATCTGCAGCCGCTGTGAAGGACAGCCCGCTGCACCTCCATTCATCCACTCCCATTCCGCAACAGATCACCATGAGCACTCCCGACCTCAGCGCCTTCCACATCCGCAAGTGGTACCTCCAGATCGAGGACACCCTGGCCGGCGAGACCGGCGCACCCGCCGACGGCGAGCCGCTGCGCAAGATCGTCATCGCCGCCTGCCTGCGCAACCCGTTCGCGGGCCGCTATGTCGAAGACCTGTCGTCCTGGATCGCGCCTTCGCCCGAGCTGGGCAAGGAGTTCGGCCGCCGCATCCGCGAGGCCGCGGGCGGCCAGGCCATCGAGAGCTACGGCAAGGCCTGCCTGGTGGGCATCGACGGCGAATACGAGCACGGCAACGCGCTGCTGACCAACCCCGCCGCCAACCCGGTGCGCGAAGGCGTGGGCGGCGGCAAGTCGTGGGTGCCTTCCACCGGCAAGCGCGGCGGGCCGGGCACCGTCATCGACATTCCGCTGGCGCACAAGGACGCGCTGTACGTGCGCTCGCACTACGACACCGTCTCGGCCATGTTCGGCGACGGCCCCAACCGCGACGAGGTGGTGCTGATCTGGGCCTTCGCCACGCGCGGGCGGCTCAACGCGCGCCTGGGCGGCCTGAAGGCCTCCGAGATCAAGGGCGAGGACGGCCTCGTCTGAGCGCCGCCGGAGCAACGCAGATGCAGCGCCGCGATCACCGCCTGAGCCACGACGGCCTGGGCTTCCACATCACCGAATGGGGCGAGCCCGATGCCTGGCCGGTGCTGATGCTGCACGGCATCCGCGGCTACGCCGAGACCTTCGCGGGCGTGGCGGCCGCGCTGCAGCCCGGTTTCCGCGTCATCGCCTTCGATCAGCGAGGACGCGGCGAGACCGACTGGGACCCGGGTCATGACTACTACACCGACACCTACGTCGCCGACGTCGAGGCGCTGGTGGCGCAGCTGGGCCTGCAGCGCTTCGACCTGCTCGGCCATTCGATGGGCGGCATCAACGCCATCGTTTATGCCGCGCGGCACGCCGGCCAGATCCGCCGCCTGGTGATCGAGGACGCAGGCCCCGGCGCCTTCGACGCCAGCGACGGAGCCACCCGCATCCGCAGGGAACTGGCGAGCACGCCCACCGCCTTTTCTTCCTGGGACGAAGCCGCCGCATTCATGCGCGCGCTGCGCCCCACGGTGACGGAGGAAGCGCGCCAGCAGCGGCTGCACAGCATGCTCAAGTCCATGGACGGCGGCGGCTTCACCTGGCGCTACGACCACGCGGGCATCGCCGCCACGCGCCTGAACCCCGACCCCGCCCGGCAGGTGGACCTTGCCGCCTGCGTGAGGCAGCTGCAGTGCGAGACGCTGGTGGTGCGCGGCGGCCGCTCCGACTATCTGCAGTCGGCCATGGCCGAGCACATGCGCACGCTCAACCCGCACATCTCCACGCTCGAGATTCCCGATGCGGGCCACTACGTCCACGACGACCAGCCGACGCTCTTCGCCGAGGCCGTCACCACCTTCCTGAAGCGGCCCGAGGCGGCCGCAGCGGGCCAGTCCCATCCATGATCCACGAACTCAGAACCTACACCCTCGTGCCCGGCGGCGTGCGCGACTACCTGCGCATCTACAACGAGTGCGGCCGCGAGCTGCAGACCCGCACGCTCGGGCAGCTGGTGGCGCTGATGACGCCGGAAAGCGGCGACATCAACCAGCTGGTCTTCCACTGGATCTTCGACAACCTCGACGAGCGCGCACGGCGCCGTGCCGCCCTGATGGCCGACCCGGCCTTCGCGGAATTCCGCAAGCAGGTGCGGCACCTGCTGGTGCGCCAGGAGAGCCGGCTGCTCTCGGCCGCCTGAGGCGCTCGCGCAGGCCGCCGTTTCAGTCCCAGTCCCAAGGAGTTTTCATGAGCGCTTCCGTGGAAGCCCCCGTCCTCATCATCGGCGCCGGCCCGGTCGGCGTGACGCTGGCCAACCTGCTGGGCACCTACGGCGTGCAGACCCTGGTGGTCGAGCGCAGCACGGCAGTGTTCGACTTTCCGCGCGCCGTAGGGCTGGACGACGAGGCCCTGCGCACCTTCCAGGCCACCGGCCTGGCCGAGGAGATGCTGCGCGACATGATCCAGAACGTACCCATGCGCATGTACACCGCGCGCAAGCAGTGCTTCGCAGAAATCCTGCCCAGCACCCGCGAGTACGGCTGGTTCCGCCGCAACCTGTTCTCGCAGCCCCTGGGCGAGAAGACGCTGCGCCGCGGTCTGGCGCGCTTCGAGCACGTTCAGCTGCGGCTCGGCCTGGAACTGGTGGGCCTGGTGCAGGACGAGGCAGGCGTGACCGCCACCCTGCGCGACGAGTCAGGCGCCGAGCATCAGGTGCGCGCCGCCTACGCAGTGGGCTGCGACGGCGGGCGAAGCGCGGTGCGCGAGATGCTGGGGCTGTCCTACGAGGGGCGCACCCACCCGGCCAAGTGGGTGGTGATCGAGTGCGACCAGGATCCGCTCGACGCTCCCTACACCGCGCTGCACTGCGAACCCGATCGCCCCTATGTCTGCCTGCGTCTGCCCTACGGCCTGCGGCGGTGGGAGTTCATGCTGTTTCCCGGCGAAGACGGCGAGCAGATGCTCGCGCCCGACAAGGTGCGCGAACTGCTGGGCCGGCATGTGGCCGACCCGGCGGCGCTGAACGTCATCCGGGCACGTGTGTACACGCACAACTCGCGCGTGGCGGGCAACTTCGTCTCGGGCCGCGTCTGCCTGGCGGGCGATGCCGCGCACATCACGCCGCCGTGGATCGGCCAGGGCCTCAACGCCGGCGTGCGCGATGCGTTCAACCTCGGCTGGAAGCTCGCCTGGATCCTCCAGGGCCGGCTGCGGCCCGAGCTGCTGGGCAGCTACCACGACGAGCGCCATGCCCATGCCAAGGCAATGATCGACCTGGCCGACACCTTCGGCGCCGTGCTGTCGCAGCGCAACCTGTTGCTGGCCTGGGCGCGCGACCGCTTCTTCATGGCGATCCGGAACATTCCGAAGGTGCGCGACTACGTGCTGCAGATGAAGTTCAAGCCCATGCCGCGCTTCGCGAAGGGCATCGTGCGCAACAGCGGCGTGGCCGGGCGCGACGCGCTCGTGGGCCGCATGTTCATCCAGCCCAACGTGGAGCGCGAGCGCGGCCTGCCACAGAAGCTCGACGACGTGGTCGGCGCGCGCTTCGCGCTCTTGAGCTGGCGCTGCGATGCGCTGGCGGGCGTGCCCGCCGCGCTGCACGCGCAGCTCGCCCGGCTGGGCTGCGACCACTACGTGGCCGTGCGCTCGCGCAGCATGGGCAACGAGGCCGGCTCGCCGTTGCCCGGGCAGCTCACGGGCACGGTGATCGAGGACCTGGAGAACACGCTGCACTTCTGGTTCCACGGCAAGGACGTCGACTGGGTGCTGATCCGCCCCGACCGCTTCATCGCCGCCGTCGGCCGCCGGGCCGATGCCGCAGCCGAACTGGGCAGCTTCTGCGAAGCCGTGCTGGCCCCTGACGAAGCGGTGCTGCCGCAGCGCGCAGCCAATCAATCCCTCGTGCAGCCCGAGGCCCTGGCGGCCTGAAACCTCGCGCAGACCGCGCCCGAACACCCGCGCCGCGGCGCCCTCTCACCATGTATCCAGAACTCTCGCTCTACATTGCCGGCCGCTTCATCGGCGCGCAGGGCCGGCGCACGCAGGCCGTGCACGATCACGCCACGCTGCAGCCGCTGGGCCTGCTGCCGTGGGCCGAGGCCGAGGACGTCGAGGCCGCCGTGCGGGCTGCCCATGCGGCCTTCGCGGGCTGGCGGCGCGTGTCGCCGCTCGAACGCTCGGACCTGCTGCGCCGCGTGGCCGCGCTGGCGCGCGAGCGCGCGCCGGACATCGGCCGCGCCATGACGCTGGACAACGGCAAGCCGCTGGCCGACGCCGTGGCCGAGGTGCTGAACGCCGCCGAGCACGTCGAGTGGCACGCGGAGGAGGGCCGCCGCGTCTACGGCCGCGTGGTCCCAGGGCGCCAGCCGGGCGTGCGCCAGCTGGTGGTGCGCGAGCCGGTGGGTGTGTGCGCCGCCTTCAGCCCGTGGAACTTTCCCTTCGGCCAGGCGATGAAGAAGGCCGCGGCCGCCATCGCGGCTGGCTGCCCCATCGTGCTCAAGGGGCCGGAGGAATCGCCCCGCGCGCTGGTGGCCATGGCGCGGCTCTTCCACGATGCCGGACTGCCGCCGGGCGTGTTCAACCTGCTGTGGGGCGTGCCCGCGGACATCTCGCGCCAGCTTATCGAGTCGTCGCTGGTGCGCGTGGTCTCGTTCACCGGCTCGGTGCCCGTGGGCCGGCAGCTCGCCGCGCTGGCTGGCCAGCACATGAAGCGCATGACGATGGAGCTGGGCGGCCATGCGCCGGTACTGGTGTTCGACGACGCCGACCTCGACGCCGCCGTGGCCTTGCTGGCGCGGCTGAAGACGCGCAACGCCGGCCAGGTCTGCGTGTCGCCGACGCGCTTCTACGTGCAGTCGGGCGTGCACGACCGCTTTGCCGCTGCCTTCGCCGATGCGCTCGGCGCGGTCAAGATGGGCCACGGCCTGGAGGAGGGCGTGCAGATGGGCCCGTTGATCCACGAGCGCCGCTTCCAGGCGGTGCGGGCACTGGTGGACGACGCCCGCACGCGCGGCGCAGAGCTGCTGACGGGCGGCGGGCACATCGACGGGCAGATTGGCGCGCACATCGGAGCCAAAGGCCACTTCCATGCGCCGACGCTGCTGGCCAACGTGCCCGCGGATGCGCGCGTGATGCACGAAGAGCCTTTCGGTCCCGTTGCCGCGCTGTCGCGCTTCGACACCGTCGACGAGGCGTTGCAGCAGGCCAATGCGCTGCCCTTCGGCCTGGCGAGCTATGTGTTCACCCGTTCGCTGCAGACCGCGGCGCGCGTGGGCGACGGCCTGGAGGCCGGCATGGTGAACATCAACCACTCGGGCATGGCGCACCCGGAGCTGCCCTTCGGCGGCGTGAAGGACAGCGGCTTCGGCAGCGAAGGCGGCATCGAGTCCTTCGACAGTTTTCTCAGTACCAAGCTCATCACCCAGATCTGAATTCGATCCTCATGCTGAAACTCGACGACCCCTCGCTGCTGCGCGAGCAATGCCTGGTGGCGGGCGAATGGACATCCGCCGAGCGGACCATCGCCGTCACCAACCCAGCCACCGGCGCGCTGATCGCGCACGTGCCACGGCTGGACGCCGCCGCCACGCGGCGTGCCATCGAGGCGGCCGACGCTGCCTGGCCGCAGTGGCGCCGCCGCACCGCGCACGAGCGCTCGGCCATCCTCGCGCGCTGGCATGCGCTCATCCTGCAGAACCAGGAAGACCTGGCGCGCATCATGACGGCCGAGCAGGGCAAGCCGCTGGCGGAGGCGCGCGGCGAGATCGCCTATGCGGCTTCGTTCATCCAGTGGTTCGGCGAAGAAGCCAAGCGCGTGTATGGCGAGACCATCCCTTCGCCTTTCGCCTCGCAGCGCATCGTGGTCGTGCGCGAGCCGGTCGGCGTATGCGCGGCCATCACGCCGTGGAACTTCCCCGCGGCCATGATCACGCGCAAGGCCGGCCCCGCGCTCGCGGCCGGCTGCACGATGGTGGTCAAGCCTGCGAGCCAGACGCCGCTCACGGCCCTGGCACTGGCGGTGCTGGCCGAACGCGCCGGCGTGCCCGCGGGCGTGCTGTCGGTGGTGACCGGATCCGCCGGCGACATCGGCACCGAACTGGCAACCAACCCCATGGTGCGCAAGCTCAGCTTCACCGGCTCCACCGAGGTGGGACGGCTGCTGATGCAGCAGACGGCGGCCACCGTCAAGAAGGTGTCGATGGAGCTGGGCGGGAATGCGCCGTTCATCGTCTTCGACGACGCAGACCTGGACGCGGCGGTCGAAGGCGCGCTGGTCTCCAAGTTCCGCAACGCGGGGCAGACCTGCGTGTGCGCCAACAGGCTCTACGTGCACGAGCGCGTCTACGACGCCTTCGCGCAGAAGCTGGCCGCGGCGCTGCGCGCGCTGAAGGTCGGCCCCGGCGACCAGGAGGGCGTGCGCATCGGCCCGCTGATCGACGAGGCCGCCGTGCGCAAGGTGGAGGAGCACCTGACCGATGCGGTGGCGAAGGGCGCACGGGTGCTCAGCGGCGGACGCCGCCATGCGCTGGGCGGCAGCTTCTTCGAACCCACCGTTCTGACCGGTGTGACGCAGGCGATGACGGTGGCGCGCGAAGAAACCTTCGGTCCCCTCGCGCCGCTCTTCCGCTTTCGCGACGAGGCCGAGGTCGTTCGCATGGCCAACGACACCGAGTTCGGCCTGGCGAGCTACTTCTACGCACGCGACCTGGGCCGCGTCTGGCGCGTGGCCGAGCAGCTGGAGTACGGCATGGTCGGCGTCAACACCGGCCTCATCAGCAACGAGGTCGCGCCCTTCGGCGGCGTCAAGCAATCGGGCCTCGGCCGCGAGGGCTCGCGCCACGGCATCGAGGACTACCTGGTCATCAAGTACATCAACATGGCCGGCATCGGCTGATGCCCGGTTGAAGCACTTTCGCGTTCCAGGCGCCGCATCCTCGCGGCGCACGTCTGCGTACCTCCGCGCGGCACCACCTTGCCGCGCCTTCTTTCATCTTTCATTTTTTGTCCACCCGGAGTCATCCATGAGCAATCCCCGCCAATCCACCCACCCCATCGACCCGCTGTTCACCAACCGGTGGTCGCCGCGCGCCTTCGCCGAAGAGACCATCGCCGAGCCCGCGCTCATGAGCCTGCTCGAAGCGGCCCGCTGGGCGCCCTCGGCGTACAACGTGCAGCCGTGGCGCTTCATCTACGCGCGCCGCGGCACACCCGCCTGGCAGCCCATCTTCGACAGCCTCGTCGAGTTCAACCAGATGTGGACGAAGCGCGCCGCCGCGCTGGTGGTGGTGGTCTCGCAGCGCGAGGCCGTGTTCCCGGGGCGCACCGAAGCTGCCCCCAACCAGTGGCATTCATTCGATGCGGGCGCCGCCTGGGCCAGCCTCGCGTTCCAGGCCACGCTGTCGGGCTGGTCGGCCCATGCGATGGCCGGCTTCGACGCCGAGAAGCTGCGCGCGGCCATCCAGCTGCCGCAGGGCTATGCCATCGAGACGGTGGTGGCGGTCGGCAGGAAGGGCGATCCGGCCGTGCTGCCCGATGGCGTGCGCAAGCTCGAGGTGCCCAACGATCGACGGGCGCTGGCCGAGACCGCCGTCGAGGGTGTGTTCCGCGAATAGCCTGCGTGCTGCCGGGTCCGCGGCCCTCAGCGCGCCGACGGATCCTTGTCGCCCGCTCGCGCCACGACGCCCTGCCGCGAATACATCGCCGCATGGCCCTGGCGGTCCAGCACCACGCTCGTCAGAGGCAAGCGGTCTTCGCGCGTGCTGGTGGCGAAGCTCGCACCGCCGTCATCGCTTTTCAGCACCAGGCCGTCGAGCCCCACACCGACGATCTTCGAACCCGCGCCGGCGAGCGCGGTGATGGACGACTCCGTGTGCGTGTCCACGCGCTGCCAGCTGGCGCCGTCGTCGACGCTGCGGTACATCGAGCCGCGCAGCCCCGCCACCAGCAAGGTGCCGCGGGGGCCGCGATGCCGCTCCAGAACGAGCCCGCGTAGCCGGTCGGCATGTAGCTCCAGCTGCGGCCCTTGTCGTCGGAGCGAAGCACCATGCCGCGCTCCGCCGGCGCGAACAGCTGGCCGCGCGCGTCGGCGAACAGCCCGAACAGATTGAGGTCGGCGCGCTTGGCGCCCTGCAGCGGCGCCAGTTCCACGGGCTGCCAGTGGGCGCCGCCGTCCTCGGTGCGCAGCACCAGCGACCACAGGCCCACGGCCACGCCCTGCTTCTCGTCGAAGAAGTGCACGGCGAAGAGCGGCCGGTCCTGTGCCGCGTCGCTGCGCTGCAGCTGCCAGGTCTCGCCGCCGTCCGTGGAGTGCAGGATTACGCCCCAGTGGCCCGCGGCCCAGCCGCGACTGGCATCGATGAAGGAGACAGAGGTCAGCGCCACGTCCACCGGCACCTGGCGCGCCTGGCGGTGGCTGCGGCCGCCGTCGTCCGACAGCAGCACCACGCCATGGTCGCCCACGGCGACGATGCGCTCGCCCGCGTGCGTGCTGGCCAGCATCGTGGCGCGGGTGGCATGCGCGGCGCGAACCGCGGGAACCAGCACAGGCGCGCCGTCGATGGGGGCGGGGGCCTCTGTTGCCTGAGGTGCCTGCGCCGCGCAGGCCAGCGACAGGGAAACGAGGGCGCCGACCAATGCCGTGCGCGCGAGGAGGGAGGTCGATTTCATCTTCGATCGTGCGATGGATGTCAGTGATGCTGCAGCCCGGTCGCCCGCACCGGCTTGCGGCGCGGGAAGAGCCTTTCGAGCCATACCGCCATGGCGGGCAGGGCGGTCATCGCCATCACCATGTTCACCATGAACATGAAGGCCAGCAGCTTGCCCATGTCCGCCTGGAACTTCAGCTGCGAGAACGACCATGTCGCCACGCCCACGGCCAGCGTGATGGCGGTGAAGATCGTGGCCGTGCCCACTTCCAGGATCGCGTGCTCGATGGACTTGACGATGGTCTGGCCCGCGGCCATGTGCATCAGCAGGCGGTTGTAGATGTAGAAGGCGTAGTCGACGCCGATGCCCACGGCCAGCACCATCACCGGCAGGGTCGCCACCGTGAGGCCGATCTGCAGCTCCTTCATGAACCAGTAGCCGATGAAGGTGCCCACCGTGAGCGGCAGGCAGCAGGCCGCCACGGCGCGCAGGTCGCGGTAGACCAGGAAGACCAGCACCACGATGGCCGCGTACACGTACAGCATCATCGGCAGCTCGCTCTTTTCCACCTCGTCGTCGATGGCCGCGAGCACGCCGGCATTGCCCGCGGCCAGGCGGATGTTCACGCCTGGCATGGGATGGCCGTCTCGGAACGCCTTCACCGCGTCGATCACGCGCTGGATGGTGGCGGCCTTGTGGTCGGTCAGGAAGAGGTTCACCGCCGTCATGCTGCAGTCCTTGCGCATGGTGCCGCGGATGCGCGCGATCTCGGTGGACAGGGCGGCGTAGTTGGCCGAATCGATGGGCACCACGGCCATCTTGGGATTGCCTTCGTTGTAGCCCTCGTTGTACAGGCGCAGCTGCCCGGCATACGACGAGATCGACAGCACCCCCTCCACCGGCTGCATCGCCCAGACGAAGCGGTCCTGGTACAGGCCGATGTTCACATTGCCGCAGCTCTCGGGCGGCGCCTCGAAGACCACTGTCAGCCAGTCCAGGCCCGTGTCGAAGTTGCGCGCGATGGAGGCGGCGTCGCGGTTGAAGCGGGCGTCCTCGCGCAGCTCCGGCGCACCGGGCTGCAAGGTGCCGACCACGCGGTCGCGGCTTTGCCACACGGCGGCGCCGAACACCACCGCGGTGACCAGCAGCATCACGGCCGCCGGGCGCGGCTGGGCGAGCCGGGCCAGCACGCGCAGCCAGCCCGAGCGGCGCTCGCGCTGCAGCAGGGCCTGGTCGGCGAAGTCGCGGCTCACCTCGAAGAAGGAGGCGGCCACCGGCAGCATGACGAGGTTGGTCACGATCTTGTAGGCCACGCCCAGCGAGGCCGCGATGGCCAGCTCGCGCACCATCGGGATCGGGATCATCAGCAGCGTGACGAAGGAGACGAAGGCCGTCACCAGCGCCAGCGTGCCCGGGATCAGCAGACCGCCGAAGCTGTCGCGGCAGGCCTCGTAGGTGGTGTGGCCCTGCGAGATGCGCCGCACGATGTAGTTGATCTGCTGCACGCCGTGCGACACGCCGATGGCGAACACCAGGAAGGGCACCAGCACCGCAAGCGGATCGAGCCCGAAGCCCAGCAGCCGCAGCGTGCCGAACTGCCACACCAGCGAGGCGAGCGAGCAGGCGATGGGCAGCAGCGTGAAGCGCACAGAGCGGCAGTACCAGTACACCGCGCCGGCGGTCAGCAGCAGCGCGATCAGGCAGAACTTGAGCACCGACTGCGCGCCGTCGGCGATGTCGCCGATCTGCTTGGCGAAACCGATGATCTGGACCTCGAAGTCGCCGTCCTCGAAGCGCGCGCGGATCTTCTCTTCGAGCAGGTGGTTGTAGGCCACGTAGTCCAGTTTGCGGCCCTGCGCGTCGTACTCGGCCAGCTCGGCCGTGACCATCGCGCTGGTCTGGTCGCGCGAGACCAGCGTGCCGATGAAGCCGCCCTGGGCCGCTGCGCGCTGGATGCCGGCGATGATCTCCGGCGTGAGCCGCTCGGGCGTGATGGTGGCGTCGATCAGCGGATCGGCGCGAAAGCCTTCCTCGGTGATCTCGTTGACGAAGCTGTTGGGCGTCCACATCGACTGCACGCCCAGCCGCTCGATACCCGGCAGGTAGGTGACGGCCTGGGTCACCTCGTACAGCCGCTTGAGGGCCGGCGCGGTCCAGATGGTGCCGTGGCGGGCCCTTACCACCACGTTGAGCCGGTTGGCGCCCAGCACGTCCTCGCGGTAGGCCTGGAAGGTCTGGATGTACTCATGGCCCGAGGGCATCTGCTTTTCGAAGCCCGCGTCCATGCGCAGCTGCGCCGCGAACCACGCCATGGCCAGCGTGAACAGGGCCAGCGCGACGAAGATGCTGCGGCGGTGCGAGAAGCAGAAAGTCTCGAGGCGCTGCACGGCGCGCTGCAGCGTGGAGGCGGGGGCCGGGGCGGAGGCGTGATTGGGATCGGACACGGAATGCTTTCAGCA
>CAJYQC010000053.1 GCA_913776885.1 uncultured Variovorax sp.
CGGCGCTCCACTGCGTGCGCCATTCGCGGCGCTGCGCGTCGTCGATCCATGCGCCGTCGAGGCCGTTGAGCATGAAGCCGCGCAGGTGGTCCAGGCCGAAGCCGAAGTCGCGCACCATCATCAGCCAGGCCTGCGTGGGCGTGACCTTGTGCAGCGTCGGATCGTCGGTGTTGGGGTGGATGCGCAGGCCCAGCGCGGGCATGCGGCGGATCGGGTGGTCCAGCGCCCAGCGCTCGGGTGGCAGGGTGCGCAGGTAGTAGGAGTTGGTGGGCACGACGGTGAAGACCACGCCGCGCTCGGCGCACCTGCGCGCGTAGCCGGGCTGGTCGACCACCGTGTAGCCGTGGTCGATGCGGTCGACCTGCAATTCGTCGAGCGCGGTGCGCACGTTGGTCCAGGGCATGCCGAACTCGCCCGCGTGCGCGGTGGTCTTCAGGCCGGCCTTCTTCGCTTCGGCGTACGCGTGCGCGAACATTTCCGGCGGACGGTCGTTCTCGCGGTAGTCGATGCCGATGCCGATCACTTCCTCGCGGCGATGGGCCTTCACCCACTCGACCATCTCCACGGCCGCCGCTGGGCTGGCCTCGCGGTCGATGGCGGCGATGAGTCGTCCGGAGATGCCGAACTCCGTCTTCGCATCGTGGATGGCGCGCACGATGGCACCCTGCGCGAGCGGGTAGGCGATGCCCGATTGGTGCACCGTGCCGGTCGGGTTCCAGAAGAACTCAGCATGGCGCACGTTGTGGGTGGCGGCGTCGTGCAGGTATTCGAGCGTGAGTTGGTAGAGGTCGCCTGCGCTGCGCACCAGCTGGGCGTCGAGCGCGCGCAGCACCCGCAGCACGCCGACCGGCTTCTCGCCGCGCGTGTAGAAGCCTTCGATCTCGTCGTCGGCCAGCGGCGAGCCGGCACGGCTGTTGAGTTGCCTGAAGGTCTCGTGGCGCACCGTGCCTAACAGGTGGCAGTGCAGCTCGGCCTTGGGCATGGCGTGCAGCATCTGCTCCAGCGTGAGCGGCGCTTCGGAGGCAATGGGCACAGGCGTGGGGCTGGTCATGGCGGCAGTCTAGTAACGGCGGCCCCATAAGGAAAATTTTGAATTTCTATAATTTGATTCACTGAATCAATAACCGACGATCGCCATGGCCGCCTTGCCTCTGCGCGCATTGACGCTGCGCCAGCTCCAGTTCTTCTCGGTGCTGGTGAAAGAAGGCCAGTTCGGCCGGGCCGCGCGGCGGCTGGCCATCACGCAGCCGGCCCTGAGCAACGCGATCAAGCAGATGGAGAAGCTGCTCGGCGCCGAGTTGCTCACCCGCTCCACCCACCGGCTGGAGCTCACGCCCGTGGGCGCCGAGGTGCTCGCGCGCACCGACTTCCTGGTGAACACCTTCGAAGTGGCGCTGCGCGACATCGAAAGCACTGTGCAGCGCGGCAGGGCCTACGTGCGCATCGGCGTGATTCCCTCGGCCAGCGCGCGCGTGGCGGCGGCCGCAAGCGAGTTCCTTCGCGAAGGGCACCGAGAAGTCGAGCTGTCGTGGCGCGACGCGCCCTCGAACACCCTGCTGTCCGAACTGCGCAGCGGCCAGATCGACATGGCGGTGGCCGCCATCACCGAGCCGCCAGGTGGCCTGACCTGCGTCGACCTGTTCCGCGACCCGCTGGTGCTGGTGGTGCGGCGCGACCATCCGCTGGCGGCCGCCGGCGATGCCAGCTGGGAGGCCATCGGCAAGGAGCGGCTGGTGCTCTTCGAGAGCGGCAGCATGCCGGCACTCGGCAACCCGGCGCGCGCGCAGTTCGCCCAGGGGCCGCAGCCGTACCGCGTGAGCTACTCCGAGACGCTCTATGCGCTGGTGCGCGGCGGCCAGGCGCTGGGACTGATGCCGCGCCTGTACACATCGTCGCTGCGCGACTCCGAACTGGCCGTGGTGCCGCTGCTCAAGCCGCGCGTCGAGCGCCGCGTGGTGCTGGCCTACCTGCCGGGGCCGATGCGCAACGTGGTGGCGCAGGAGTTCATCGCCTTCCTGCGCGAGCGCCTGCCGCAGTCCGGCGAGGCGACGGTGCGGCGGGTGAGCGGCAAGGGCGCGCGGGCCCGGCGCTAGGCCATCTGCGCCTCTGCGCGGAAACGCTTAAGCGTCCAGCCATCACCGAGCAGGAACATGCGCGTGTGCAGCCCCCCGAGCGTGTCGTTCTCGACTTCCCGGCCCAGGTAGCGCAACTGCTTGTCCCGCAGGTCGGCAAAGCCTGCCTCGTGGCGGAGCGACAGGCTCTGCCAGAGCGCATGTGCGCCCGGCGACTGCCGCGCGCCGCTCATGAGGCAGATGCCGCGGCCAAGCGCCCAGCGGTAGACGGCCGAAGCCAGTCCGCGCCGCTGCCAGGCCGGGTCGTATTGCGAATGCGGCGCGCGGATGTGGCGTTCGGCGCTGCGGCTCAACTCGATCAGCCGGTTGAAGACGGTGTAGCCGATGAGCCTGCCGCTGCGCAGGTCCTCGATGTAGACGTAGAACTCGCCATCGGCTTCGCGAAATCGCGCGCGAAGGCCGGGATCGCCGAGCGCGAGGCTGGGCATCTCCCGCAGCCGATCGGCCAACGCGCGCATGCGCTCGCGAACCGGTGCGAGCGTGCCGACGAGACCGGCCTTGCCTGGCTCGACATCGATGCGCAGCTCCGCAGCCCGGAAGCGCCAGCGCGGCAGCATGGGCAGGAAGGTCGGCGGCAAGGCGAGCGGCGTCATGCCGCCCTCCTTGCCGTCAAAGCGGCCGAGGCCTGCGCGCGCCAGCCGGCGAGCACGCCGTTCGGCACCACGAGCACGTCGCCGGTGGACCACCGCAGCACGCGCAGCGCCACGCTGCCGAGCAGGAAATCCGCCAGGGCCGAGCGCCCGCGCTTGCCGAACACCAGCAGATCGGCGCCGCTGTACTGCTGCTGCACGGCCGCTTGGCGCGCCGGATCGCCACGACCGACCGACGAGATCACCCGGTTGCGGCGCGCGCTCGACGCATCCGACAGCCACAGCATGCGCTCCCGCGCCTGGCGGGCGCAGGCATGGCGGTAGGCATCGATCGTGTGCGCGGATACGTCGGCGTAGCGCAGCCTGCCTTCGTGCATCGGCGTGAAGGCGTGGAAGAGTTCGACGTCCGCCTGCGCGTCGAAGGCGCAGGCGAGGTCGACGAGCGGGCGCGACTCGTCCAGCAGGTCGACGGCCACGAGCATGCGCCGGTAGCCGCCGGCCTGCGCGTCGAGCCGCACGACCAGCACCGGCCGTAGTGCCGCCCGCAGCAGCCGCTCGGCCGGCTGGCCCCGGAAAAAGGCTGCGAGCGAGCGGTCGGGCTCGTCGCCGATCACCACGAGGTCGCACCAGCGCGCCTCGAGCGCGGCTTCTTCGAGCAGCCCGCGCGTGCCGTCGATCTTCTTGACGAGGATGTCGAAGCGCTCGGCCACCTCGAGGCAGACCGCACCGAGGCCGCGCGCCGCATCGGTGTTCGCGGCGCCACGGAAGGCCGCGGGGGCGTACATGATCTTCAGCAGCGCGCCGTGCGCCGCCGCGATGGAGGCCGCGCGCACGACAGTGCGCAGGCCGTGCGCCGACAGGTCAGTGACCGCCAGGATCGATTGGATGTTGTTCATCGCCGGTTTTCTTTCCGCATGACGAGGCCCATCGCCGGCTGCGGCGAAGCGGCTGGCGACAGGCGAATGGATCAGCGAGGGAGGGCGCGGCACGCCCGCATGGGCGCGCTACCGCGCGGGGCTTGGGCCCGGCGGTCGATGAAGAGATGCTGAAGAAGGGGAAAGAGGCTGACCGCCGGGCTCAGTGATCTGCGAGGGTCTGGTGCGACCCCGCGGCGGTCCCCGCAGTGAAGACTGCGCGCGGCGTGCTGCGGATCAAGGGCTGGCGTTGCATGGCGGCCGAGTTTAGGAAGACCGGCGCACAAGGGCAAACAATGGCCTCACGGCCTTTGCCGGATTGAAGGGGCTCTTTCGCGTTTCTCAGCCGTTCAGCTCGGCCGCCGCGTGGATCGTCTCGCGTACGCGCGGATAGATCTGCGCATTCCACTTGCTGCCGCTGAAGACGCCGTAGTGCCCCACGCCGGCCTGCAAGTGGTGCGCCTTCATGTAGGGCCGGATGCCCGTGCAGAGGTCTTGCGCCGCCACCGTCTGGCCCACGGAGCAGATGTCGTCGCGCTCGCCTTCCACCGTGAGCAGCGCGGTGCGGCGGATGGCGGCCGGGTTCACGGTTCGCTCGCCCACGGTGAGTTTGCCCAGCGGCAGGTCGTAGGTCTGGAACACGCGCTCCACCGTCTCCAGGTAGAACTCGGCCGGCAGGTCGTTCACCGCCAGGTACTCTTCGTAGAAGGTGCCGATGGTGCGTGCCTTCTCGACGTCTCCTTCGACCAGATGGGTGTACATGTCCTGGAACTGCTTCTTGTGCCGCTCGGGGTTCATGCTCATGAAGGCCGAGAGCTGCAGGAAGCCCGGGTACACGCGCCGCATCATCCCGGCATGCGGCCAGGGCACGTGGCTGATCAGGTTGCGCCTGAACCAGTCGATGGGCCGGTCGGTCGCGAGCTTGTTCACCGTGGTGGGATTGATGCGGCAGTCGACCGGGCCGGCCATCAGCGTAAGGCTGCGCGGCGTGGCGGGGTTGTCGTCCTCGGCCATCAGCGCGGTGGCGGCCAGCGCGGCCACGCAGGGCTGGCACACCGCCACCATGTGCACGCCCGGGCCCACGGCCTCCAGGAAGCGGATGAGCTGCAGCGTGTAATCGTCCAGACCGAAGCCGCCGTGCCACAGCGGCACGTCGCGCGCGTTGTGCCAGTCGGTCAGGTAGACGTCGTGGTCGCGCAGCAGGGTGCGCACCGTTTCGCGCAGCAGCGTGGCGAAATGGCCCGACAACGGTGCGGCCAGCAGCACGGGCGGATGCACCGCATCGGTGTCCTTGCGGAAGTGCAGCAGGGTGCCGAAGGGCGAGACGAGGGTCTTCTCCTCGTGCACGGGCACCTCGGCGCCGTCGGACAGCACACTGCGGATGCCGTAGTCGGGCCGCGTATGGGTCAGCCGCATGCGCGAGAACACCTCGTACTGGGCGGCCATGCGGCGCATCGCGGTGCGCTCGGTGCCTTCCTTCCACAGCGCCTTTGCAAGGTACTGCGCCGCGAGCCGCGCCGGTGAGAGCAGGTCTGCTTGGTTCTGGTAGGCCCGATACAGCATGAAGCCCGCGCAGGCAAGTTGCGGGCCAGCGGCATGGCATGGGGCTTGCACGCGGCAAGTGCGAAGGCACGAAGGCGAAAAGGCAAAAAGGGCGCAATGCCCGAGGAGAGCTCCGAGATGGCCAAACCCGTTCTCACCATCAGCAGCAGGAACTATGGCGCCTGGGCGCTGCGCGGCTGGCTGATGTGCAGGCTGGCGGGGCTGGACTTCAGCGAGAAGGTGATCCCGCCCGACGACCCGGCCATGAAGGCCGAGATGCTGCTGCTGTCATCGTCGATGCTGGTGCCCTCGCTTCAGCACGGCAGCGTGAAGGTGTGGGACACGCTGGCCATCGGCGAGTACCTCAACGAGATCAAGCCCAAGGCCGGCCTGCTGCCCGCCGACATCGCGGCCCGCGCCCATTGCAGGGCCATCTGCGGCGAGATGCACTCGGGCTTCGCCTCGATGCGCGGCGCGCTGCCGATGAACATCAAGGCCCATTTCAAGAACTTCAAGGTGTGGTCGCGCGCGCAGGCCGACATCGACCGCATCGTCGCGATCTGGCGCGAGTGCCTCAAGGCCTACGGCGGCCCGTTCCTCTTCGGCAGCCAGCCGGGCATGGCCGACGCGATGTACGCGCCGGTGGTGACGCGCTTCCTGAGCTACGACGTGGCGCTCGACAGCGTGTGCGCCGCCTATTGCAAGCGCGTGATGGAACAGCCGGCCATGAAGGAATGGGTGGCCGCCGCGAAGCAGGAGCCCGACGAGATCGACGAGCTCGACGCGGAGTTCTAGCGGCGGAACATCCGCAGATCGAGCTCGCTTTCGTCGCCCAGCCACATGGCGTGCGTCGTGTGGTCGGCGAGCTCGTCGCCCGTCACGCCGTGCACGAACACGTCGAGCCCGCCGCGGTGGGCTTCGAGCCAGCCGATGACCTGATCGAATTCGGCCGCGTCGAAGGCGAGCTGGCAGCTCCAGTGCGGATGCGGGCCCACCAGCCGCTCGTGCACGCGGCCGACCACCACCATCAATTCGCGGCCGGCGCGTTCGCAGAGGGTCCCGGCCTGCGCGAGCGTGTCGGGGCCGAAATAGACGTGGGCGTGGTACTGGGCGTAGAGGTTTTCCGGGCGGCGCGGCATGGTGCGCTCATTGTCACGCCGTTCGTGCTTCGAGGCGGAAGCGCCCGCTGTAGCGGAACACGTCGCCCAGCCAGCGGTGGCGCAGCAGCATCTTCATGGTGAAGCGGTCCGCGTCGGCGGGATCAGGCCGCTCCTCGACATAGGCGGTGCCCAGGAACAGCCCGAGCGGCAACGCAACGCGCAGCCCCGCGATGCGCCAGACATAGCCAAGGTCGCGGAACACCAGCGCGCCTTCTTCTGCGCTCACCGCGAGGCGCATGCCGATGCCGAAGCGCACGTACTCGATCACCTCGCTGCCGCGGGCCGCGTCGTGCTCCATGTGCGAGCGGAAATGGAAGGGCGGCCGGCCCGGGAAGCGGAAGACGCGGTCCCAGTGGAGCGTGGTGTCGTCGGGGCGGCAGCGGTAGTGCACTTCGATGGGCACCTCCTTGCCCTGATGCGGCACCAGCGCGCCGAAAAGCCGCCCGAGCGGCATCAGCAGCGTGGCCCAGGGCGCGTGCCAGACCTCGTCCATGGTGCCGCGCACGCAGACGTGGTCGTCGGAGAAGGGCCTCATCGCATAGTGGCGGCGGATGACCTCGCCCAGCCGGTCCCACGCGGGGCCGAGCGCCTGCCGGAAGACGGGTTGCACCGTCATCGAACCGCCGCAGTCGCCGTGGCTTCGGCGCGTGCCTTGTAGAAGCGCAGGATGTTCTCCGAGGCGTCGTTCAGCAGCAGGTGCATGACGCGGTCGGCATACCAGTTGAAGCTGGTGCTCAGCCGCCACGACACCGCCACGCGCAGCTCGGTGCCGCCGTCGCGCGGCGTCAGCGTGTAGGTGGCGTCGCGCAGGTCGAAGTACTGGCCGCCGATCATCACGTGGTCGTCGAGCGCGCCGGCCGGAAAGGAGTCGGGCGAGAAGCGGAAGCGCCACTTCAGCAGCCGGTTGGGCTCCCACTCGGTGATGACCTCCTCGAAGTGCACGTTCTTCTGCCACTGCACCTGGCGCACGCGGCCCTCGGGCGTGTCGACGGTCACGCCCGACACCGGCATCGGCACGCCGATGCGGTAGGCCCAGGCGCCGGCGACTTCGGCGGGGCGGATGTCGCGCGCGGCGTTGAGCTCGTGCCACACGCGCTCGGGCGGCGCGGCGATGAAGAGCGCGCGCGAGGTGTCGGAGTAGCGGTCGGGGTTGGGCAGCTGGGGCTCGATGGCACCCAGCACCAGCGGCAGCATCGCGAAGCTGTAGACGGCCTGCTTCGGCCAGTTGGTGAGGCGGCACACGATGCCCATCGCCAGCCCGCCCACGCTGCCCATGGTGGCGAAGAGCGGGACGATGACGATGGCGCAGATCAGCCCCTCGATGAACACCAGCAGCGTGCCGCCGACGAAGAGCGAGGTCGCCACCCACGGCGCCCAGATGTAGTAGCCCCAGCTGCGGCGCTCGATGCGCTCGGCCATGTACACCGTCACCGCGCCGCACACCGCAGGCACGAAGTAGACGAAGGACGCCAGCATGGCCGAGTAGGGCTTGCCGGGCGCGCTGCTGAAGAACAGTCGCAACACCAGCGCGACCGCCGCGCCAATCGCCATCGGCCAGAACCAGCCGAAGGGCATGCCGCGAACGGGCCTGGGCCGTGCTTCTTCGTTCGGCTCGGGCGGCGGCTGGATGGGCGACAGCCCGGCGAGCCTGCTGTCTTCGGAGTCGTTCTGCATGGAGGGCTTCTTCTCCTCTTTGTGTGTGGTGTGCGTGCCGGGCGCTTGTATCTTCACTGCTGACCGGCGCGGCGCGTGGCGGTGACGATGCAGTAGTCGAAGTCGCGCCAGAACATGCCAAGCGCCAGGGCGCAGTAGCTCGCCACGATGTGCTTGCGCCGCCACGGGCTGAGCCTGCCGCGCGCCTTCCAGAGTTCGGCCAGCGTGAAGCGGGTGGCCAGCACCGGAATGTGCAGTGCGCTCGGCGCGACGCGCCAGCGCAGCGACTTCACTTCGACGTCATCGAAGCCATTCGCATGCAGCGCGGCCACGAAGTCTTCGCGCACGGCCAGCGTGGGCACGGCCCAGCTGTCGGCCCACAGGCGGTGCAGCCAGCCCGCGATGCCGCCGGGGTCGCGGCGAAGCAGGAAGCCGTCGACCACGGCAAGCCGTGCGCCAGTCTTCAGCAGGCGCGCCGCCTCGCGGATGAAGTCGGCCTTGTCGGTGCCGCCGGCATAGCAGGCGCTTTCGAGCGCCCATGCGCCGTCGGCCTGGGCGGCGGGCAGGCCGGTGCGGGTGTAGTCGGCCTCGATATGGGCCATGCGGTGTGCCACGCCCGCGGCGGCGTCGAGCCTGGCGGCGATGCGGTTCTGCACGGCCACGTTGGTCACGGTGACGGCATAGAGCGATGCATGGTCGCCGACCAGCGTGCGCGCGGTGGCGCCGGCGCCGCAGCCCATGTCGATCACGCAGCGGCGGATGTCTTCGCCCGTGGGAGCGTCGTCGATGCGCAGCGCACGGCCGACCATGCGGTTCATCTCCACCAGCATGCCTTCGCGGCGCAGCGGGTTCAGGCCCGCGCGCCAGAAGCCGAAGTGCATGTTGTAGCTGGGGCTCCAGGCGCCGTAGTCGGCGGCGACCTCGGTGAAGTAGTCCTGTGTGTCCTCGGCGGTGATGGACGTGCCGGAGTGCTCGACGGTGGTGCGGGGCATGCGGAAGTCGGGCTGGAAGACGGTGGGCATGGCGGGTTCCCTCGGATGGTTGTTGCTTCAGATGCGGCAGTTGCCGTCGTCGTATGAAGGGGCGACGCGCCCCGCCAGCCTTGCGGCCAGCCAGCGTGGAATGCGGTAGCGGTTGCGCGCCAGCAGCGCATAGGCGCGGTCGGCCAGAGGCGCGACGAGCGGCAGGTCGAGCAGCATGCCGCCGCTGCAAAGGCCCACTGCCGCGCGGCAGATGCGGATCGCTGGCACGCCGACGTGCACCCGGCCTTCGGCGTCGCAGACGTGGATGGCGGCCATCAGCGCATCGCGTGGTGCCGGGCCACCGCTGAAGCCGGCGGGCGAGCAGTCGACCAGATGCAGCCGGCCCGACTTGTCGCGCGCCTTCAGTGCGCCCATCTCGGCGGAGCAGATCGCGCAGCTCGCATCGAAGTAAATGGTGAGCGGGTAGGCAGGTGGGGCGGTGCGGCTCATGGTGTTCTTTGTTCTCGATGTTTCTGTCAAAACAGAAATTAGTGGGCAAAAAAAGAGGCTCAGATCATCGGCAGGCTGGCGTGGTGCGCGTCGGGGTCTTCGCCCTTGCCCGCATCCTTGCCGCCTTGCGACGAATCGCCGCGCACGAACTTCTGCACGCTCGCGCCGAGCGTCAACACCTTGTCGAGCGTGCCGGGCGACAGCCGCAGCATCTCGTCGGCCCAGGTGGCGAGCTTTTCCATGAGCTCCATCGTCGAGCGGATGCGGTCCTGCGCATCGGCGGGCTCCTTCTGGAAGTCGGGGCTGGCCACGAGCTCGCGCAGCACGCGCACGGTGGGGTCGAACTCGCGCTCCTTGCGCTCGCGAACGACGGTGCGGAACAGCTCCCACACGTCGACGCTGGTCTCGAAGTAGTCGCGCCGGTCGCCCAGGGTGTGGGTCACGCGCACCAGGTTCCAGGCCTGCAGCTCCTTCAGGCTGTTGCTGATGTTGGAACGGGCCACGCCGAGGGTTTCGCACAGCTCCTCGGCGTTCATGGGCTTTCCGTGGGCGAAGAGCAGGGCATGGATCTGCGAGACGGTGCGGTTCACGCCCCACAGCGAGCCCATTTCGCCCCAGTGCAGGACGAACTTGCGTTGGATGTCGGTGAGTTCCATGGCGCCGAGTTTAAGATTCTCGAAATTTCTGTCAAGACAGAAATCAAAAAAATCGGCAGCGATGGTGAATCGGTGGAATACTGTATGAATAAACAGTTAATCGAGTTGCCAAGGAATCGCCGACCATGCCAGCCGCCTTCATTCCCATCCACGCCATCAAGGGCCGCGGCGCGGCCACGCACATCGCGCACCGCTTCTCCAAGGACGAGCGCAACGCCTTCGACGACGGCTGGGGCACGCTCGAGGAGGGCGCGGCGCAGGCCGAAGAGTTGCAGCCCATCGCCACCGAGGTGCGCTTCGAGGACGTGAAATCGGCGCTCAACGAGAACGACTCGCCCGACATCTACTTCGACCGCTCGATCAACCCGTACCGGGGATGCGAGCACGGTTGCATCTACTGCTTCGCGCGGCCCACGCACAGCTACCTCAACCTGTCGCCGGGCCTCGACTTCGAGACCAAGCTGATCGCCAAGCGCAACATCGTCGAGGTGCTGCGCGCCGAACTCGGGCGCCGCAGCTATCGCCCGAACTACATCGCCATCGGCACCGCCACCGACTGCTACCAGCCCATCGAGCGCGAGCTGCGGCTCACGCGCTCGGTGATCGAACTGCTGAGCGAGGCGCGGCACCCGTTCGCGCTGGTCACCAAGTCGAGCGCCGTGGAGCGCGACCTCGACCTGATCGCGCCCATGGCTG
>CAJYQC010000054.1 GCA_913776885.1 uncultured Variovorax sp.
GCCGCGCCAGATGTTTCGCGATGGCAAGGCCGACGCCGCCAAGGCCGCCGGTGATGAGGTACACGCCCTCCCGGCGCAGCCGCGGCTGCGCGGCGGCGGGCAGCGGTGCCGGCTCGTAGGCCTTGGCCCAGCGATGCGCGCCCCGGTAGGCCGTCAGCGGCTCGCCGGGCTCGTCGCGCAGCGCGGCGGCTTCGGCGGCGATCTGCCCGACCAGCAGGGTCTCGGCCTCGCTTTCGGGCGCGGGCAGCATCACGTCGATCACGCGGCAGTGGATGCGCGGGCACTCCTGCCCGATCACTTTGGCGATGCCCGGCAGCGTCGCCTTTTCGGGGCACAGCGCTTCGGTGCCGGTGATGTCCTCGACCTGGTTGGCGACGATGGCGATTGGCAGCCTGTCGGCGCCGGGCGCGGTGGTGCGCGTGTCCAGCGCCTGCACCAGCGCCAGCAGGCTGAAGAAGCTGCGCTCCAGCAGCTCGGACTGCGGCCCGGCGGCGGGCACCTCGTCGAGACACCAGAGATGGTGGATGGCTGTGACGGCGCCGAAGTCGGCCTCGACTTCGCGCAACAGCCGCGCGTGGTCGGACTGCTCGCCGGGGCGCAGCGTCCAGTCATGGCGGCCGTCGCGCGCGAAGCACTCGCCGCGCTGCGCGATGGCCACGGCATGGCCCTGCGAGCGCAGGTGCCGCGCGAGATGGCCAGTGAAGCTGCCGATGTCGCCGTACACCAGCACGCAGCCCGCGACCGGTTCGCTCGCCGCTACCGGCATCAGCGCCTCGACGCGCCTCCATGACGGCACGTAGAACGCATCGGAAGACTGCTTGCGCGCCGCCGACGCCGATTTGGCCGACCCATCGGGCAGTTCGACCCAGTAACGACGGCGCTGGAACGGATAGGCCGGCAGCGGAACGCGGCGACGCGCCTGCCCGGCATGGCAGGCGGCCCAGTCGATGTCCACGCCCGCAAGCCAGAGACCGGCAAGCGCCTGCGCGATCTGTTGCGCGTTGCGCGCGCGCTGCTGCGGATGCGCCTGGCTGGCGAGCACGCTGGCCGCCGACGCGGCCATCGGATGCTGTCGCGCGAGGCCGGCGAGCGTTTCGCCGGGGCCCACTTCGAGCACCACGCGGCCGGGCACCTCGAAAAGCGTGCGCAGGCCATCCACGAACTGCACAGTGCCGCGCAGGTGCTGCGCCCAGTAGCCGGGGCTCATCGCCTGCTCGGCGGTGACGAGCCGGCCGGTGACGTTGGAGATGAACGGGATCTTCGGCGCCTGCCTCGGCACCGAGGCGATGAGCGCCTCCAGCTGTGCCAGCAGCGGCTGCGTCATCGCCGAATGCGAGGCGATCGACACATGCAGGCGGCGCGGCAGATGGCCCTGCGCGCGCAGCCTTTCTTCAGCCGCCTCGATAGCGCCGATGGGACCGGAGAGCACGCAGAGCTGCTCGCCGTTGGCGGCGGCGAGGTCGCAGCCGTCCTTCAGGAAGGGCGCGAGTTCGGCCTGCGAGAGCGGCACGGTCGTCATCGCACCGGGCTGCATCGACTGCAGCAGCCGGCCGCGCAGGGCCGCCACGCGCAGCGCGTCTTCCAGCCGGAACACGCCCGCCAGGCAGGCGGCCACGTATTCGCCGAGGCTGTGGCCCATCATCACGGCGGGGCGCACGCCGCGGCGCATCCACCAATGCGCCATTGCATATTCGACGACGAACAGGGCGGGCTGCGCGAGGTCGATGCCGAAGAGCCGCGCATCCGCGTCGGCCTCGGCGCCCGGCGCGGGGAACAGCAGGTCGCGCAGGTCGAGGCCGAGCTCGGGGCGCAGCAGCTCGCAGCAGCGATCGACATCCTCGCGGAAGGCCGCGTCGCTTCGATACAGCTCAAGGCCCATGTTGGCGTGCTGCGTGCCGCCGCCGGGGAACATGAACGCCACTTCGGGCGGCTGCTCGAGCGCCGGGGCGGAAGCGGTGACGACGCCCTCGCCCGAGGCTAGGATGCGCGCGGCCGCCGATGCTTCGCTGGCCACCACGGCGGCGCGATGTGCAAAGGCGCGGCGGCCCGACTGCAGCGTGTGCGCGATGTCGGTCAGCGCAAGACCCGGATTCGCCTCGATGTGCGCCCCCAGCCGCTGCGCGGCCTGCCGCGTGGCGGCGGCACTCATCGCCGACAGCGGCAGCACCTGCCAGCCGGCCTCCTGCGGCTGCACGGCGGCGGCCGGCGCTTCTTCGAGCACCACGTGCACGTTGGTGCCGCCGATGCCGAACGAGCTGACGCCCGCGCGGCGCGGCGCATCGCCCTTCGGCCAGGGCCTGGCCTCGGTGTTCACGTAGAACGGGCTGCTCGCGAAATCGATCTGCGGGTTGGGCTGCTCGAAGTGCAGGCTGGGCGGCAGCGTCCTGTGGCGCAGCGCCATCGCCGCCTTGATGAGGCCGGCCACGCCGGCCGCCGCGTCGAGGTGGCCGATGTTGGTCTTCACCGAGCCGATGGCGCAACGGCCCTTCGCGGTGGCCCCGCCGCTCGCGAAAGCCTGCGTCAGCGCGGCCATCTCGATCGGGTCGCCGAGCGTGGTGCCGGTGCCGTGCGCCTCGACGTAGCCGATGGTGCCGGCGGGAACGTCGCCCACTATCTGCGCGGCGCGGATCGCACTGGCCTGCCCCTGCACGCTGGGCGCTGTGAAGCCGATCTTGTCGGAGCCGTCGTTGTTGGACGCGCTGCCCTTGATGACTGCGTGGACGGTGTCGCCGTCGCGCAGCGCCTCGGCCAGCCGCTTGAGCACGACGATGCCCGCTCCGCTGCCGATGACGGTGCCCGCGGCCTTCGCGTCGAAGGCGCGGCAGTGGCCGTCGGGCGAGAGGATGGCACCGTTCTGGTAGCGGTAGCCGCCTTCCTGCAGCAGGTTGAGCCACACGCCGCCGGCCAGCGCCATGTCGCAGTCGTGGCTCAGCAGCGCCTGACAGGCCATGTGCACCGCCACCAGCGAAGTCGAGCATTCGGTCTGCACGCTGACTGCCGGGCCGCGCAGGTCGAGCTTGTAGGCCACGCGCGTGCACAGCGAGCCGGCGGAGTTGCCGCTCATCAGGCCCAGCATGTCGGCGATGCCGGTGCCGGCGTCCACGCCGAAGGCCGGCAGCAGGTGCCGCATGAGATAGAGGTTCGGGCCATCGCCGGCATACACGCCGACCGACGCGCCGCCGTTGCCTGCCTGCCAGCCGGCGTTTTCCAGCGCCTCCCATGCGCATTCCAGGAAAACGCGCTGCTGCGGATCGAGGTGCTCGGCCTCGCGCGGCGAGTAGCCGAAGAAGCCGGCGTCGAACTGGTCGAAGCCTTCGAACAGCACGCCGGCCTTCACGTAGTCGGGGTCGGCCAGCGTGCGCTCTGGCACGCCGCGCGCGCGCAGTTGCTCGTCGCTGAAGACCGTGACCGACTCCACGCCGTCGCGGATGTTGCGCCAGAAGGTGTCGACGTCCGGCGCGCCCGGGAAGCGGCCGGCCATGCCGACGATGGCGATCTCTATGCCCGTGTGTTCGGGCGATGGTGCGTTGTCTTGCATCAGAGGCTTCTTTCGGTGGGACGGCGGCGTTGCAGCAGGGCCGCGCGCTGGCGCTGGGCGCGCGCCTGCTCGTCGTCGGCGCCTTCGCTCGCGGCAGCCTGCCCCGCGCCGCGCTGTCCCTGTTCGATGCGCCGCACGAGCGCGCCGACGGTCGGGTACTTGAAGAGATCGACCACAGTGAGGCCCGGCTTCAGCCGGTCTTCCATCAGCCGGTGCATGCGGATCACCAGCAGCGAGTTGCCGCCGAGGTCGAAGAAGTTGTCGTTCATGCCGACCTTCGCGACCTTGAGCAATTCGGCCCAGATCGCGGCCAGCGTCTCGGCCACGTCGCCCCGCGGGGCCTCGTAGCCGTCGTTGCCTTCCCCGCCGGCCACAACGGGCGCGGGCAGCGCGCGGCGGTCGATCTTGCCGCCCGTGGTGAGCGGGAAGCTCGCGAGCGCCACGATGGCCGAAGGCACCATGTAGTCGGGCAGCGCGCGGGCCAGCTGCTCCCTGAGCGCGGCGGCATCGACCTGCGCGTCGGGCGCGGGCGAGACATAGGCGGCGAGCGAAGAGCCGGCCGCGCCGTCGTACACCAGTACCAGTGCCTCGCGCACGTCCGCGTGCTCGCGCAGGCGCGCCTCGATCTCGCCGAGCTCGATGCGGAAGCCGCGGATCTTCACCTGGTGATCGAGCCGGCCGAGGTATTCGAGCTGGCCGTCGTTGCGCCAGCGCACGAGATCGCCGGTGCGGTAGAGCCTGCCGCCCGCGCCGTCGAACGGATCGGCGACGAAGCGTTCGGCGCTCAGCGCCGCGCGGCCGAGGTAGCCGCGCGCAAGCCCCTCGCCGCCCAGGTACAGCTCGCCGGCGACGCCTTGCGGCACGGGCTGCATGTCCGCGTCGAGCACATGGGCGGTGCGATGGCCCACGGGTCGGCCGATGGGTGCGTAGCCCTGCACGTCATCGTGCGCCGCGCCGCTCCAGGCAGTGGGCGTGATGACGGCTTCAGTCGGGCCGTAGGCATTGACGATCTGCTCCGGGCGCAGCACGCGGCGGATCAGCGCCAGGTCTTCGCCGGTCCAGGCCTCGCCGCCGAAGAGCGCGAGACGCACTGCATGCGCGAACGGCGGCTGGCCCTGCAGCAGCTGGCGGGCATAGGCGGGAGGCAGGTCGACCACGCTCACGCGATGGCGCTGCAGCAGCGCATCGAGCTCGTCCGCGAGCGAGCACCACTGAGACTGCACCACGAGGGCCGCGCCCGTTGCCAGCGGCAACAGGCATTGCTCGATGGCCGCGTCCACATGCGGCAGTGCGAACTGAAGCGAGCGGTCTCCGGCATGCATGCCGCAGGTGCGCGCCATCGCCTGGATGTGCATCGACAGCGCACCGTGCGGCACCGCCACGCCCTTGGGCTGCCCGGTGGTGCCGGAGGTGTAGATGACGTAGGCGAGGTGGCCGTCGTGCAGGGCCACACCGGGGTCGGTGGCGGCTTCGCTGCGAAGCTGCTCCTCGTCGAACGGCACGGTGGCGATGCCTTGGTGCTGCACCTCCGTGCTGCTCGAAAGCAGCATCGCGGCGCCGCTGTCTTCCAGCAACTGCGCAAGGCGCTGCGCGGGGTGCGAAAGGTCCAGCGGCAGGTAGGTGGCGCCGGCCTTGAGCACGCCGAGCAAGCCCGCCACGCGGCCGGCGGCCGAATCGATGGCCACGGCGACCACGGTGCCCTGGACTGCGCCCTGGCGGACCAGCCGGTGCGCGACGCGGTTGGCGCGCTCGTTCAGCGCGGCGTAGCTCCATTGGGCGTCGCCGTCGATCAGCGCGATAGCGTCGGGGTTCGCGCGCGCATGCGCTTCGAACAGGCGGTGCACCGGCTGCGCCTGCGGCGATTGCCGCTCGCCCGCCGACCATTCGCGAAGTTGCTGCAACTGCGTCGCGTCGAGCCACTGCACGTCGCCGAGGGCCTGCGCGGAATCCGCCGCGAGCGCTTGCAGCAGCGCGCGGTAGTGCGCGGCCATGCGTTCGATGGTGGCGGGCTCGAACAGCTCCGCCGCGTAGGTGAAGACGGCGCCGGTGCTGCCGTCGGCGCGCTCGCGGATGTCGAGCACGAGTTCGAACTGCGCGGCGCCCTCTGCCATGCGGCGCTCGCGCGCTTCGAGGCCCGGCAGCGCACGCAGCGTGTCCGCGTCTTCTCGCAGGTGGTTGAGCATCACCTGGAACAGCGGGTTGTGGCTCAGGCTGCGCTGCGGCTGCAGGGCCTCGACGAGTTGCTCGAAAGGCAGGTCCTGATGGGCCTGCGCGCCGAGCGCGGCTTCGCGGACCTGAGCCAGCAGCCGGGCGAGGCTGGTGCGGCCGTTCACCGAGGAGCGCAGCACCTGCGTGTTGACGAAGAAGCCGATCAGCCCGGCTGTCTCGGGGCGGTGGCGATTGGCCACGGGCACGCCGACGCGCACCTCCTGCTGCCCGGTGTAGCGGTGCAGCAGCGCCTGGAAGCCGGCCAGCAGCGCCATGAAGAAGGTCGCGCCCTGCGCCTGCGCGGCGGAGCGCAGCCCTTCGACGAGGCTGGCATCGAATTCGAAGGCATGGCTGGCGGCGCGGTAGCTCGCCACCGGCTGGCGCGGATGATCCGTGGGCAGGGCCAGCACGGGGTGCTCGTCGCCGAGCTGCGCGCGCCAATAGGCAAGCTGGCGTGCGGCCTCGCCGGCGGCGAGCCAGTCGCGCTGCCAGAGGGCGTAGTCGGGGTACTGGATCGGCAGCGGCGCGAATTGCGGGGTCTCGCCTTTCGCACGGGCCGCGTAGGCGGCGCCGAGTTCGGCGAGCAGCACCTGCATGGATGCGCCGTCGGACACGATGTGGTGCGCCACGACGGCGAGCAGGTGGTGAGCCTCGTCGATGCGGATCAGTGCCGCGCGCAGCAGCGGGCCTTCTGCGAGGTCGAAGGGCTCGGCTTGGAACCGGCTCGCATGCCCGGCCGACGCAGCCTCGCGCTCTGAAGCAGGCAGATCGCGCAGGTCGACGTGCCGCAGCGCGAACTGCGACAAGGGCTGGAGCGATTGGCTGACGCTTCCGTCCGCCGCCGCGCGGAACACGGTGCGCAGGCTTTCGTGGCGGCCCACGATGTCGTCGAACGCCGCGCCCAGCGCCTGCGGGTGGAGCGGGCCCGACAGCTCCAGCGCCAGGCCGACGTGGTACGCGGTGCTCTTCGGATCGAGCTGCCACAGGAACCACTGGCGCTCCTGCGCATGCGAAAGCGCGAGCGGCGCGGCGCGGCGCTCCGCCGGCAGCACGGGGATCGCGCTGCGCGGGCTGCACTGGCCGCTGGCGAGCACGCGGCGCACTTCGGCTGCGAGTTCG
>CAJYQC010000055.1 GCA_913776885.1 uncultured Variovorax sp.
TGGAGGAATGCGTGCCGGCTTCGAGTACTTCAAGGCCTTCGAGCAGGACGCCGCCGACTTCGCGGAACTGGGCAAGACGCCGCTGCCGATGCCCATGCTGGTGCTGTCGGGCGAGAAGGCCGGCGGCAGCTTCCTGATCGAGCAGGGCCGCATGGTTGCGACCAGCGTCGAGGGCGTGATCGTCAAGGGCTCAGGCCACTGGCTGATGGAAGAGGCGCCGCAGCAGGTCATCCCGGCGTTGATCGGATTCCTGCAATAGCGCAGCATTGAAGCTGACGCCAGAAGACGCGCCTCCCCGCCTGCTGCCATCCGCACCGCACGAGCGGCAGGCTCGGAGTGCACCGGCAGCCAACCCACCAAGGAGAATCGACATGGACCTTCAACTCGACGGCAAGCTCGCACTGGTCAGCGGGAGCACCGCAGGAATCGGCTATGCGATCGCGCACACGCTGGCGCAGGAGGGCGCCGACGTCATCGTCAACGGCCGGTCGCAGGCCGCGGTCGACGAGGCCGTGGACCGCATCCGTTCGCAGGCGCACGGCAGGGTCGTCGGCCATGCCGCAGACCTCAGCCGGGCCGAGGCGGCCGAAGAGGCCGTGCGTCGCCACCCGGGCATCGCCATCCTGGTCAACAACCTGGGCATCTTCGAGGCGAAGCCGTTCGAAGACATTCCCGATGACGACTGGCTGCGCTTCTTCGACGTGAACGTGCTGAGCGGCGTGCGCCTTGCACGCCTGGTGCTGCCCGGGATGCGGCGAGCGAACTGGGGCAGGATCGTGTTCATCTCCAGCGAGAGCGCGGTGCAGATCCCGACGGAGATGATCCACTACGGAGTGACCAAGACAGCGCAGCTCGCAGTCTCGCGCGGACTCGCGGAGTCGGTCGCCGGCACGAACATCACGGTCAACAGCGTGCTCCCGGGCCCGACCAAGTCGCGCGGCGTCGGCGACTTCGTGGAGGGCCTGGCGCGATCGAACGCCAAGACATTCGAGCAGGTCGAGGCGGAATTCTTCGACCATGTTCGCCCGACCTCGCTGATCAAGCGTTTCGCCTCGCCGCAGGAAGTGGCATCGCTCGTGGCCTACGTGGCGAGTCCGCTCGCGTCGGCGACCACCGGTGCTGCGCTTCGCGTCGATGGCGGCGTCGTCAAGAGCGCGTTCTGACGCCGGCGCGATGCAGCGTCATCGAATCTCCCGCTCGGCCGGAGCATCGGCAGCCAGGGGCACAATTCGGCCACGATGAAGGCAGTCACCGAGTACCTTCGATCCCGCTTCCCGGCGGTTGTTCGCACTCCCAGTGGGCTGCGCCGCATGCAGGCTGTTGCGCAGCGGCCCTTCGCCAACTGGCTTGTGCCCTTCGCGCTGGGCTGCCTCGTCCTGTCGCTTCAGGCAGGCGGCGAGCCGGTTTACGAAGCGCTGCGCTATGACCGCGCGGCCGTGCTCGGCGCTCAGCCCTGGCGCCTGCTTTCTGCGCATGTGGTGCATCTGGGCTGGGCGCATTGCCTGATGAACGTGGGCGGGCTGGCGCTGTGTGCCGCGTTCGCGGCGGGCACCCTCGGCTGGCGGGCCTGGCTCGCAGCGGTCGTTGGGCTCGCCCTCGGCGTGGGGCTCCTGCTGTTGGCCGCATCGCCGCAGGCCTCGGACTACGCTGGCCTCTCTGGCGTGCTCTACGGGCTTTTCGTCTGGGTGCTGGCACCGCGCGCCTGGCGTGGCGATCGCGTGGCCTGGATCGTCCTCGCCGCTGTGCTCACGCGCGTCGGCTGGCAGATGTTCAATCCGCCTTCGCAAGCGCAGCGTGCGCTGATCGGCGGCGAGGTGCTGGTCGAAGCGCACCTGTACGGCGTGCTGTGCGCAGTCGCGCTTTGCCTCGTGCATGGTGCGTGGTCGCACTCCAGGCGGGACTGAGCGGCCCCCATCGGCCATGGCCATAAGGGCGCGCTTGCGATGCAGAGCCGGCTCTCGAGGCCGGCATCACTGGATCACTGCCTGCGGCGGCGGGCGAACGCGAGCGCCGCGAGGCCTGCCAGCGCCAGGGCGAGGTCGCCCACATCCAGCGATCCGCCGCTCCTGCGGAAGGGGAGGGCGATCGGCATTGCCGGCGGCGGCGAGGTGGGAGGCTGCGTCGTCGGCGGGTTGGTCGTCGGCGGTTCATCGTCCGGCGAGTAGGACTCGACGTCGTAGGCGTAGAGCCTGACGCTCGTGCCCTCCTTGGGGCTGTCCGCCTGCATGGCGACGAACCCGCCGACGGAACCCTGCCGCTGGCTGATGGCGTTCCCGGTGTCCCTGTTCGGCGTTTCGCCGTCGCTCACTTCCTTCAGCACGTAATGCTGTTTGGCACCGTCCTTGTCGGTGTACAGGAACATCTTCATCTCGCCTGTCGCCGGATCGATGGGCGTGTTGAACCACACCGCCTGGTCCAGCGCCCTGTCGGCGATCTGCGAACCCTCCTGGCCGTTCGTCTGCCGCGTGATCAGTGAGTTCTGGCCCGCCACGACGGTGCCGGTCGCCCCGTTGCCCCTGAACACGATGTGCGGGTAGGCGTTGGTGCCATGGATGAAGCTCTGCATCGTGTGCCCTTCCTGCGCCGCGTACGGTCCCGCGGCAGGGCTCTTCGCCTCTTCGAAGACGAACTTGAGGTTGTCCTGGGCCAGTGCGGGCTCGCTCTGCGGTGCATTCGGATTGCGCAATGGCACGAGGACGTCGCCACGCAGGATGACGGGCGTGCGCGACAGCGATTCGGGCGATGCCGAGGTCGCGGGCTTGCTTCTGTTGGTCAAGGCAGCCGCCTGCGTCTGCCCATTGGAAGCCGACTCGCCGGACACGACCATGTAGGTCCTGCCGGGTTCGAATCGCGTGACGAGTCGCCAGGCTTTCTCCGTCGATGCGTCCTTGCGCATCCTCAGCCCGAACGGCCCGGCGATCGGGTCCTGCGGCAGCAGCACGAGCGTGGTGCGCCCATGCTTGGGCACGGCCTTCATCTCCACGACGCCGGAAGCTCTCGCCATGCCGTCGCTTCCATACGAGGTCCTGTACTGCTTGAATGCGGTCGTGCCATCGCTGAAGCGAACGTCCGCATAGGAGAAGGGCGCTTCCAGCGCATTGGCGGCATCCATCCACCCGACGGTCATCTTGCCGAAGGAAAGCACGAACGTCGCGGTGTTCTCCGCCGAAGCGGTTGCCGGTGCGGGCCCGCGCGCGGTCACCGTCACATGGCACGGCTTTCCGGGAACCACGGCGCAGTCGGGCGGGTTGAACTTCATGCTCTCGACGGCGAACCCCGAAGGCAGCGAGACGTTGGCAGCCGTGAACACGACGTTCTTCGTGCCGACCGGCACGTTGATGTCGAGCATCGCCTGTGCGTTCCTGCCCCCCCAGGTCCTGGCCGTGAAGCTTTCTCCGCCATAGCTGAAGGTTGCGGTGACGCCGTTCGGCGGCAGGCCCGCATCGATGAGGTACTGCTCGGGGTTCGTCGCGGCCCAGTACGCCTCCTTCGGCTGGCCCACGGCGGACCACGGATATCCGTTGGTGTGATAACCCGGGTCGGTCATCCCCCACCAGGTCACGCGGTGCACGCCGCCCTTGTATTCGGGATGGCGGCCTCCAGGGCCGGCTGCGTATTCCTTGAGCAGGCTGAAGAGCTTCGCGTACTGGATGCCCTGCTCCTTGAAGAGCGCATCCATCTCGGGGCCGTTCTGGATCCGCTGGCCCTTGTCCAGCCCGAGGAGCGGCGCAAGGTCCAGTTCGGTCAGGTCGACGTTCACCCCGGTTTCGAGATAGGTCTTGATGGTCCGCTCGAAGGCGTCGAGGTTGAGCCTCATGTCCCAGTGCCCCTGCGTGCCGATGACGTCGACCAGCGGCCGCGGATTTCCCTTGGCGTCCAGAAGGATCCGTCCCTTGCCCGCGGCCGATTCGGCCGCATACCGTTCATTGAACTCCCTGACCATCGAAGCGATCGCGGTGGCCTTCGAGGCCCGCTCGTTGTCGTTGAAGTCGTTGTAGTTCAGGATCGCGGTCGTGTTCTGGCGTGCCGCATAGAACGCGTCGTACATGTAGTCCCAGCTCTTCCCGCCCTTGGCGTAGGCCTGTGCCCATCGGGCAGGGCGCTCCTCGGGGCTGTAGCCGGTACGCAGGGCGTTCCTCCAGTCGGCGGGATTGTCGGGGTTGTCCTTGAACGCCTCGTTGACCACGTCCCACGCATAGGTCTTGAACGGTTCCTTGTCGAAATGGCCGGCCACGGTCCGGATGTAGTACTCCAGGTTCGTCTTCGCGGTGGCGTAGTCCCACGGGGTCTCCCATCCACCATTCGCGGTCAGCACATTGGGTGCGGGCCACTGGGCAGACTGGTTGTGCCAGACGAGCACGTGCCCCGTGACCTTCACACCTCGCGCGTTGGCCGCGGCGATGTCCGCGTTGATGCCCGAGCTGAGATTGGCGAGGAAGTTGGGGGTCGGATTGCCGATTCCCCCATTCCAGAACTCCGGCTTCATCGCGTTGCCCGGCGTCACCACGTTGAAGTGCTTCACCGTCATGGCGGCGACCGAGTTCTCGCCGGGCACCACGTCGGAACCGAAGTAGCGCGCGTCGAGATTGGTGCTGCCGATGAGGAAGTGGTTCTTGTACACGTCCTTCAGCGCCGGCCAGTCGGCGGGATTCGTCGGCCGATCGGCCGCCAGGGCGGCGTTCGCGATCACGAGTGCGCTTGGCAGCGCGATCAGAAGACTCCTGATGCCAGGTCTGGTGAGCATGATGCCGATCCTCCTAGTGGTTCCGAGGATCGGAGAGTCGTCGTTGTGCGTGGTCCTCGATCTGCGCCAAGGCAAGCCCGGCCGATGCGGGCGGCAGCGAGGCCGCCAGACCCGATGATCTGAATTTCATGATGTCTCCGGAATGGAATATGCGGGGTGCGGCGAAATTGCCGCGACTCGCCGGCTCTCTTCGGAGCCCTGGTTGACCGCTGCGAAGGCTAGGTGACGGCCCTCTGCCGGTCCACTGACTTTTTCGCTAGCATCCATTCCAAATGCTGATGAGTTCGGGCAAGACCTCTGGTAAACCCCTGATGCTGGCGCAGGTCTCGCGTCTGCGTTTCCGGCACCTGCAGTTCCTCGACATCCTCGGAAAGACACGCAACCTGCGCCTGACCGCCGAGCAGATGTACATCACGCAGCCCGCGGCCACCAAGGTGCTGATGGACATCGAGGAGATGCTCGAAGCACGCCTGTTCGACCGCCTGCCGCGCGACATGCAACCGAACGAACTGGGGCTCTTCACCTTGCGCTACGCGCACTCCGCGCTGGACGGCTATCGCAAGTTCGTGGACGAGTTCAGCACGCTGAAGCAGGGCGGTCACGGCCATCTGTCGATCGGCGCTGTCTCGGGCGCGGCGCATCTGCTGACCTCAGCGGTGGCCGAGCTGCAGCGCATGCGGCCGCTGCTGGTGGTGAAGGTGCTCGAGCAGAGCAGCGACCAGCTCATCGTGTGGCTGGCCGAGCGCAAGATCGATGTGATGATCGGCCGCTTCACCGAAGAATCCCAGCGCGACCAGTTCCACTACGAGAACCTCACCGGCGAAGGCCTGCAGATCGCCGCGGGCGTGCACCATCCGCTGCGCGGGCCAAACGCCCCGGGGCTGAGGGAGCTGTCGAACTGGCCGTGGATCCTGTATCCGGCATCCACGGCGCTGCGCAAGGTATCGGACGACATCTTTCGCACTACAGGCCTGTCGCTCACCTCGGGCATCGTCGAGACGCCATCGTTCCTGTTCGCGCTGGAGCTGCTGCAGAGCACGGCCATGCTGTCGCTGCAGCCCGCCGCGCTGGTGGACAAGTATGTGAGGCGCGGGCTGCTGACGCGCATCGCGACCGAGCTCCCCACCCGCATGCCCGACTTCGGTCTCATCACGCTGCAGGGCGAGACGCCGAGCACCGCCGCGCTCGCGTTCATGGACGTGATCCGCAACATGGCAGGCCACAAGCGCGAAGCGGCGTCAGTGGAAAGAGCGAAGCGCGGCCCGCTGGCCTAGGGAGCGGGACGCAGGGTCACTCGGCGCGGCCCGATGCGAGGCTGGTTGATCCGCAATGCGACATCGGTTGAGCGCAGGGGCACGCTGTTGATCGAAACCGCCCTCACTCTGCATCAGCCTGCCGACCCAGTCGTCCTCCCTCGCATGCGCCATGCCTTGCCGAGTCTTGCACAGTCACTCATGCAGACGCGCCGAAAAGAAGCCCCGCGCCCGCGGTGACGCCCATCGCCAGCGTCCCCCAGAACACGATCCGCCAGACGCTCTTGCCCACGGAGGTACCGCCGATCTTTGCGGCCGCTGCACCCAGCAGGGCGAGGAAGCCGATGGCAGTCGAGACGGTCCATGGCAGCAGCGATGCCTGTGGAGCCAGTGCCACCACCGCCAGCGGCATCGCCGCACCCGTGGCGAAGCTCGCGGCCGATGCCATTGCGGCCTGCAGCGGGCGGGCGCTGGACGCGTCGGAGATGCCGAGCTCGTCACGCGCGTGGGCGCCGAGCGCGTCGTGCGCCATGAGCGCGGCGGCGACCTCGCTCGCGAGGTCATGCTCCAGGCCGCGTCGCATGTAGATCGCGGTCAGCTCCCGGTGTTCGGCCTCGGGCTGCTTGTCCAGTTCGGCGCGCTCGCGTTCCAGGTCGGCCTGTTCGGTGTCTGCCTGCGAGTACACCGACACGAACTCGCCCGCGGCCATCGACATCGCGCCGGCCACGAGGCCGGCTGCCGCCGTGGTGAGGATGCTCGCGTGGCTGGCATTGGCCGCCGCGACGCCCGCCACGAGGCTGGCCGTCGAGATGATGCCGTCGTTGGCACCGAGCACGGCGGCGCGCAGCCATCCGATGTGCTCGGTGCGGTGGCGTTCGGGGTGGGCGCGGTAGTGGAATGTCTTCATGGTTCTTCGTTGTGTGTCGACTGGTCCCGCTCTCAGCGGGAGGTGCGTCCCGGCAGCATTCGCAGGAGCGTGTTGTCGCGGGTGATGTAGTGATGGGCGAGCGCGGCCGCGGCATGCAGGCCGATCAGGAAGTAGCCGGCCGTGGCCAGTGCCTCGTGCACGTCCTTGAGCTGCCTAGAAAGCGCCTTGTCCGGGCCGACGAGCGCAGGCAGGTGCAGACCGAACAGCGTGATCGGTGAGCCTTGCGCGCTCAGCGTCAGCCAGCCCAGAACGGGTGTGGCGATCATGAAGGCGTAGAGGGCAAGGTGCGTGAGATGCGCGGTCCTGTCCTGCCACGCCGGCACCGGCGGCCAAATCGCAGGCGCCGCTCCCGCGCTCCATCGCACGATGAGGCGAAGCACCACGAGCGCGAGCACGCTCAGCCCCAGCAGGAAGTGCAGCGGCTTGAGACTGGCGCGCAGGTCGCTTCCCCGCGGTGCGAGTCCGCGCAGCTCCATGCAGGCGTACACGGCCACGAGCAGCAGCAGCATCAGCCAGTGCAGGCCGATCACCCAGGCGCCGTAGCGGCTCCCGGAATTCTTGAATGCCATGGCGTTCCTCCTCAGGAACGCCCGCGGGCGAATGGTGGCTGCGCTGCGCGCCGAGTGCGCTGTGCCGTGCACATGCCGCGGTACTGCGTGGCAGGGAAGGTGCGCGAGCGCGAGCGCTCCCGTGCGGGTTGCGGTGTGGCCGCGCCCTGGAGACGGGCGTGTACCTGCGTCGAGTCAAGCATGTGTGACCTCCGTATCCAAAAAAACGACTTGGGGCTTCCGCCCGCGCACTGGGCGGGCGGCAGACGGCCGCCGTCTGCGCTGAGCGAAGACGGCGCTTCTCAGGACGCCGGAGGAGGTGCGGTCCGCGGCGGCGAGCACCGCCAGGGTGAGGTCGGGGGAGGCGCGCGGATCACGGCGCGGGTCCGGCCGCGAGGTGCACAAGGGGCGCGCACGGGAGAGCCGTGCAGTGCCACCACCAGCGGCAGCATCGCAAGCACGATCGCCATCAATCTTTCCAACCCGTGGCGAAGGCTGTCGGGCAGATCGGTGCCCGCGCTGGAGGGGACGAACAAGGTCGTCTCGCGGCTGCTGGCGTGGTCCGGCCGCTCGTCGGGTTCGAACTGCACGGTCGCGCTCGCTGCGCGGATGCGAAAGCCCGGCTCGTCCTCCCAGCCGTCCTCGCGGAAGTGCACAGCAATGAACGGCTGCAAGGCCGCGAGCAACACGAAAGCGATGCAACACCACGCAACCTGAAGGTCGGCAAGATGCCGGACCAGGTGGCGAAGGCGGCGGATCAGCATTGCAGGATCAAGGAAGACGATGGGGCTGCCGCAGCCTCATGTCATGTCGAACCAGAAGGCGAGCCAGGCGCCCAGGGCCAGCAGGACTGCCGCGAGCGCGAGGTATTCGCGGCGATGTCGGGAGATCCAGTGTCGTTCTTGGTCGATGCTTCTTGACATGGAAAGCTTCGGTCGAAACAGATGGCATCGGGCGTGTCGGTGGCCATACCTGCCTGGGGCAGGCTGCTGTGGCGTCGGGCGAGCTTAGGCACGCCGGAGCTTCAACGCAACTTCGCGAGCGATTTGAACCCGGCCTGAAAAAGAGAATTGTTGTCGTTCGCCATTCAGGGAGGCGACGACGCGAATCGCGGTCTCTGGGCCGGGCCGCAGCGCCAGCCATCGCCCCGAAGCTCAGCGCAACTCGATGCGCTGGCTCAGCAGCCCCGATGCTTCCGCGCTCGGTCCCACGAAAAGCTCGACATCGCCTTCGTCGAACAAAGGCTGCAGGTCGGGGCCAAGATAGCGCAGCTCGGACGCGGGCAGCGCAAGCTCGACGCGGCCTCCTTCCCCAGGCTTCAGCCGCAGCTTCGCGTAGCCCTTGAGTTCCAGCAGCGGCCGTGTGACGCGGCTCACCTTGCGGCGGGCGAACAGGAAGACCGTTTCCTCGGCCTCGCGCGCGCCGGTGTTGCGCAGCGCGACGCTGATCTTCAGCGTGTCTTGCGCGTGCACACGGCGCGGCTCGACCTGGAGGTCCTCGTAGCTGAAACGGCCGTAGCCCAGGCCGTGGCCGAAGGCATACAGCGGCGAGTTGTCGACGTCCTGGTACCTGCTCGTGAAGTAGTCCCCGGGATTCATCGGCCGGCCGGAGGGGCGCTGGCCGAAGTAGATCGGCACCTGCCCGACGGCGCGCGGCCAGCTCATCGGCGTGCGGCCGCTGGGGCTCTCGCGGCCCGTGAGCACGTCGGCGATCGCATGGCCGGCCTCGACGCCGATGAACCATGCAGCAAGCAACGCGTCGGTGTTTTCGGCCAGCCACGGGACGACGAGCGGGCGGCCCGAGAACAAGACCGCGATGACGGGGATGCCCAGCGTCTTCGCCCGCGCGATCACGGCTTCAGCCAGTGCCTGCTGCCGGCCGGGCAGCGCGGGCGTCGCGCGGCTGGCGGCCTCGCCGCTCATCGTGGCGCGCTCGCCCAGGCACAGCACGACCGCCTCGGCGCCGTCGCACAGCGCCGCCGCCGCTTCGATGCCGCTGTCGTCGTCGCTCTCGATGGCGACGCCTGGCGCGTGGCGCACGTCGGCCTGCGGCAGCGCGGCGCGCAGGCCAGCGAGCACGGTGACGGCCGGCTCGTGTTCGCCCGCGCCCCACCACGGACCCTTCATCTCGGTGTTCGCGTCGGCCAGCGGGCCGATGACGCTGAGCGTCTTCACGGTTGCGGACAAGGGCAGGGCGTCGCGCTCGTTCCTGAGCAAGACGATGGACTTGCGCGCCGCCTCGCGCGCCACCGCGCGCCGCTCGGCGACGGCTTCAGCGGGCTCTTGTGTCGCGCCGCGGCGGTAGGGGTCGTCGAACAGGCCGAGCTGCTCCTTCAACTTCAACACGCGGCGCACGCTCGCGTCGATCTCCTCGATCGTCACGCGGCCCTGCTCGAGCGCCACGGGCAGCCCCTTGCGGTAGGCATCGGCCATCATGTCGATGTCGACGCCGGCCTTGAGCGCCAGCACCGCGGCATCGACGAGGTCGGCGGCCACGCCGTGCTTGATCAGTTCCGCGATCGCGTTGTAGTCGCTGACGATCACGCCCTCGAAGCGCATCTCGCCGCGCAGCCAGTCGCGCAGCAGCGGGATGTGCGCCGTCATCGGCACGCCGTTGAGATCGGTGAAGGCGGGCATCAGCGTCGCGACGCCGGCGTGCACGGCGGCCGCGAACCCCGGCAGGTGCACCTCGTGCAGGGTGCGCTCGGAGATGTCGACGGCGGCGTACTCGCGCCCCGCGTTCACGCCGCCGTATGCGACGAAATGCTTCGCGCAGGCCGCCAGCGTGTCGGCCGAGGAGAGGTCGGCGCCCTGGAAGCCGCGCACCTTGGCCTGCGCGATGCGCGCGTTCAGCCAGGGGTCTTCGCCTGGGCCTTCGGCGGTGCGGCCCCAGCGGGGATCGCGCGACACGTCGAGCATCGGCGCGAAGGTCATCGCGAGGCCGTCGGCCGCGCCTTCGCGCGCCGCCTCGCGTGCGGTGCGCTCCCACAGCGCGTCGTCGAAGGCGCCGGCCTCCGCAAGCGGGATCGGGAAGAGCGTGCGGTGGCCGTGGATGATGTCCAGGCCGATCAGCAGCGGGATGCCCAGCCTGGATTTCTCGACCGCCAGCCGCTGCATCTCGTGCGTCGGCCCGGGGCCGACCATGTTCAGCAGGTTGCCGACGGTGCCGTCGATGATCGACTGCGTGGAGTCTCCAGCGAGCACCGGTCCGGTGACCGTGTAGCTGGAGGCAGTCATGGTGAGCTGGCCCAGTTTCTCGGGCAGCGTCATGCGGGCCAGGAGGGTGTCGATGCGGCTCATCAGGGAATTCGAATAGAACCCGGGGCCCCAATGATGGCATGCTGCGGGGCAGGGCCGCCGATACTTGTCGTGCGGCCGACGATCCGGTGAAACCAAACGTGACACCCTGGGCCACAACGAAAGGAGCCGTTCGTGTTGAAGGATGAGAGGAACCCGAAGGAACTGGCAGCGCTGCCCGACGAAGCCTTGATCGAGGCGGTGCAGCGGCAGACCTTCCGCTATTTCTGGGACGGCGCCGATGCCGCCAGCGGCCTGGCGCTCGACCGCCGCACGCTGGTCGCCGCCACGGGCGAGGACCTGGCCGACGAGAGGGTCGCGATCGGCGGCACCGGCTTCGGCATCATGGCCCTCATCGTCGCGGTGGAGCGGGGTTGGGTCTCGCGCGATGCGGCGCTGGAGCGCCTGGGGCGCATGCGCGACGCGCTGCTTCGCGCCAGGCGCTATCACGGCGCCTTCCCGCACTTCATGGATGGCGCGAGCGGCGAGACGATTCCGATGAGCCCCAAGGACGACGCGGGCGATCTGGTCGAGACCTCGTTCCTGTGCATGGCCCTGCTCTGCGCGCGCCAGTATTTCGACGACGACACCGCCATGGCGCGCCGGCTGCGCGCCGACTTCGACAGGCTCTGGCACGAGGTCGAGTGGGACTGGTTCACCCAGGGCGGCCGCGACGTCCTCTACTGGCACTGGAGCCCGAACCACGGCTGGGCGATGAACCACGAGGTGCACGGCTGGAACGAGTGCCTCATCACCTACTTCATGGCCGCGGCTTCGCCCACCCACCCGATCGATCCGCGGGTCTACCACCGCGGCTATGCCTCGGGGCCCGACTTCCTCAACGGCCGCTCCTACCACGGCATCGAACTGCCGCTGGGCCCGCCCAACGGCGGCCCGCTGTTCTTCGCGCACTACTCGTTCTGCGGACTCGATCCGCACGGCCTGAAGGACCGCTACGCCGACTACTGGGACCTCAACACGCGCCACGTACAGGTCAACCGCGCGCACTGCATCGCCAACCCCCGCGGCTTTGCGGGCTATGGCGAGTCGTGCTGGGGCCTCACGGCCAGCGACGACCCCGACGGCTACCTCGCGCACGACCCGAACAACGACAACGGCACCATCTCGCCGACGGCGGCACTGGCCAGCCTGCCGTATGCGCCCGCGGAGGTGCTGAAGGTGCTGCGGCATTTCCTCAACGCGCATGGCACGCGTGTGTGGCGCGACTACGGCTTCGTCGACGCGTTCTGCGAGACGCGCGGCTGGTTCGCGGACACCTTCCTGGCCATCGACCAGGGCCCCATCGTCGTGATGATGGAGAACCACCGCACCGGCCTGCTGTGGAATCTGTTCATGAGCGCGCCCGAGGTGCAGGCCGGACTGCGCCGGCTCGACTTCAGCAGCCCTTGCCTCGGATCGCCCGCGTGAGTTCCGGCGGCGCGGCGAACGCCACGGACAAGGCCTTCGAGTCCTGGCTCGACGTGCAGCTTGCCCACTCGGCAAGAGGCATGCTGGCCAGCGTTTCGCCGACCTCGATCGTCAAGAAGCGAACGGGCTTCGGACAGACCGTGCGCCCGGTGGCCGGCGCCATCGTCGCCTCGCCCGTGCTCGGCGACTACAACCCCGATCCGGACTACTTCTTCCACTGGTTCCGCGATTCGGCCGTCGTCATCGACGCGCTGCGCCTGCTCCACCTCGACGGCCGCATCGGCGCGCCAGCGCTGCAGCATCTGCGCGACTTCATCCGCTTCAGCCTCGCACTGAACGGGCTGGACGGCCGCGCGGTGGTTGCGGTGCAGGGCCGCAAGGACAAGGTTGTGCCCGAACTGCTGCAATACCTGCGCGAAGACGATGACCTCTCGCGCGTTCAAGGCGATGCGGTCGCCGCCGAGACGCGGGTGAACCCCGACGGCACCCTCGACATCCTGCGCTGGGCGCGTCCGCAGCACGACGGGCCGCCGCTGCGCGCACTCGCGCTGCTGCGCTGGGTGGCCAGCGGGCGTCTCGACGTGCAACTGCTGGCCGAGGTCGCGCCGTTGATCCGCTTCGACATCGACTTCACGCTGCACCACTGGCGCGACCCGTCGTTCGACATCTGGGAAGAGGAGAGCGGCCACCACTACTACACGCTGCGCGTGTCGGCGGCCGCGCTGTCCGAAGGCGCGGCATGGCTGGAAGGATGGGGCGAGACGGCGCAGGCTGCCCGTTGCAGGGACGAGTCGCAGGCCGTGCTGCGGTTGCTCGACGGATACTGGGTGGACGAAGGAGACGAGCACGAAGCGATGCGCGGCTACTACCGTTCACGCGTGCTGGCCGATGGCGCCGATGGCGCCGATAGCGCCAAGGCGCTGGACATCGCTGTGATCCTGTCGGCGATCCACTGCGCCGGCACCGGTGTCGCACATGCGCCGGCCGACGCCCGCATGCAGGCCACGCTCGCCCGGCTCGATGCCCTCTTCGAGGCAGCCTACCCGATCAACCACGGCCGCGCGGCGAACCGGGGCGCGGCGATGGGGCGTTACGACGGCGACGTGTATTGCTCGGGCGGTGCTTACTACTTCTCGACGCTCGGCGCCGCGGAGTTCTGCTTCCGCGCCGCGGAGCGTGGCGACCTGCGCGATCGCGATGGATGGATCGCGCGCGGCGATGCCTACCTCGCCACCGTGCGCGCCTACACGCCCGCCAGCGGAGACCTGTCGGAGCAGTTCGACCAGCGCAGCGGCGTGCAGACCTCCGCGAAGCAGTTGGCCTGGAGCCATGCGGCGTTCATTTCCTGCGTGTTTGCGCGCCGCGCCGCGCTCGCCGGCCGCGAGGAGCTGCGCGCACGATGAGCACGAGCGCCGAGATCCGCGACGAGCCGGTGCCGAGGGTCGGCGTCTTTCGCCAGGTCGGCGAGCTGGTGGGCGCGCTACGGGTGTCGCCGGTCGCGAAGAAGCTTGCCGCGCTCCTCGCTGCCATCTTCGTGGTCGTGGCGCTCACCGCCTACGGACAGATCGAACTCAACAGCTGGAACAAGCCCTTCTACGACGCGATCTCGCGCCGCGATCTCAACGAATTCATGGTGCAGGTTGGCGTCTTCGCGATGATCGCGGGCGCGCTGCTGGTGTTGAACGTCGCGCAACGGTGGCTCAGCGAAACCCTGCAGATGCGCCTGCGAGAGGCCGTGGTCGACGACCTCGTGGGCCTGTGGCTGCAGCCGCGCCGCGCGTTCTGGCTCCAGGCCAGCGGCCCGATGGGCGCCCATCCGGACCAGCGAATGCACGAGGACACGCTCAAGCTGTGCGACCTGTCGGTCAATCTCGGCGTGGGCCTGCTGCAGGCCACGATGCTGTTCGGCAGCTTCGCGAGCGTGCTGTGGGTGCTCTCCAAGGACTTCACCATCTTCTTCAACGGCGAGGACCACGTGCTGCCCGGCTTCATGCTGTGGGCGGCAATCGCCTACGCGGTGGCCGGCTCGCTGGTGGCCTACTGGGTCGGCAACGGCCTGATCTCGCGCAACGCCGAGCGCTACGCGCGCGAGGGCGAGCTGCGCTTCTCGCTCACGCGCATCAACGAGCATCTCGACGGCATCTCGCTGGCCGGCGGCGAGGCCGACGAAAAGCGTCGAGTCGCGCAGCATTTCGCCGACGTGCTGCAGGCCACGTCGCGCGTGGTGCTCGGGCTGACCAACCTGACCTGGGCCACGGCGGGCTTCGGCTGGATCACCGTCATCGCCCCGACACTGGTGGCAGCGCCGCTGTATTTCTCGGGCAAGGTGTCGTTCGGCGGCCTGATGATGGCCGCGGCGGCCTTCACACAGGCACAGTCCTCGCTTCGCTGGTTCGTGGACAACTTCAGCATCATTGCCGACTGGCGCGCCACCCTGCTGCGGGTGACCGACCTGCGCCGGATGCTGGCGTCCGACCTGGAGCCGCAGGCTAGCGGCAGCCGCATCGCCTACGAGCAGAGCAGGGACGACACCCTCGCGCTCGAAGCGATCGAGGTCCGCTCCTGGAGCGGCCACGACCGGCTCGACGTGCCTGAACTCGTCGTTCGACCTGGCCAGTGCGTGCTGATCCTGGGCACGCCGGGCACCGAGAAGACGCTGCTGTTCCGGGCGCTTGCGGGCCTTTGGCCCTGGGGCTCGGGCACATTGCGCCGGCCCGCGGGCGAGGCGGTCCATTTCATGCCGCGCGGCACGCCCTACATTCCGCGCGGCACGCTCGCCGAGGTGCTGTCGTATGCGATGGAGCCCGCCACCTACCCGAGGGAAGCGATGGTGACCGCGCTGGAGAGCGTCGGCCTGCAGCGCCTGGCGACGCTGCTCGACCGGACTGCGCGCTGGGAGAGCGAACTGAGCATGGACGAGCAGCTGCGGCTGGGTTTCGCCCGGGTGGTGCTGCAGTCACCGCCGTGGCTGGTGATGGACGAGGCCTTCGGCGCGTTCGACGACGACACGCTCGAACTCATCATCGGCGCGCTGGGCAAGCTGGCGCACACGGGCATCATCCACATCGGCTCGGCCGGCGGGGCGCACGACCGGCTGTTCACGCAGGTGGTGCACCTGGTCAAGGCGCCGCACGACCTGCCCGGGGAGCCGCGGCCATGAGACGCAACATTTCGACCGTCAGCAGGGCGCGCCGCGCGTTGATGCGGGTGGTGTTGTCGCTGCCCGTCTGGCCGACCTGGTCGCGGGCGGCGGATTTCGGCTTCCGGCCGCCACGCGATCCGGACGACCCTGCCGCGGCGGAACTCATGCGCGACCTGTCCGAGCGCATCCTGCCGGTGTACCAGGACGCGGACAAGGACGCCTTCCTGGCCAACGTGGCGGCGCTGCAGATCGTCAGCGGCGCGTATCGCGCGGCCCAGGACAGCAGCCGCCTGCTGCGCGAGCGCCGCCAGGGCAAGCCCTTCGATGCGCTGGTCGAGCGTGCGACGCTCGACGGCATCTACGCGCGTGCGCGGCTGCTCGAGGCCGAGGAGCGCATCGGCTTCGCACCGGCCTATGCGCGCGCCTTCCAGGAACTGGTCTCGCCGCTCGACAACATGCAGGCGCAGGCCGTCATGGCACGGCTGGAGATTCCGCCGGACGTGTTCGCGCAGCAGCTGCGCCAGGCCTTCGACCTCTGGCGCGACAAGGGCAGCCTGCCGGAGGCCGATGCGCTCGCGCTCGTGCGGGCCTGGCTGTCCTACCAGTCGCGCCGCAGCTTCAGTGCCTTGCTGCCCGAGCTCTTCGCCGCGGAGAACCGCATCCGCTACGTGGCGGAGGCGGGCATCCGGATCCCGGTGCGCGGCGGTGTCATCCACGCCACCATGGTGCGGCCCGGCCGCGCCACCGGGGCGCTGCCGGCGCTGCTGCGCTTCACGCTCGACCCGGGCGAGGACGATGCCCGGCGCAGCGCGGCCAGGGGCTATGTCGGCATCACCGCGTACGTGCGCGGACGCACGGCCGACGGCAAGGGGGCCGTGTGGCCCTTCATGCACGACGGCGAGGACGCGGTGGCTGTCATCGAGTGGATCACCCGCCAGCCATGGAGCGACGGCAGCATCGTCATGCTCGGCGAAGGCTATTCCGGCTACACGGCCTGGGCGGCCGCGCGCAGGCGGCCACCGGCGCTCAAGGCCATCGCCACGATCGCGCCGATGGCGCCGGGCATCGACTTCCCCATGGCAGGGCAGATCTTCCGCAACGAGATGGTCCGGTGGGCGTACAGGCATGCGCTGGCCGAACCCCTGCCCGGGCATCTGTCCTCCGGCAGCTCCGCAGGGGCCGACACCGATGAGGACTGGCAGGCGCTCGACGCGCGCTGGTATCGCGGCAATCGCCCCTACTGGGACATCGACCGCGTCCTGCTGGGCAAGCGCAGCAGGCTCATCCGCACCTGGCTGACGCACCCGAGCCACGACCGCTACTGGCAGAAGTTCCTGCCGTCGGCGGAGCAGTTCGCGCGCATCGACATTCCGGTGCTCGGTTTCGCCGGCTACTTCGGCGGCGATGCCGGCGCGCTCTACTTCCACCAGGAGCACCTGCGCAACCGGCCACAGGCCGACACCACGCTGCTGCTGGGCCCCTACGACGCGACGACGATCCGGCGCGGCACGGCAGCCGCGGTGCGCGGCTACGCGCCGGACCCCGTCGCCCGCATCGACCTGCCCGAGCTGCGCTACCGCTGGATCGACCACGTCCTCAAGGGCGCGAACAAGCCGGCTTTGCTGCAGGAGCGCGTCAACTACCAGGTGATGGGTGCGGACCGGTGGCGACATGCGCCGGCGCTGGAGTCATCGCAGCGCACGCAACTGCGCCTCTACCTCGACACGAGCGGGCGCGACGAACCGCGTCGGCTGCTGCCCTCGCCGACAGAGGGCAGCGGCAGCGCACGGCTGTCGGTGGACCTGGCCGACCGGCGCGACGTGCGAATGCCGTGGACGGACGCGCTGCGAGTGGACCAGGTGCCGACGCGCAACGGCATCAGCTTCATCGGTGAGCCGCTGCCCGATGGCACCGAGATCGCCGGCAGCCTGCGCGGCGTGTTCGACATCACGCCTTCGCGGCAGGACGTGGACTTCAGCATCTCGCTTTACGCGCAGACCGAAACCGGCGAATGCCAGCTCCTGTTCGAGCCTTACGACTTTCGTGCGAGCTATGCAGGCCACCGCGTGCGGCGCCGGCTTCTGCGGGCCGGCGAACGCCAGCTGCTGGCCTTTACCGTCGAGCGCTTCACCGCCTGCAAGCTCGCGGCGGGCAGCCGCCTCGTGCTGGTGGTGGGCATCAACAAGCGGCCCGACCGGCAGATCGACTACGGCAGCGGCAAGGACGTGAACTCGGAAACCATCGCCGATGCGAAATGGCCGCTGCGCGTGCGCTGGCACGCGCGCAGCTACATCGAGATTCAGACCGGCGGAACCTGATTGCCCTGCGGGCTTTCGGCGCCGATCATGACGCCCTCGCCAGGCGAGAGCACCAACGCGGCTTCGACCGATCCGGCGCGTGCAGGATCGGTCGACGCAAGCACCTGCGGCCGTGGCGGCAGCAATGCCTGCGGCACCGTGGCCGAAGCGGCACCGAAGTTCAGCAGCACCACCAGCCGCTGTCCTTCGCAGACGCGCGCATAGGCGAGCATGTCGTCGCCGGCTTCCAGCGCTTCGTAGCTGCCTCGATGCAGCGCGGGGTGCGCGCGGCGCAGCGCGATGAGACGCCTGTAGAGCCCGAGCATGGAGTCCGGGTCGCGCGATTGCGCCTCGACGTTGCAGGTGGTCCAGTCCGATGCGAGGCGCAGCCATGGGTGCCCGGTCGTGAAGCCGGCGTTGGCGTCGGCGCTCCACTGCATGGGCGTTCGCTCGGGGTCGCGGCCCAGGCCCATGCCGGGCCTGTTCTTCTCGAACGGGTCCTGCACTTCGTCGGCGGGAATGGGCACGTCCGTCATGCCGATCTCGTCGCCGTAGTAGAGCGTCGGCGTGCCGCGCAGCGTGAGCAGCAGCATGGCCGCGAGCCGCGCCATGCGGGGTCCGACGCGGCTCGCGATGCGGGCCCTGTCGTGGTTGCCGAGCACCCAGTTGGGCGCGGCACCGTCGGGCAGGGCTGCTTCGTAGTCGCGCACCAGACGGCCGATGTGCGCCGCCTGCCAGTCGGCCCCGATCAGCTGGAAGTTGAAGGGCAGCTGTACGCCTTCGAGCACGCCCTGGGCATTGAGGCCGTAGTAGGCGACCAGGCGCGGCAGCGGCAGGTAGAGCTCGCCGATCAGCACGCGCGACGAGCGTGCGTCGCTGAACTCGTCGACCACGCGGCGCATCTCGGCCACGATGGGCTGCACTTCCGGCAGGTCGGTGTTGTGGAGCATCGTCCAGCGCAGGAACGTGTCCTGGCCCTCGACGTAGTCGGGGTTGAGAGGGTTGTCGCGGAACTGCGCGTCCTTGACGATCTGCGAGAGCACGTCGACGCGGAATCCGTCCACGCCGCGGCGCAGCCAGAAGCGCATCGCCTCGTACATCGCGGCGCGCACCTCGGGGTTGCGCCAGTTGAGGTCGGGCTGTTCCTTCAGGAACGAGTGCGCGTAGTACTGGCCGGTGGCTTCATCGAAGCTCCAGGCCGGCCCGCCGAAATTGCTCAGCCAGTTGTTGGGCGGCCCGCCCTCGGGTGCAGGGTCGCGCCAGATGTACCAGTCGCGCTTTGAATCGCTGCGCGCGCTGCGGCTTTGCACGAACCACGGATGGCGCTCCGAGGTGTGGTTGGGCACGAAGTCGAGGATGAGCTTGAGCCCCTTCGCGTGCGCCTCCTGCACCAGCGCGTCGAAGCCCTCCAGCGTGCCGAAGCGCGGATCGATGTCGCAGAAGTCGCTGATGTCGTAGCCGAAGTCGGCCATCGGCGAAGGGTAGACCGGCGAGATCCAGACCGCGTCGACGCCCAGCGACACCAGGTGGTCCAGCCGCGCGCGGATGCCGTCGAGGTCTCCGATGCCGTCGCCGTTGCTGTCCTGGAACGAACGCGGATAGACCTGATAGACGATTCCGTGCTTCCACCAGTCGTCGGCTGACATCGTGATCCCTTCATGGTCGGCTTGGAGCGGATCATTGTCGCCAGAAAGCGGGAGGGCGGTGACGCCCTCCGTGGTGCTGGCGCAGGAATGGGCCTCACGGTTCGCTTGGCGCAGCGAGGCGTTGCGCGTGGCGGCTGCCGCGCCGGTGGCCCGCTCCTCTGCATCCACGCGGTGCTCTGAAGACCGCGCGCAGAGGATTGCTGAGAAGCGTTCTCGGGTGGAAGATGAAGCGAAAGCCGAGCCAGATACAAACCACCTTTGCACACCCTGCACGCAGCAGCCGTCGTGCCGGCACCTAGACTGGCCCGATGATCCGAGACCCTTCCTCCTTCCAGCAGACCCTCTCCGAACTGCGGCACTACGTGCGCGAGCGCCTGATCCCGAGAGAGGCCGAGGTCGAGCGCGACGATGAGGTCCCCGCCGACCTGGTCGAAGAGATGGCGCGCCGCGGCTTCTTCGGCTGGTCCATTCCGCAAGCATGGGGCGGTGGGGGCATGAACACCGAGGAGCTCGTGCTCGCGGCCATGGAGCTGTCGCAGGCCTCGGTGGCGTTCCGCGCGCGCGTGGGCACCAACACCGGCATCGGCTCCGAAGCCCTGGTGGCCGACGGCACGCCGCAGCAGAAGGCACGCTTCCTGCCGCGCCTGGCGAGCGGCGAGCTGACGGGCGCCTTCGCGCTGACCGAGCCGCTGGCCGGCTCCGACGCCACGGCGCTGCAGACCCGGGCCGTGAAGGACGGCGACCACTACGTGCTCGACGGCACCAAGTGCTTCATCACCAACGCGCCGATCGCGGGCCTGTTCACGGTGCTTGCGCGGACCGACCCCGGCGACCCCACGGCGCGCGGCATCAGCGCGTTCCTGGTCGAGCGGGGTACCCCGGGGCTTTCCACCGGCGAGCCTTATCGCAAGATGGGGCAGGCAGGCTCGCCCGTTTCCGAGGTGCATTTCGAGAATTGCCGGGTGCCGGCGGAGAACCTCATCGGCGGGCGCGAGGGCATGGGCTTCAAGACCGCGATGAAGGTGCTGAACAAGCAGCGCATCCACCTCGCGGCGCTGTGCACCGGGCCGGCCATCCGCATGCTGGACGAGGCCGTCGCGTGGACCTGCCAGCGGCGGCAGTTCGGCCAGCCGGTGGCGGGCTTCCAGCTGGTGCAGGCGCTGATCGCCGATTGCCAGACCGAGATCCAGGCGGCCCGCGCGCTGATCCTGCAGACCGCGCGGCAGCGCGACGACGGCGAGGACGTGACGATGCAGGCGTCGATCTGCAAGTACTTCGCCTCCGAGATGTGCGGGCGGGTGGCCGACCGCTGCGTGCAGATGCTGGGCGGCACCGGCTTCATCCAGGGCCACCCGATCGAGCGCTTCTACCGCGACGTGCGGCTGTTCCGCCTCTACGAGGGCACCAGCCAGATCCATCAGCTCAACATCGCCCGGCGCACGATCGCCGCGGCGGGCTTCAGTCTGGACGACTGAGCGGCACGCCGCACCGGCATTGCGGTGCGGTGCGCTGTGTTGCTAGCGCACGACCCTCTTCTCGCCGAGCGCCTGCAGCCGCTCGCACGTCATGCCCAGCAGCTCGCCGAGCACCTCGGCCGTGTGTTCGCCCAGGTGCGGCGGCGGATGGCGAACGCCGGCGCGCGTGCCGTCGATGACGTAGGGCGGGGCGTGCACGGCCTGCGGGCCCGCCTCGGCGTCGTCGAACTGGTGCCACACCTGCGCCTGCTGCGTGCGTTGCGACTGCAGGGCCTCGTAGAGCCCCAGCACCTCGCCGCAGGGAATGCCCGCGCGCTCCATGCGCTCGATGAGGTCGGCCCTCGCGTGCTGCCGGATCTGCGCGAGCAGTATCGGCAGCAGCTCGCCGCGGTTCTTCGCGCGCTCGGTGTTCTTCTCGAAGCGCGGGTCGCGCGGGAGCTCGGGGCAGAAGATCACTTCCTCGCAGAATTTGCGGAACTGGCTGTTGTTGCCCACGGCGATCACCACCGGCCCGTCTGCGGCGTCGAACACGCCATAGGGGACGATCGAGGGATGCGAGTTGCCGAACTTGGCCGGATCGCGCTTGTTCAGCCAGGCGGTCAGGCCGTAGTAGGACGTGATCATCATGCCGCTGTCGTACAGCGACATCTGGATGTGGCGCCCCTCGCCGGTGCGCGTGCGTGCGTACAGCACCGCCAGGATCGCCTGCGCCGCGTACATGCCGGTGAACATGTCGACCGCGGCGACGCCGAACTTCAGCGGCCCCTGGCCTTCCTCGCCGTTCATCGCCATCAGCCCGGTCTCGCCCTGGATCACGAGGTCGTAGCCGGGGCGGGCCTTCTCGGGCCCGAGCACGGGGTAGCCCGAGATCGAGCAGTAGACGATCGCGGGGTTGACCTTCTTCAGGTCGTCGTAGCCCAGGCCCATCTTCTGGGCGCCGCCGTACTTGAAGTTCTGGATCACCACGTCGCACTTCGCGGCCAGCTCGCGCACGAGGTCGCGGCCTTCCTCGGCCTGCAGGTCGACGCAGATCGAGCGCTTGTTGCGGTTGCAGCTGTTGAAGTAGGAGGTGTTGTGGCTGCCGATGCGCACGCCCCAATCGCGCGTGTCGTCGCCGCGCTCGGGATGCTCCACCTTGATGACCTCGGCGCCGAGGTCCGCCAGCGCCATCGCGCACAGCGGCCCGGCCATCACGCGGGAGAGATCCAGGACGCGGACACCGGTCAGCGGCAGCGGGGAAGGGTGGTTCATGCGAAGGCGGGAGATGCGGGGAAAAAAAGTGAAGGGCGCGGCAATGCACCGCGCCCTTCCTGGAGAGCGTCGTTCAGTTCGACTGCTTGGGCAGGTTCAGGCTCTGCAGCACCGGCAGCCAGCGGTCGGACTCGGCCTTGATGAACCTGTCGAGGTCCTCGGGGCTGCCGCCGCGTGGCTCCATGCCGATGGCGCGCGCGCGGGTGACGAAGTCGGGATCCGCGATCACCTGGTTGACGGCCTTGTTGAGCCGCTCGATCGCCGCCTTGGGGGTGCCCGCCGGCACCGACAGCGAATACCACAGCGTGGCCTCCATGTCGTAGCCCTGCTCCTTGAAGGTGGGTGCATCGGGCACCTGGGGCAGGCGCTTGCCGTCCATCACGCCGAGCACGCGCAGCTTGCCGGCCTTCACGTAGGGCAGCGCGCCGGTGATCGAGGTGCCGTGGATGTCGATCTGGTTGCCCAGCAGCGCCTGCAGAGCGGGTGCGTCGCCGTTGAACGGGATGTGGGTGGTGCTGAAGCCCTGGGCCTTCTCGAAGGCGATCGGCGCCAGGTTGGTGAGGATGGCCGCACCGGGTGACGCGCGGTTGATCTTGCCGGGATTCTGCTTGGCGTAGGCGACCATCTCCTTGATGTTCTTGTAGGGCAGGTCGGTGCGCCCAACCACGATGGCGGGCTGGTAGGCGATCTGCGTGACCGCCGCGAAGTCCTTCGCCGGGTCGTAGGGCAGCTTGTCGTAGAGCACGCTGTTGTTCGCGAGCGTACCCAGCGAAGAGACGAGCACGGTGTGGCCGTCGGGCTTGGCGCGCGCGACGTAGTCGGCCGCGAGAATGCCGCTGGCGCCGGGCTTGTTCTCGATGATGACGTTCAGGCCCTGCTTGTTGAGTTCCTGCGCGAGGATGCGGCAGTACTGGTCGGTGCCGCCGCCGGCGGCGAAGGGCACGACGATGCGCGTGACTTGCTGCGCGAAAGCACTGCCGAGCGTGGTCGCGCCGATGGCCAGCCCCACGATGATGTTGCGGAAGCTCACTTTGTCTCCTGGTTCTGGTCCCCAACGGGACTCGTGGACCAGTCTAGATGGCGGGCGGGCAGGCGGCGCTGCAGAGTGTGAAAAGCTGCTTTGCACGCGGTGTCGCGGCCCCCGCTGGCGCGTCGGCAGCCGCTAGCGCTGGTCTTCGTCCTTCAGCGCCTCGGCCACGAAGTCGACGAAGGCGCGCACCTTCAGGGGCAGGGTGCGGTTCTGTCGGAAGACCGCGAAGATGCCGTTGGAGTACGCCCGCACCGCGAATCGGTAGTCCGGCAGCAGCCGCACCAGCGCGCCCGAGCGCAGGTCGCTGCGCACCGTGGCCTCCGACAGCAGCGCGATGCCCATGCCGCCGATCGCGGCCAGCCGCAGCAGTTCGCCGTTGTTGGCGCTGAGCACACCCTGGATCGGTATCTCCTGCTGCTCGCCGGCTTCGTCGAGGTATTTCCAGATGGTGGCCTCGCGTTCGCGCTTGTAGGTCAGGCAGCGGACTTCGGGCAGGTCGGTGGGGTGCCTGATGCGCGAATACGTCTTCACGAAGGCCGGGCTGGCCACCAGCACCTCGTCGCTGGACAGCAGCCGCTTGATCACGAAGCCGGAGTCGTTCGATTCGCCAGTGCGGATGTCGACGTCGAAGTCGTGCTCCACCAGGTTGACGGGGTGTTCCGAAAGCTCGATCTCCACCTGGATGTCCGGGTAGAGCTGCGCGAAGCGCGGCAGCAGCGGCGCCACCACCCGCAGCCCGATGTGGGTGCGCGAGTGCACGCGCAGCCGGCCTTCGGGACGCTGGCGGGCGTCGCGGGCGGCCTGCTCGGCCTCGGCCATCGATTCGAGCACGACCTCGGCGCGTTCCAGGAAGGCCTGGCCTGCCTCGGTCATGCGCAGGTTGCGGCTGGTGCGGTCCACCAGCTGCACGCCCAGCTCTTCCTCGAGCGCGCTGATGCGCCGCGAGATGGTGGCCGGCGAGAGGCTGAGGCTGCGCGCCGCCGCCGAGAGGCTGCCCTTCCTCTGGGTGGTGACGAAGATGCGCAGCGAGTCGAGGGCCTTCATTTCAAGAGATGCAAACAGGCTGTGCGCAGTTTGGAGACTCGCATCTGGCCGCGGCTTCCACGACGCGTGTCCGCGATGAGCCTCGGAGTCTTCATTCTGATGCAGCAGCAAAACAAGCACAAAGCCCCCGGCAGCGATCCTGCGCGGCGTTGCGGGCCGCATGCAGGGTCGGGTGGGGGATGGCATTGTCGCCGCAGCGCAGCGCAGCGCAGCGCAGCGCGGCGTGCATGCCGCGCCCGGGGCTCGCGCAGGACGGCCGCGCCGGCGACTCCGCAAGGAGCCCGGCGCGGCGTCTCGCGATGGCCGGTTCAGCTCAAGCGATGCGCGCCGTCAGCCACTTGTCGGAGGTCAGGGGCGCGCCGACGATCCGGATCTCGCCGATGCTGCCGAGGAAGCCGGTGGACATGTTGCCGGCCCACTGCGCACAGCCGATCGCGACCTGCTGCGTCGCCGCCACGAACTGGATGCCCTTCATGTTCGTGTTGTTGCGCAGCTCGGGCGCGCCCTCGACGTACATCGTGGTCGAGTACGACTTGGACGGCTCGTTGACGATGGCGACGTGCAGCCACTGTCCGGCGGATACGCCGCCCGACCAGCAGGGCAGGCTGGTCGCCTGTCCCACCGGAACGATCTCCCACTGGAACTCAATCAGGTTGGAGAAGGCGAACATCAGGGCGCAGTCGCCGTCGCCCGAACCGAAGCCCGGCAGGTTCGACTGCGCACCCAGGCGGTACATGATGCCCATCCAGCCGATTCGGGTGGCGTCGAATCCCGGGTCGATGTAGACGAATGCCTCGAGGCCGTTGCCGCCCACGTAGGCCATCTGGTAGTCCATGTTGCCGTCTTTGTCGGCTCCCACGTCATGGTTGCCTGCGCAGATCGAATAGGGGCACTTGATATGTGCATTCCCTTTCGGGAAATGAATTTATTGACATGGTAATTGAATTCGGAATGGATCAAAATTTTTTCCGAAATTTGCAGATGCCGCATGGCGCAGACTTTGGGCGGCGAATATGATGATTCCGTGGATTAATTACCGCGTAAATTTTGATATTCCAAATCAATTGAATCAATATTCCATGTAGTCGAAAAAATGAAATTGACCGCCAATTAGGGTGTCAATCTGACCTGCGCCTGACCGAGGAAAAGTCCCGTCAATTCGGCTGCGCAATGCAGCGGAATTTGCAGCAATTCACAAGGATGACTTCTTGCATCCGTAGATTCCAGGAGCCGCGGCGGCTGTTTGTGCAGCGCCGCGTCTTCTTTTTCCTCCTTTCTTTTCTTCATGCCCCATCTGCTTTCCCCCGTCCGTCCCTTCGCCATCACGCTCGTCGCAGCCCTGTGCCTCTCGGCCTGCGGCGGTGGTGGCAGCGGGGGCGGCTTCTCGTTGCCGATCGCCGCCACGCCGCCCGCCACGGCCAACCCGCCCGCCGTGGCCGTCGCCGGCCCGCCGAAGGACCTGGGCTTCACCGACTCCGCGCCCGCGCCCGATGCGGTCGCGGTCCCGCCCTTCGTCGACAACGTGGCGACCAACCAGCGCGGCGATGCGCGCTTCGCGACCAAGGAGACCAATGCGGGCGTGCGCGTGGTGGCGGGCTTCCTCGACTTCTGGCAGCCAAGCACGCTGCTGGTGGACGCGGGCGTCTCGGCGGCCGCGCAGGGCAGCTTTCCGGCCGTGACCGCATCCACCTGGAGCGGCATCCCCGGTGACGCCACCGACGGCAAGATGCTCAACACCGACGTGCTGAACCGCAACATCCAGTACGTCGTCGACGCCACCAACGCGCGCACCCCCGCGCAGGAGCTGGCCGCCTACCTCGACGACCGCCGCGGCAAGGGCTACAGCATCAGCGACGGCATGGGCCCGCTCACCACCGCCTGGCGTGCGGCCACGCAGCAGTTCACCACCATCACCGGCATCGCCCCCGACGCCACCACGGTGCTCTACAACGACGGCGGCAACGACGTCGGCGTGGGCGGCTCCGCCAACCCGGGCTTCGGCACGGTGGTCGACCTGCTCAAGAACATCGGCGAGAACGGCTCCACCGAGCCCGCCAAGCGCTTCTACAAATACGCGCGGCCCTGGCGCTGGAGCAGCAGCGTGAAGGTGGTGCCCGCGCTGGTGCCCGCCAAGAGCCCGACGCCCGCGACCGACGGCGGCTTCATCAGCGGCCATACGGCAGAGGCGGTGCGCGACTCCATCGCCTCCGCCTACGTCGTGCCGCAGCGCTTCCAGGAGATGGTGGCGCGCGGCCTCGAGCTCGGCGAGAACCGCATCCTCGCGGGCATGCATTCGCCGCTGGATGTGGTCGGCGGGCGCGTGCACGGACAGGCCGTTGCCGCCGCGAGCCTGGCCACCGGCGGCAACGCCGCGCGCAAGGCCGCAGCCTTCGCCCAGGCGCAGAGCGTGCTGATGGCCGCCGTGGGCGCGAGCGATGCTGTTGCCCTCAACGACTTCGCCCATTCGCAGGGCACCGCTGCCGACCGCTTCGCGGACCATGCCGCGACCAAGGCCGACTACCTGCGCCGCCTGACCTTCGGCTTCAAGCCGGTGGGCGACACCACGAAGCCCGCCGTCGTGCCCAAGGGTGCCGAGGTGCTGCTCGAAACCCGCCTGCCCTACCTCGACGCGACGCAGCGCCGCGTGGTGCTCAAGACCACGGCCGTGCAATCGGGCTATCCGGTGATGGACGACCCCGAGGGCTGGGGCCGGCTGAACCTGTTCGACGCGGCCGACGGCTACGGCGCCTTCAACGGCGACGTGGTCGTGACCATGGATGCCAGCCGTGGCGGCTTCAACGCGCTCGACAGCTGGCGCAACAACATCGCGGGCGCCGGCAAGCTGACCAAGAAGGGCAGCGGCACGCTGGCGCTCGGCGGCAGCAACAGCTACGCGGGCGGCACCCAGCTCTCCGAAGGCACGCTGCGGGCCGACTCCGCAGCCGCCTTCGGCACGGGCAACGTCTACGTGGGCGGCGGCACGCTGGTGTGCAACGCGTCCTCGATGGTCACCATGGCTGGTGCCTACACGCAGGTGGCCGGCACCACGCTGCAGCTGAACCTGGGCGCCAATGGCGCGGGCCGGCTGAACGTGGCCGGTGTCGCCGCGGTGGACGGCACGCTGAACCTGAGCTTCAAGCCGGGCTTCGCACCCAGCGCCGGCGACACGCTCACGCTCATCAGCAGCGGCACGCTGACGGGCCGGTTCTCGGCGATCAACGCGCCGGGCTTCAAGGTCACGCCGACCTACACCGGCACCCAGCTCATCGTGCGCTTCGACGCGTGAGTCACCGCCCGCCGCCACGATCCCCCAGGGTCGCGTGCGGATGCAGCGGATGCGCCAGCGTGTCCGCGATCAGCCGCAGCGCCTGGTCGCACTGCTCGCGCGTCATCGGGCCGCCCAGGCAGATGCGCACTGCGTCTGGCGGATCGCCGTCGGTGGAGAAGGCGGCGCTCGCGACCACGCCGACGTTCTGCGTGCGCAGGTAGGAGGCGAACTCCACCGGGCTCCAGCCGGGCGTGAGCGGCAGCCACGCATGAAAGCCTTCGGGGTGCGCCTGCAGGCCGCTGTCGCCCAGATGGCGCGAGGCCAGCGCCTGCCGCGCCATCGACTCGGCGCGCACAGCCTGCAGCATCTCCTCGGCCGTGCCGTCTTCGACCCACAGCGTCGTCAGCGCGTTGGTGATGGGCGAGGCCATCACGGTGGTCGCGCGCATCGCACCGGCCAGGCGCTGCGACTGCACCACCGTCGGCGAGCACACGTAGGCGCTGCGCAGCCCCGCGCCGAAGCACTTGGAGAAGCCGCTCACGTAGTAGGTGAGCCCCGGCGCGAGCGTGGTCAGCGACGCGGGCGTCTGCCGCGGCAGCATGCCGTAGGCGTCGTCCTCGATGATCGGCACCGCGTAGCGCAGCGCCACATCGGCCAGCGCTTCGCGCCGCGCGCGCGACACGGTCGCGGACGTCGGGTTGAGCAGCGTGGGGTTGCAGTACAGCGCCTTGGGCTTGAGCGTCTTGCAGGCGTGCTCGAAGGCGTCGGCGATGGGGCCGTCGTCGTCCATCTGCAGCGCATGCAGCTGCACGCCGAGCTGCGCCGCGATGGCCTTCACGCCGGGGTAGGTGAGCGACTCCACGCAGACCAGCTCGCCGGGCCGTGCGAGCTGCGAGAACAGCGCGGTCAGCACGCCGTGGATGCCGGGGCACACCAGGATGCGATCGACGCTGGCGTCGGGCACGAAGGGCCGCAGCCAGTGCATCGCGGCAGCGCGGTCGTGCGCGGTGCCGCCGAAGTCCTGGTAGCGCAGCAGGTCGTGGAAATCGACCTGCGCGAAGGCGCGGCTGGCGCTGTCGTGCAGGCGTGCCATCAGGTGCTCGTCGTCGGGCTCGGGCGGCATGTTCATCGTCATCTCGGCGCCGCTTCCACCGCGCAGCCGCAGGCTAGGGCTGCCCGAGCGGATGAAGGTGCCGGTGCCCGCGCGCGAATCGATCAGCCCGCGCTTGCGCGCCTCGGCATAGCCGCGCGCGACAGTCGTGTAGTTGAGGTCGAGCTCCGCCGCCAGCTCGCGCAGCGTGGGCAGGCGGTCTCGCACGCCCAGGCGGCCGGTCTTGATGTCGTCGGCGATCAGGTCGGCCAGCAGCAGGTAGGCCGGCCGGGCGGTGTTGCGCAGCTGCTTGCGCCAGTGGGCGGTGATGGTGGTCATCGGTCGTGGTCCCGGCGGAGTTGATTGCATCCATTGATTGCATCTGGCCACCGATCAACATGCAGGAACCGCGCCCGCGCCAGAGGGGAAGGATGCTTCGATCAGGTGCGATCAACCCCATTGATCGGGTGCATTGATCGCATGGGGCGTGCTTCGTCGCGGTGCGGAAATGGCCGCCCGGGCCTGCTTCGCCGGAGCCTTTGCAGGCCCCGAAAGAATTTTTGCTGGCGCGCGGACCCCGCCGCTTCGCATTGATCGCGCATTGATCGCACGGGCTGCGCCGGCCGCTGGCACAACGCCTGCGAAGAAGAAGGCACGCAACACCTGCGTACCCCTTCACCCAACCGGAGTACCCCATGCCCAAAGTCACCCGCCCCCGCAACGAAAAAGGCGAGTTCCTCGTCGACTACGAAGAGAAGGTGTTCGAAGACGTCAAGGCCGAGCCCGGAGAGAAAGCGCTCGTCACCTTCCACACGGTGGCCTTCGAGGGCTCCATCGGCTTTGTGAACCTTCTGCAGGCCACGCGGCTCAAGCGCAAGGGCTACGACACGTCGGTGCTGCTCTACGGTCCCGGCGTGACGCTGGGCGTACAGCGTGGCTTTCCGACGCTGGGCGACGAGGCCTTCCCGGGCCACCAGAACTTCAACAAGCAGATCGCCAAGTTCATGGAGGAAGGCGGCAAGGTCTATGCGTGCCGCTTCGCGCTGCAGGCGCTCTACGGCCACGGCGAAGGCGCGCTGATCGAGGGCATCAAGCCGATCAACCCGCTGGACGTGCTCGACCTCGTGCTGCTGCACAAGAAGGCCGGCGCGGTCATTCTCGACACCTGGACGCTGTGAACATGTCCTCCCCCAGTCTTCGCGCACTTCGTGTCGCTTCGCCAACCCCCTCGCCGGGGGCAACACCTGCAGCCCGGCAAAGCCGGTTCTGCGGTGTTCCCCGAATTGGCTTCGCTGCGCTTGCCGTCGTGGACAGGGGATGACCATGACCTCTTCTTCCCCCATCGTGCGGGCCGCGGCCATCCAGATCGCGCCCGACTTCGAACGGCCGGACGGCACGCTGGAGCGCGTGTGCAGCGCCATCGACGCGGCCGCCGCGAAGGGCGCGCAGATCGCGGTCTTTCCCGAGACCTTCGTGCCGTACTACCCCTACTTCAGCTTCGTGCTGCCGCCGGTGCAGCAGGGTGCGCCGCACCTGCAGCTGGCCGAGCGCGCGGTGGTGGTGCCCGGCCCCGTCACGCAGGCGGTGGCCGAGCGGGCAAGGGCGCGAGGCATGGTGGTGGTGCTCGGCGTGAACGAGCGCGACCACGGCAGCCTCTACAACACGCAGCTGGTGTTCGACGCCGATGGCACGCTGGTGCTCAAGCGCCGCAAGATCACGCCCACGTACCACGAGCGCATGGTCTGGGGCATGGGTGACGGCGCCGGCCTCAAGGTGGTCGACACCGCGGTCGGCCGCGTGGGCGCGCTGGCCTGCTGGGAGCACTACAACCCGCTCGCGCGCTACAGCCTGATGGCGCAGCACGAGCAGATCCACTGCGCGCAGTTCCCCGGCTCACTGGTCGGCCCGATCTTCGCGGAGCAGATGGAAGTGACCATCCGCCACCACGCGCTGGAGTCAGGCTGCTTCGTGGTCAACGCCACGGGCTGGCTCACCGACGAGCAGATCCGCTCGATCACGCCCGACACCAACCTGCAGAAGGCACTGCGCGGCGGCTGCCATACCGCCATCGTCTCGCCCGAGGGCAAGCACCTCGCGTCGCCGCTCACCGAGGGCGAAGGCATGGTGGTGGCCGACCTCGACATGGCGCTCATCGCCAAGCGCAAGCGAATGATGGATTCGGTCGGCCACTACGCCCGGCCGGAACTGCTCTCGCTGGCCATCAACGACCGCCCGGCGCAGACCACCGTGCCGATGGATCGCACGCAACCCCACGTTCAACGGAGCCCAAAAAATGACCACGACGACACACCAAGACAGCCGGCAGCTGATGACCGAGCTCCAGTCCTTCGGGTTGCGGCTGGCTGACCCTTCGGCCGGCGTATCGAGCCGCCGCGGCGGCGCGGGCCCTTCGGACCACAAGGCTGTGACGGTCGACGGCCACACGATCATGGTGCCGGTCCACACCTCCACCGCCTGGCACTCGCCCTTCACCGCGGAGGCGCCCGACGCCGCCGGCGTGAGCCGCGTGATGCGCGGCAGCATCCCGATCGCGAGCATCAGCTTTCCGAAGCAGCCGCGCTTCTACGCGATGCAGACCTTCGACGGCGTGCCGTATTCCCACATCGCCACGCTGCACGGCAGCGACGTGCTGGCCACCACCGTGCTGCAGACCTGCATCCGCTACGAGAGCCGCAGCAAGAGCTGCAAGTTTTGCGCGATCGGCCAGTCGCTCGCGGCCGGGCGCACCGTCGCGCGAAAGACGCCCGAGCAGCTCGCCGAGGTGGCGCGCGCGGCCGTGCTGCTCGACGGCGTCAAGCACATGGTGATGACCACCGGAACTCCCAACGCCACCGACCGCGGCGCGGCCGTGCTGTGCGAGAGCGCCTTCGCGATCAAGGCCGCGGTGGACATCCCGATCCAGGGCCAGTGCGAGCCGCCCGACGACGACCAGTGGTTCCACCGCATGAAGGCCGCGGGCATCGACACGCTGGGCATGCACCTGGAGGTGGTCACGCCCGAGGTGCGCGAGCGCATCATGCCGGGCAAGGCGAGCGTGCCCCTCTCGCGCTACATGAGCGCCTTCGAGGCGGCGGTGGGCGTGTTCGGGCGCGGGCAGGTCAGCACCTACATCCTGGCCGGGCTGGGCGACACGCGCGAGGCCATCCTCGAGACCTGCGACCAGCTGCTGGCGCGCGGCGTTTATCCCTTCGTCGTGCCCTTCGTGCCGATCAGCGGCACGCCGCTGGAAGATCACCCCGCACCCACGCCCGAGTTCATTAAGTCGCTGCTCGCGCCGCTGGGCGAGCGCGTGGTGGCGGCCGGCCTGCGCTCGGCCGACATAAAGGCCGGCTGCGGCAAATGCGGCGCATGTTCGTCGCTTTCCATCTACGAAAAAGAAGGCGGGAGCTGACCATGCTGTGCCTCGACGATCTCTGCGAGATGCGCGACCGGATGGGCGACCACTATGCGCCCGTCGAGTACCTGGTGCGCGAGGCCGCGCAGCAGTGGGAGCGCGACGAGGCGATGGCGCTGCGCCGCGCGGTGTTCTGCATCGAGCAGGGCATCTTCGCGCGCGACGACCGCGATGCTATCGACGGCCATGCGCAGCTGCTGGTGGCCATGTCCTGCAACGGCGGCATGCCCGAGCAGGTGGTGGGCACGGTGCGCATCCATCGCGGCGAGGGCAAGGCCGAAGGCGAGGGCGAATGGTGGGGTTCGCGGCTGGCCGTTCATCCCGCGTTCCGCAGCCAGGGGCATCTTGGCGCGACGCTGATCCGGCTCGCGGTCTCGCGTGCCAATGCGTTGGGCTGCAAGACCTTCCTGGCCCAGGTTCAGATGCAGAACGTGCCGCTGTTCCGCAAGCTCGGCTGGCAGGTGCTCGAGGAGACCAGCGTGCATGGCCGCCCGCATGCGCGCATGCAGGCCGATCTCGGCTGGTATCCGCCCTGCCACGATCCCGTGAGTGGCATCGTCACGCGCGCGAGGGTGGCGCCATGACGAGCGGAGTCCACGACATCGCCGAGGCGCTGCGCGCCACACGCGGCTTCGCGCACAAGCGCGACATCAGCGACGTGGTGTCGGCACTGGGCCGCTCGCTGCCCGGCGGACACGATGCGCTCGCGCAGGCCGTTCCGGTCGGCGACGACTGCGCAGCCATTTCCGACGGCCGCGGCGGCTACCTGCTGTTCGCCATCGAGGGGCTGGTGGAAGACTTCATCGTGCGCATGCCCTGGTTCGCGGGCTACTGCGGCGTGATGGTCAACGTGAGCGACGTCTACGCCATGGGCGGACGCCCGACGGCCGTGGTCGACGCGCTGTGGAGCACGGGCATGAACCCGGCCCACGACATGCTGCGTGGCATGGCCGAGGCCTCCGCGCGCTACGGCGTGCCCATCGTCGGCGGGCACAGCAACAACCGCAGCGACCGGCCGCAGCTCGCCGTGGCCATCCTCGGCCACGCGCGCAGGCTGCTCACCAGCTTCGATGCGAAGCCGGGTGACCTTCTCTTGATGGCCGCCGACCTGCGCGGCGCCTACGAAGAACCTTTCCCGTACTGGAACGCGTCGACCCGCGCGCCTGCCGCACGGCTGCGCGCCGACCTCGAACTGCTGCCCTCCATCGCAGAGAGCGGCCTGTGCCGAGCCGCCAAGGACATCAGCATGGCCGGCGCCGTGGGCACGGCCATGATGCTGCTCGAATGCTCGGGCGTCGGTGCGCGCATCGACCTCGACGCGATCCCGCGGCCCGAGGGCGTGCCGCTGCTGCGCTGGCTGTCGTCCTTTCCGAGCTACGGGTTCGTGCTGAGCGTGTCGCCCGCGCAGGCGGCGGCAGTGGCTGTCCGGTTCGCCGCGCGCGACATCGCGTGCTCGGTGATCGGCCAGGTCGATGCCACACGCCAGGTTCGGCTGAGCGCGGGGCACGAAGAGGCGCTGTTGTGGGACTTCGCCAGCGACGCCTTCATCCAGCCGGCGGCCGACACGCGGGAGGCGACGTATGTCTGATCGCACCTTGCGCATCGCTGCAGCCTCGCGGCTGTCGGGGCGCGTCGGCTGGCATGCCAGCACCGGACGCCTCGCGGCGCTGTACCGCGCCGGGCTGCAGGAGACCGAAGCATGCCCGTGATGCATTTCCACGTGCGCTGGCCCGACGCCAGCGAAACCCGCTGCTATTCGCCTTCGCAGGTGGTGCGCGACTTCCTCGTGCCCGGCGAGCGTTACGACCTCGACGACTTCCTCATGCGCACACGTGAAGCGCTGGGCATCGCCTCGGAGCGGGTGCGCGCGAAGTACGGCTTCGCCTGCTCGCAGGCGATGGACCAGCTCGCAGAAATCGAAGGCATCGCCGCGCGCTTTGGCGCCACCCCCGGTGCGAAGGTCACCGTCATCGCCTTCGACTGACCTGACCCGCTACATCCAGAGAGAGAAAGAGAGACCCTCATGTCACACCCCTACGGCGGACGCAGCCACTACAGCGTCGTCATCGTCGGCGGCGGCCAGGCCGGCCTGTCGCTGAGCTACTGCCTGCAGCTGCGCGGCATCGACCACCTCGTGATCGAGAAGCGAAGCCTCGTGCACACCTGGCGCACGCAGCGCTGGGACTCGTTCTGCCTCGTCACGCCCAACTGGCAGTGCCAGCTGCCGGGCTGGGGCTACAAGGGCAGCGATCCGCACGGCTTCATGGTCAAGGACCAGATCAACGAGTGGCTCGCCGGTTTCGTCGAGCATGTGAAAGCGCCGGCCATCGAGGGCGTGACGGTGGAGCGGGTGGCGCGCGACGGCGAACGCGAGCGCTTCAACGTGCAGACCGACGCCGGCCTCTACACCGCCGACCAGGTGGTGGTGGCCTCGGGCGGCTACCACCGTCCCATCGTGCCGCGCCTGGCCGAGAAGCTGCCGGCGGGCGTCGCGCAGTTCCATTCGGCGCAGTACCGCAACCCGGCGCAGCTGCCCGAGGGCGCGGTGCTGGTGGTGGGCTGCGGGCAGTCGGGCGCGCAGATCGCCGAAGACCTGCACCTGGCCGGCCGCAAGGTGCACCTGGCCACCGGCAATGCGCCGCGTTGCGCGCGCTTCTATCGCGGCCGCGAGGTGGTCGACTGGCTCGCCGACATGAAGTACTACGACATGCCCGTCACCGAGCACCCGCTGCGCGAAGGCGTGCGCGACAACACCAACCACTACGTGACGGGCCGCGACGGCGGCCGCGACATCGACCTGCGGCGCTTCGCCCTCGAAGGCATGGAACTCTACGGTCTGCTCGGCGGCTTCGATGGTGGCGCCTTCGAGTTCCAGCCGAACCTGCGCGACAACCTCGACCAGGCCGATGGCACCTACAACCGCATCAACGCATCGATCGACAAGTACATCACCGCGCAGGGCATCGAGGCGCCGCCGCCTTCGGTCTACACGCCCGTGTGGGAGCCGTCGCAGGAACGCACGCGGCTCGACCTTGCAGCGGCCGGCATCACCAGCGTGGTCTGGTGCATCGGCTTCTCGCCCGATTTCGCGTGGGTCGACGCGCCCGTGTTCAACGGCCGCGGCGCGCCCGTGCACCTGCGCGGCGTGACGCGCGAGCCGGGGCTCTATTTCCTTGGCCTGCCATGGCTGCATACCTGGGGCTCGGGGCGCTTCTCGGGCGTGGCGCGCGACGCGGAGTTTCTCGCGGAGGCCATCGAGGGATATCGAGTTCAGCTGCGTGGCACGCGGGCCGATACCGGCGCGCCGATGAGCCTGCAGGCGGCATAGCAAGCGTCGTTCAATCGAGCGCGGACTGACGCGCTCGAGCGTGATGACGCGTCCGCGCGCGGGTGCGTCTGCGGCGATGTCCTTGAGCGGGCCGCGTGCCTCGTTCGTTCTGCAGCGCGAACGGGTCAATCTCTTGCTTGCGCAGTTGCAGCACCCGTTGCAACGAAGCGCTGGCGCGTCTGCGCGCCAGCGCTTCCAGTCATTCTGAAAATGAAATTCAGCCGCTCATTTTCAGAGGCAATCCGACGCGCGATTTCTTCATCTTGTGGGCCACACCAGGCGCCCGATGGAGGTTCCCTCCAGCCACTCCGGTTCGACTTCAGGATCGGGTCTTTCCTCAGACAAGCAGGTGCCGACGCAAGTCGAGCCTTGCCCGAACGTGGGAGTGAACTCCGCAACCTGATCGGGCTGCGAGCTGGCGATGCGACTCGAGGTATGCAGTGCGGCAGCCACGCGCTGCCGTGCATGTTCGCGTCTGCGTGCTGCATGGCGAGGTGCTGCTCGCCGGTCGAACATGCATGGACAAGGCAGCGAGCGGTGACATTCAGTGGCGTTGCCGCGCATCGCATGTGACAACGAATGTCACTTCCTGTCGTTACAAGTCGCTCGTGTTGCGCGCAATGTATCCATCAGTTTTACCGATTTGATCGCGCAGAGCGATCGAGCGATGTGGCACGCAGTTTGCGGAGCGCTATGCGAAGAAGGCGGTGGAATTCCTCAACGCATGGTCGTCGACCTTGACCGAGCTGGGCGGCAACTCCAACGTCTTCCTCGCCTCGGGCCTCTACGGCAACCAGTGGGCCAACGCTGCGGAATTGATGCGCAGCTACCCCGGCTGGGCGAAGGAAGACGTCGCGCGCTTCCAGACCATGCTGCTG
>CAJYQC010000056.1 GCA_913776885.1 uncultured Variovorax sp.
AAGTAGAGCCGCTCGTACACCTCGTCGGCCAGGATCCATGTGCCGGTCTGGCGGCAGTGGTCGAGCACGGCCTGCTGCTCGTCGCGGCTCATGGTCCAGCCGGTGGGATTGTTCGGCGCATTGACGATCAGCAGCTTCGTCTTCGACGTCACCGCCGCGCGCAGCGCCGGCAGGTCGAGCGTCCACTGCCCGCTCACCGGCACCAGCGGCAGCGTGCGCACATGCGCACCCATGATGGCGGGCTGCGCCGTGAGGTTGGGCCACACCGGCGTGACCGCGACCACCTCGTCGCCCGCATCGACAAGCGCCTGCACCGCCAGCATCAGCGCGCTCACGCCGCCCGAAGTGACGGCGATGCGCGATGCATCGACCGCGGGGTGCAGCGAACTGGTGTAGCGCGCGATGGCCTCGCGCAGTTCGGGCAGGCCGAGGTTGTGGGCATAGAAGGTCTCGCCGCGCTGCAGCGATTCGATGGCCGCCTGGCGGACCACCTCGGGGGTGACTTCGTCGCTCTCGCCGAACCAGAAGGCCAGCACGTCGCTGCGGCCCATGCCGGCATTGGCGGCTTCGCGGATCTTCGATGCTTCGAGGTTGTGGATGGCTTCACGCATGTCGGCAGTTCCTGTTGTTCGTCATCGGATTCAAGGTCTTTTCATCTTGCACGAGGTCGGCAGCTCGGCGCGCTCGGGGGCGATCGTCTTGACGACGCGGAAGCCGTAGGCCGAGCCTTCCACGTCGAACTGGACACCGGGCCTGCCCTGCCTGTCCATCACGCCCACCACCAGCTGCTGCTGGAACTGGTGGTCCGCCGCGCGCATGCGTCCGCGCTGGCCGTACATGCTCACGTCGGCCTGCTCGAGAGCGCGCGCCACGGCCAAGGCATCGGCGCTGCCAGCGCGTTCGATGGCCTGCACCAGCGCTTCGACCATGAGCTGCAGCCGCATGTGCACGTAGTCGTCGGCGGGCTTCGGGAAACGCGCGCGGAAGGCCCGGTAGAAGGCCTCCGACTGCGCCGTCTGCACGTTGGGCAGCCAGTCGGCCACGGCGACCACACGCCCGATGCCCGCGTCGCCGATGGCGGCCGGCGCGCCCAGCGCATTGCCGTAGAAGGTGTAGAAGCTGCCGCCGAAACCCGCCTCGCGCGCGGCCTTCACCAGCAGCGTGAGGTCGTTGCCCCAGTTGCCGGTGACCACCGCCTGCGCGCCGCTGGCGATGATCTTCGTGGCATAGGGCGAGAAGTCCTTCACCTTGCCCATGGGATGCAGTTCGTCGCCGACGATCTCCACGTCGGGCCGCTGCGCGCCGAGCTGCCGGCGCGCCTCTCGCAGCACGGCCTGGCCGAAGCTGTAGTCCTGCCCGATCAGGTAGACGCGCTTGAGCGACGCGTCGTCCTTCACCACGTCCATCAGCGCGGCCATGCGCATGTCGGCATGCGCGTCGAAGCGGAAGTGCCAGAAGCTGCAGCGCTCGTTGGTGAGCGCGGGGTCGACCGCCGCGTAGTTGAGGAATATCACGCGGCGCGAAGGATCGCGATCGTTGTGCTTGTCGATGGCGTCGATCAGCGCGGCCGCGGTGGCCGAGGAGTTGCCCTGCAGCACGATGCGCGCGCCGTCGTCGAGCGCGGCGCGCAGTGCTGACAGTGCTTCCTCGTTCTGTCCCTTGCTGTCGTAGCGGTCGAGCTGCAGCGGCCGCGCGCCGCCGGGAACGCCCGGCAGCTTGACACCGCCGCGCGCGTTCACGCGCTCCACCGCCCACAGCAGGTTGCGGAACACGGCCTCGCCGGTGTTGGCGAAGGGCCCGCTCATGCTTTCGATGAGGGCCAGGCGAATGGGCGCCGGAGGTGTCTGCGCAAGCGCCGCGAAGGGCTTCGCCCATAGCGCCAGCGCCGCGAATTTCAAGGTCTCGCGACGCAAATTAAAGGGGGGATGCATTGTCTTGAAACGCGTGCCGCTGCGCCTAGATGAGGTCTCAAGCGGCACTCACGATGGAACGGCCGCGCAGTGTAAGGGACACACATTCCTTGTCCCCATTGTGTTCATTCAGGAGTTCTCACCATGTTTTTCGCACCCACCCTTCGCACCGCCCGTTTCGCACCCCGCGCCTATGACCGCTCGTTCGAACGCTTCGTGAACGAGGCCTTCGCCGGTGCACGCCGCTCGCCGCTCGTGGAGCAGGACGACAAGAGCTGGACCCTCTCGCTCGACGTGCCGGGCTTCGCTCGCGAAGACCTCGCCATCAGCATCGAAGGCGCCGTGCTGCGCATCGAGAGCAAGGCCGAAGCCAAGCGCCAGTTCAAGGCTGCCTACGAGCTGCCGCAGGACATCGACGTGGCCGCCAGCGAAGCGAAGCTCGAGAACGGCGTGCTCACGCTCAAGCTCGGCAAGCTAGTGCCGGTGAGCCAGGCCACTCAGTTGCATATCAACTAACAAGGCTTAAGCCCACAAGAGGAAAATGTTAGTAAGGCTCGTTTTTTGACATTAAACGAGCACCTTATTCACAATAGCGCTGGATTAACGTCACATGATGTGACGTTTTTTTAGAACTTTCTTCTTCGTGGGCGTCTTGTAAACGCACTGATTTCCCGACGGTGCGGTTCGGGTGCCCCTTCAAGGCACCATGAAAACTCATCTGCAGCTCGCGAATTCCGACGAACGCTCCGACACGCTCCTGGTGTTCCTGCCAGGTGCTTATCTCAAACCCGACGAGTTCGAGCGCGAAGGCTTCATCGCCGCCGTGCGCGAACGCCACCTTGCAGCCGACGCGCTGCTGGTGGACGCGGACGTGTCCTACTACTACGAACAGACGCTGTGCGATCGCCTGCACACCGACGTCATCGAACCCCAGCGCGCCAATGGCTACAAGTCGATCTGGCTCGTGGGCATTTCCATCGGCGGCTTCGGCGCACTGATCCACGAACTGGCGCGGCCGGGCTCGGTGGACGGCATCGTGGCGCTGGCGCCCTACCTGGGCCGGCGCGTGCTCGGCGCGGAGATCAAGAAGGCCGGCGGCCTGCGCGCGTGGCAGGCGCCCACCGGGCCGCAGCCCGACGAGGAGCCCGACCGCAAGCTGTGGCCGTTCTTCCAGCAGTACCTCTCGGCCAAGCCGTCGAAGAACCTGCCGCGGCTCTACCTCGGCTTTGGTCTGGAAGACCGTTTCGCGAGCAACCACAAGTTGCTGGCCGACGCGCTGCCGCCGGAGCAGGTCTTCACCACGGAAGGCGGCCACGACTGGCCGCAATGGCGCCAGCTCTGGCGCAACGTGCTTGAAGTGCTGCCGCTGCCAGCTATTGGCAGGCAGCCGAAGCAAACGATTACGCAGTCTCCGGCAGCGCCGTCTCAGGCAGCGAAAGCGACGCCATGGGCCATCGCGGCCTGACGTCGAAGGCATAGCGCTCGGTCGCCTGCGACAGCCCCGACTGCAGGCGCATGGCGGCGGCCATGGCGATCATGGCGCCGTTGTCGGTGCACAGATGCAGCTCGGGGTAGTGCACGCGCACCTTGCGCTTCGCGCAGGCTGCGTCCAGCTGTTGGCGCAGGCTCCGGTTGGCGCCCACGCCGCCCGCCACCACCAGCCGCTTCAGGCCAGTCTGCTCCAGCGCCGCGAGCGACTTCTTCAACAGCACCTCGACGATGGCCGCCTGCGTCGATGCCGCCAGGTCCGCCTTGCGCGCTTCGAGTTCGTCGCCCAGCTTCTTCGCCTGCGTGAGCACGGCCGTCTTCAGGCCGGCGAATGAGAAATCGAGATCGCCGCTGTGCAGCAGCGGCCGTGGTAGCTTGAACGCAGTTGCATCGCCGCCTTCGGCCAGCTTCGCGAGCCAAGGCCCACCCGGGTAAGGCAGGCCCATGAGCTTGGCGCTCTTGTCGAAGGCCTCGCCGGCCGCGTCGTCGATGGTTTCGCCGAGCAGCTCGTAGCGGCCCACGCCGTCCACCCGCATCAGCTGCGTATGGCCACCCGACACCAGCAGCGCGACGAACGGAAACTCGGGCGGATCGGCGCTCAGGAACGGCGACAGCAGATGCCCTTCGAGGTGATGAACCCCGAGCACCGGCTTGCCCAATGCCAAGCCCAGCGCGCAGGCCACGCCCGCGCCCACCAGCAGCGCGCCTGCCAGCCCCGGCCCGCGCGTGTAGGCCACCACGTCGATCTCGTCCAGAGACCGGCCCGCCTCGGCCATGACCGCCTCGGTCAGCGGCAGCACGCGCCGGATGTGGTCGCGGCTGGCCAGCTCGGGCACGACGCCGCCGTAGGCCTGGTGCATGGCGATCTGGCTGTGCAGCGCATGCGAACGCAGCACCGGCAGCGCGTCGCCTCGCGACTCGACCAGCGCCACGCCGGTCTCGTCGCAGGATGATTCGATTCCCAACAAGAGCATGCTTCCGAGTGTAGGCGGCGGCCCCTGGCCGGCGCCCGCGGAGGGGCAAACAACGCCGCGCCGCGCCATTCGCGGCACGGATGTTGCAGCGACAGTGCACAGAGCCCCGCGCGCCCCCACCATGAAATCCGGACTGAATTTCCTCATCGCCGCCCGTCGCTGCGAAATCGACGAGTTGGACCGGCTCGCCCGCACCAGCGAGCTGGTGGGCGTGATCGGCCGCCTGGTCCATGCGCTGCAGCGCGAGCGGGGTATGTCGAACATGTTCCTCGCTTCGCGCGGCAGCCGCTTCGCCGAGCAGCGCGGCCCGCAGATCGCCGAGTGCATCGCCCTCGAGCACGAGGTGCGCGCAGGCTTCGACCAGCTCGATGCCGACAACGATCACCGCGGCGCCGACGCCGGCAACAACGCGCGCCTCTTCAGCCGCATCGCCTGGGTGCTTCCGGGCCTGGATGCCCTGCCCGCCCTGCGCCGCCGCGTCGACGCGCTCGAGCTCAAGCCAGCCCAGGCCACCGCCGCCTTCGCCAAGCTGATCGCGGGCCTGCTGTCGGTGGTGTTCGAGGCGGCCGACGGCGCCACCGACCCCGAGATATCGCGCCTGCTGGTGGCGCTGCTCAACTTCATGCAGGGCAAGGAGTTCGCGGGCCAGGAGCGCGCCTTCGGTGCCGCCGCGCTCGCGCTGGGACGCAGCGACGAGGCGCAGCGCCTGCAGTGGCTGCACCTGATCGAATCGCAGGAACGCTGCTTCCAGGTGTTCACCGACTTTTCAGGCGAGGCGGTGCTCGCGCTGTGGCGCGACAGCCAGCCCGACGCGGAAGTAGCCGAGCTCGAGCGCATCCGCCGGCGCGGCGGGGCATCGGCACCGGCCGACGTGGCGCTCAGCGAGGCCTGGTTCGACTGCTGCACCCGCCGCATCGACGCCATGAAGACCGTCGAGGACCGCCTCGCCTGCGAGCTGCGCAGCCTCTGCGCGCACAAGACCGCGCAGGCGCGCAGGGAGCTGCTCGACTATCGCCAGCTGCTGGAAACGCTCGAGCCGCAGGCCGGCGCGCTCTTCTTCGACGATACCGACGCGCAGGCGGCAGCGCCCGCGCAGTTCGGCCGCCATCTGGAACGCTCGGTGCTCGACATGGTCCGCGAGCAGTCGCAGCGGCTGCAGGCCATGAGCGACGAACTCGAGACCGTGCGCGCCTCGCTCAACGAACGCAAGATCGTCGAGCGCGCCAAGGGCCTGCTGATGGCGCACCGCCGCCTCAGCGAGGAAGAGGCGTACAAGATGCTGCGCCAGACCGCCATGAACCAGAAGCGCAGGCTGGTGGACGTGGCCGAGTCGATGCTCGCGATGGCCGACTACCTGCCGATGCTCGACCGCGCACCGCCGCGCTGAAGCAAGCGCCCACGGGGCGTTCAAGTTGGTGCACCGCACAACAATCGTGCCATCGCCCATCGTCACCCCGAATCGCCCCTCACCCGCGGTCGGCCGCGGATTCATTCGACATACAGCTACCTTCTTGATAGCGTCCGGCGAATCTCGAAGCTGGCACACCGCTTGCTAGCACTGAGCGCACAGGTCCTCGATGGACCTTCAGGCAGGCGGCACCCAACGGCGGGTGCCTCCCACCGAACCGGACAAAGGCGTCCCCATCCCGCAAGGGCTCGTTCTCGAGCAGCCCCTGCGCGGTGCGGACGCCTTTTCGTTTTTGTCTTTTTCGTTCGTTCGTCTTCAACCGGAGCCCCGCCCCATGACCGACCTGCTCAAAACCAGCCTCAGCCGACGCCGCGTCCTGCAAGCCGCAGCCATCGGCGCCGTCGGCATCGACCCCGCCCTGCGCGCGGCCGTCTGGGCCCAGGGCTCGGACAAGCCCGAGAAGGAAGAAGTGAAGATCGGCTTCATCCCGCTGACCGACTGCGCCAGCGTGGTGATGGCCTCGGTGCTGGGCATCGACAAGAAGTACGGCGTGAAGATCGTGCCCAACAAGGAAGCCAGCTGGGCCGGCGTGCGCGACAAGCTGGCCAACGGCGAGCTCGACTTCGCCCACGTGCTCTACGGCCTGGTCTACGGCATGCACCTGGGCCTGAGCGGCCCGAAGAAGGACATGGCCGTGCTCATGACCCTCAACAACAACGGCCAGGCCATCACGCTGTCGAAGAAGCTGGCCGACAAGGGCGCGGTCGACGCCGCATCGCTCGCCAAGCTCATCGCCAGCGAGAAGCGCGAATACACCTTCGCGCAGACCTTCCCCACCGGCACGCACGCGATGTGGCTCTACTACTGGCTCGCATCTGCCGGCATCGATCCGTTCAAGGACGTGAAGAACATCACCGTGCCGCCTCCGCAGATGGTCGCCAACATGCGCGTGGGCAACATGGACGGCTACTGCGTGGGCGAACCCTGGGGCCAGCGCGCGATCATGGACGGCATCGGCATCACCGCCATCACCACGCAGGACATCTGGAAGGACCACCCCGAGAAGGTGCTGGGCACCACGGCCGACTTCGCGAAGAAGTACCCCAACACTGCGCGCGCGGTGACGGCGGCCATCCTCGAGGCCGGCAAGTGGATCGACACCGGCCTGCAGAACAAGAACAAGATGGCCGAGACCATCGCCGACAAGAGCTACGTCAACACCAGCGTGGACGCCATCAACCAGCGCATCCTGGGCCGCTACACCAACGGCCTGGGCAAGAGCTGGGACGACCCCAACCACATGAAGTTCTACAACGGCGGCGCGGTGAACTTCCCGTACCTGTCGGACGGCATGTGGTTCCTCACGCAGCACAAGCGCTGGGGCCTGCTGAAGGAACACCCCGACTACCTGAAGGTGGCCACCGAGATCAACCGCATCGACATCTACAAGCAGGCCGCCGCCGCCACGCAGACGCCGGTGCCCAAGGAGGCGATGCGCAGCAGCAAGCTCTTCGACGGCGCCGTCTGGGACGGCAAGGACCCGAAGAAGTACGCAGATTCCTTCAAGCTCCATGCATAGGGAGAACACCATGGTCAGCGCAGTCTTCCACTCGCCGCTCGATGCATCCCTTCCTCTCCCGCGTGCGGGAGAGGGCCGGGGTGAGGGCAAGCCCCGCGCAGAGGCAGCCCCTCACCCCAACCCTCTCCCCACTGGGGAGAGGGAGCAGAAACAGCGACAGCGCGCGCCCATCGATCTACGCGCTTTCTGGATGCGAGTGCTGCCGCCGCTCGCCGGCTTCGGCCTGCTTCTGCTGATCTGGGAGGTGGTGGCGATGAAGAGCACCACGGGCTTCCCCACGCCGATGGCCACCTGGCAGCAGGCGGTGACGGTGTTCAGCGACCCGTTCTACAGCAAGGGCCCCAACGACCAGGGCGTGGGCTGGAACGTGCTCTCGTCCCTGCAGCGCGTGGCGCTGGGCTTCGGGCTCGCGGCGCTGGTCGGCATTCCGGCCGGCGTCGCCATCGGGCGCTTCGAGTTCCTCTCGCGCATGTTCAACCCGCTGATCAGCCTGCTGCGCCCTGTCTCGCCGCTGGCCTGGCTGCCCATCGG
>CAJYQC010000057.1 GCA_913776885.1 uncultured Variovorax sp.
TCCGGCCAATGCGGACGCGTTCCTTGCAGGTGAAGAACAAAGCCTGGACGCCGCGGCAGAAGCCGCTTCGGGCAACCGGCCCGCGCGGGGCAGGCTGGCCGAATTCGACCTGGACGGCAGGCTGCTGCGCATCTACGCGGACGATGGGCGGCTCAATGCCCCCTGGGGCGTGGCGATCGCACCGGCCGACTTCGGTGCAATGTCGGGCCGGCTGCTGGTCGGCAATTTCGGCGGCGCGGGCCGCATCTGCGCTTTCGACCTGGACAACGGGCAATACCTGGACGATCTGCGCGACGGCCAAGACCGCCCGTTGGCCATCGCAGGCCTGTGGGGCCTGCAGTTCGGCAACGGAGTGGCCCTGGGCGACAGCAACGCGCTCTACTTCGCGGCCGGCCCCGAGGACGAAACCGAAGGGCTCTTCGGCTCGCTGCGCGCGGCCTGAGCGCAGAGCCGCTCACTGCGGCGCGATCAGCGCCGCGAAGCGCGACAGGTCGACGTTGCCGCCGCTGATCAGCACGCCCACGCGCTGGCCTGCAATGGCCTTGCCGGCAGCGATGGCGCCTGCGAAGGCGAGGCAGCCGGTGGGCTCCACCACCATCTTCATGCGCTCGGCGAAGAAGCGCATCGCCTCTACGAGCTGCTCGTCGGTCACGGTGAAGATGTCGTCCACGTCGCGGCGGATGATGCCGAAGGTGTATTCGCCAAGATGCTGCGTCTGTGCGCCGTCGGCGATGGTCTTCGGGGTTTCGATGTGCACGATCTTCCCGGCGCGGAACGACTGCTGGCCGTCGTTGCCGGCCTCGGGCTCCACGCCGTAGACCTTGCACTGCGGCGACAACGCGCGCGCCGACAGCGCCGAGCCCGAGAGAAGCCCGCCGCCGCCCAGGCAGACGAACAGGTGGTCGAGCGGGCCGGTCTCCTGGATCAGCTCCTTCACCGCGGTGCCCTGGCCGGTGAGCACGTCGGGGTGATCGTAGGGCGGGATCATCGTCATGCCGCGCTCCTGCGCGAGCTTCCTGGTCAGCGCCTCGCGGTCTTCGGTGAAGCGGTCGTACATCACGACCTCGGCGCCGTAGCCCTTGGTGGCCGCGACCTTGGCGGCGGGTGCGTCCTTGGGCATGACGATGACGGCTGGCATCTGCAGCAGGCGCGCCGACAGCGCGATGGCCTGCGCGTGGTTGCCCGACGAGAAGGCGATCACGCCGCCCTTGCGCTGCGCGGCATCGAACTTCGACAGCGCGTTGAAGGCGCCGCGGAACTTGAAGGCGCCCATGCGCTGGAAGTTCTCGCACTTGAAGAAGAACTCGGCGCCCCAGCGCTCGTTGGCGGTGGTGGAGCGCAGCACCGGCGTGCGGTGGGCGTGGCCTTCGAGCCGCGCGGCCGCGGCGATGACGTCGTCGTAGGTGGGTAGTTGCATGAGGCCGAGCTTAGCGGCGGCTTCCGGTCTTTTGCAGTCCCGATGGGTAAAAACCCGCTATCTGCGACAGCGGCGAACTCCGTACTCTGTATACAGAGTTCAAAGAAACCGGCGCAAGGAGACAACCATGCCCGCCCAGCTCGTCAGCATCGAGGTCGCGCCCGACCTCGTCGACCAGGTCTACCGCGCCCTGCTCGGCGCCATCAGCAGCGGCGCGCTCGCGCCGGGCGAGCGCATCACGCAGGAAGACATCGCGCAGCGCCTGTCGGTGTCGCGCCAGCCGGTGCTGCAGGCGCTGCGGCTGCTCAAGAAGGACGGCTTCGTGCTCGACGCGCCCGGACGGGGCGTGCTGGTGGCGCCGCTCGAAGCGGAGGCGATGCGCAAGGTCTACCAGGTGCGCGGTGCGCTCGATGCCCTAGCCGCGCGGCTGGCGGCGCAGCAGTGCTTTCGCATCGATCCGAAGCTCATCGAGCGCGGGCGGCGTGCCGCGCGCGGGCGCAACGTGGAGGCCATGATCGATGCCGACGTGGCCTTCCACCAGGCCATCTACGATGCATCGGGCAACCCGCTGATCGCGCAGAGCGCCGATCCGCACTGGCGCCACCTGCGCCGCGCGATGGGCGCGGTGCTGCAGGCCGAGCCCCAGCGCGAGACGCTGTGGGACGAGCACGAAGCCATCGCCGAAGCCATCGCGGCAGGCAACGCGGACCGCGCCGCACGCCTGAGCGAGGAACACGTCTCGCGGGCCAGCGAGGCACTGAGTGAACGGCTGCTGGCGCACGCCGCATCCACCCACACCGCCATCACCCCCAAGCAAAAAGGAGACAAGGCATGAAGCTCACCCCCGAGCAGCGCGCGCAGTTCGAGCGCGACGGCTATCTGTTCTTCCCCGGCCACTTCTCGGCCGAAGAAACCAGGGCGCTGACCGATGCGGTGCCCGACCTCTACGCGAAGCGCGAGGCCTTCAACGTGCGCGAGAAAGGCTCCGACGCGGTGCGCACCAACTTCGCGGCGCATCTGGTGAGCGAGCCCTTCGCGCGGCTCGCGCGCCATCCGCGCATGGTCGAGCCGGTGGTCGATCTCTTCGGCGAAGACGTCTACATGCACCAGTTCAAGATCAACGGGAAGATGGCCTTCGAGGGCGACGTGTGGCAGTGGCACCAGGACTACGGCACCTGGCTCAACGACGACCTGATGCCCACCGAGCGCGCGATGAACGTCGCGATCTTTCTCGACGACGTGAACGAGCACAACGGGCCGCTGATGTTCATCCCGGGCAGCCACCGCAAGGGCGTGGTCGATGCGAAGCACGACCTCACCACCACCAGCTATCCGCTGTGGACTGTCGACAACGACCTGATCCGCCAGCTGGTGGAGCGCGCCGGCGGCAAGCAGGGCGGCATCGTCTCGCCCAAGGGGCCGGCGGGGTCGATGATCCTGTTCCACAGCTGCCTGGTGCATGCCTCGGGCAGCAACCTCTCGCCATTCAACCGCGTGGCGGTGTACCTGAGCCTTTGCGCGGTCAGCAACCACATCCGCCGCCACAAGCGCCCCGAGTACATCGCGCACCGCGACTTCACGCCCATCGAGCTGCTGCCCGACGATTGCCTGCTGAAGCCGTACCCGGTCGATGTGCCGTGGAAGAACGGCCTGCCAGAGAGCGCGCTTCGCACCTCCCTCGATGTGCTCGACGCGCACGCCACGGTGGAGGCCTGAACGACATGAGCCTCCACGCCCGCCTGCAGCAGCGCGCCGCCGAAGGCCGCCCCATCCGCATCGGCCTGATCGGCGCCGGCAAGTTCGGCTCGATGTACCTCGCGCAGATTCCGCGCACGCCCGGCGTGCAGCTGGTGGCGATAGCCGACCTGTCGCCGGATGCGGCCCGCATCAACCTCGAACGCGTGGGCTGGCAGCCCGGCCGCGCCGCTGCCGCATCGGTGCAGGAGGCATTGAAGCAAGGCACCACCTGGATCACCGACGACTGGCAGGCCGTGACGCGCGAGCCCTCCATCGACATCGTGGTGGAGTGCACCGGCAACCCCATCGCGGCGGTGGACCACTGCCTCGACGCCTTCGCGCACGGCAAGCACGTGGTGAACGTGACCGTGGAGGCCGACGCCTTCTGCGGCCCGCTTCTGGCACGCAAGGCGCAGCAGGCGGGCGTGGTCTATTCGCTGGCCTTCGGCGACCAGCCCGCGCTGATCTGCGACCTGGTCGACTGGGCCCGCACCTGCGGCTTCCCCGTGGTGGCCGCCGGACGGGGCCACAAGTGGCTGCCGCACTTCACCGAATCGACACCCGAGACGGTGTGGGGCAACTACGGCCTCACGCCAGAGCAGGCGACGCGCGGCGGGCTCAACCCGAAGATGTTCAACAGTTTCCTCGACGGCTCGAAGCCTTCCATCGAGAGCTCGGCGGTGGCCAACGCGACCGGCCTGGCGGTGCCATCGGACGGCCTGCTCTACCCGCCCGCGAGCGTGGAGGACATTCCCTTCGTCACCCGGCCCAAGAGCGAAGGCGGCGTGCTGGAGCGCAAGGGCATGGTCGAGGTGGTCTCTTCGCTCGAAGCCGATGGGCGCAAGATCCCGTACGACATCCGCATGGGCGTGTGGGTCACGGTCGAGGCCGAGACCGAATACATCAAGAACTGCTTCGAGGAGTACAACGCCCACACCGACCCGAGCGGGCGCTACTTCACGCTCTACAAGCGCTGGCACCTCATCGGGCTCGAAGTCGGCATGTCGGTGGCCAGCGTGGCGCTGCGCGGCGATGCCACCGGCGTGGCGACCTGCTGGAACGCCGACGTGGTCGCCACCGCAAAACGCGACCTGGCTGCCGGCGAGATGCTCGATGGCGAAGGCGGCTACACCGTCTGGGGCAAGCTGCTGCCGGCCGGGCGCTCGCTGCGCCTGGGCGGCCTGCCGCTGGGGCTGGCGCACGGCATCAGGCTGGTGCGACCGGTGAAGAAGGGCCAGAGCCTGAGCTGGGCCGACGTGGCCACCGACACCAACACCGCCGCCTACAAACTGCGCAACGAGATGGAAGCGCTGTTCGCGCCCGCGGCGCAGGCGCAGGCGGCCTGAAGGCAGTCCGAGAACTTTTCGCTTCGGTGCAGCCACGGTTGCACCGGGCGGATTTCCCGCAAAAAATATTCTGCTCGGCACGGAGCCCGTGTCGAAATGGCCGCTGGCGGGCCGTCATTGTGGTGAGCGATCTTGCTCGGCAAGCTTTTCCTTGACGGAGAAACACCATGCAGTACATGTTGATGTTCTATCAGCCCGCGGCCGAATTCGAGCAACGCGAGGAGGCGTCCTCGCAGGCCTACCGCGCAAGCTGGGTCGCCTATGCCGACGCGGTGCGCCAGTCGGGCATCTCGCTCGGCGGCCACGGCCTCTTCCCGCCCATGACCGGCACCACCCTGCGGATCCGCGGCGACAGGCGCCAGGTGCAGGACGGCCCCTTCGCCGATACCAAGGAGCAGCTCGGAGGCTACTTCGTGATCGACGTGCCCGACCTCGACGCCGCGCTCGAATGGGCCGCGCGTGCGCCCTGCGCGGCCAGCGGCGGGGTGGAAGTGAGGCCCGTCTTCGTGGCCACCGCACTGGCCGCAGCGCCGGCATGAGCGCCGCGCCGGGCCGCCCCAGGCAAGCTCGCACCGCAGTGCGGGGCGCGCAGGTGCTCCCATGAGCGACCCAGCGGTTCACGGGGCCGCCGAGCGGGCGGCGCGCGAGTCCTACGGCCGGCTGCTGGCCATCCTGTCGGCGCGCACCCACGACATCGCCGCATCGGAAGACGCGCTCGCCGACGCTTTCGCCCGAGCGCTCGAACGCTGGCCCGCCGATGGCATACCGGCCGAGCCCGACGCCTGGCTCTTGAGCGTGGCGCGCCACCGCAAGCTCGACGCCTGGCGCCACAGCCGCGTGCAGGACCGGGCCACGCAGACCCTGCTGCTGCTCGCGGGCGAAGTCGACGACGCGCCCGATGGCGCCAGCGCGATCCCCGACGAGCGGCTGCGCCTGCTCTTCGTGTGCGCGCACCCGGCCGTCGATGCCCCTGCCCGCGCGCCGCTCATGCTGCAGACCGTGCTCGGCCTCGACGCGGCGCGCCTGGCCGGCGCCTTCCTCACCGCGCCTTCCACCCTCGGCCAGCGGCTGGTGCGCGCCAAGGCCCGCATCCGCGCGGCCGGCATTCCCTTCGAATATCCGCAGGCGCGCGACCTGCCGCAGCGGCTGCAGGATGTGCTCGACGGCATCTACGCCGCCTACGGCACCGGCTGGGACGACATCGACGGCGCCGACGCCCTGCCTCGCGGCCTCACCACGGAAGCCATCGACCTGTGCCGCATCCTGTGCGGCCTGATGCCCGCCGAGCCCGAGCCGCTGGGCCTGCTGGCGCTGATGCTCTTCTGCGAGGCCCGCATGCCCGCGCGCCGCAGCGACACCGGCGCCTACGTGCCGCTCGACCAGCAGGACCCGCTGCGCTGGAACCCCGACCTGCTCGCCGAGGCCGAGCTCTGCCTGCGCCGCGCGTCCGAGATGAAGTCGCTCGGCGCCTACCAGCTCGAGGCGGCGATCCAGTCGGCCCATTGCGAACGCCGCGTCGGCGCGCCGGTGCCGCCGGAGGCGCTTGTGTCGTTGTACGAAGGCCTGCTGGCGCTGCGCAGCAGCATCGGCGCACAGGTCAGCCTCGCCTGCGCGCTCGCGAACGCACGCGGCCCCGAGGTCGGCCTGCGCGCCCTCGAATCCATTCCCGCGCAGGACGTGGCGAACTACCAGCCGTACTGGGCCGCTCGCGCCCACCTGCTGGCTGCAGGTGGTGCCCGCTCCGCCGCACGACAGGCCTTCGACCGCGCCATCGGCCTGAGCACGAACTCGGCCGTGCGTGCGTACCTGCACGCGATGTCCGACCGGCTGTGAAGGCCGAAGCGAGCTACTTCGTCGCGTTGAAGGTGCGCGGAAACAGCGCCGCCTGGGAGCGGTCGCGCAATCGGTAGCTCATGGCCGGCCGGCCGAGGCTGCCGGTGACCATGCCGGCCTCCTCCATGAACCCGCCGTCGAGCATGCGCTTTCGGAAGGCGCTCTTGTCGACCTCCCGGCCCAGCACGACCTCGTAGGTGTGCTGCAGCGCAGGCAGCGTGAACGGCTCCTCCAGCAGGAAGGCCGGCAGCGAGGTGTATTCGACCTTGCTGCGCAACCGCGCCACGGCCGCACCGAGCAGTTCCCCATGGTCGAAGGCCAGCCGCTTGCGCGAGGCCGCGTCGACCTCGAACCACGCCACCTCGGCCGCGTTCGCGCCGCTGCGCAGCTGCATCGCCTGCGCCGGGATCAGCGCATAGAAGCAATGCGTGGCCGACCACCCCCGCGGATCTCGCTTCGCGCCGCCCCAGCTGCCAAGTTGCTCGAGATAGGGCGCGGCAACGCCGGTCTTCTCGCGCAGCTTGCGCAGCGCGCATTCGAGCAGCGTGGCGTCCTCCTCCCTGTTGATGAAGCCGCCAGGCAAGGCCCATTTGCCGGGAAAGGGCTCGTCGGTGTCGGCGGGCCGCCTCACCAGCAGCACCTGGAGCGCGTCGTCGAGCACGGTGAACATCACCACGTCGACTGTGACCAGCGGGCGCGGGAAGGTCAGTGGCGGGAATCCGGAAGATGGGGTGTTCACTTGAGAACTTGACTGCGGGTTGATTAGTTGTACTATACAACCCTCCATTAGTTGTACAGAGCAACTCACATCAGGACGCCGTCGAGAGAAGAACAAAGGAAGAACGAAATGACCTCTGCTGTCACACCCCGCAGTACCCGCGACACGATCGAACGCTACCAGGGCTGCCTGCTCGGCCTGGCCTGCGGCGACGCCGTGGGCACCACGGTCGAGTTCCGCGCACACGGGAGCTTCGCGCCTGTCACCGGAATGCACGGCGGCGGGCCCTTCGGTCTGGTCGCGGGCGAGTGGACCGACGACACGTCGATGGCACTGTGCCTGGCAGCGAGCCTGATCCACTGCAAGAGCTTCGACGCGGTCGACCAGATGAACCGCTACTGCAACTGGCGCAACGTGGGCTACATGAGCAGCACGGGCAGCTGCTTCGACATCGGCCTGACGGTGTCGAACGCCCTCACCCGCTACCTGGCCTCGGGCGATCCGTTCGCGGGAGACCCCAGTCCGCGCACCGCGGGCAACGGCGCGCTGATGCGGCTCGCGCCGGTGCCGATGTTCTACGCGGCGAGCGCCGAAGCCAGCTGGAAGCAGGCCGGAGAGAGCACGCGCACCACGCACGGCGCGCTGGAGGCCATCGAATGCTCGCAGCTCTTCGCATTGCAGCTGCGCTCGGCCCTGCTGGGCGCGGACAAGGCCGCGATCCTCTCGACCGAACCGCTGGCGCCGCTGAGCGCGAAGGTGGCCGCGCTGGCAAGGAACGACCATGGCTCGAAGAGCGCAGGGCAGATCAAGGGATCGGGCTATTGCGTCGAATCGCTCGAAGCGGCGCTCTGGTGCTTCGCGAACACCGGCTCCTTCGAGGAAGCCGTGCTCGCCGCCGCCAACCTGGGCGACGACGCCGACACCACGGCCGCCATCTGCGGCCAGCTGGCGGGCGCCTTCTACGGCGTCGGAGCCATCCCGCAGGACTGGCTCGACAAGCTCGTGATGCGCACAGAAATCGAAGAGATGGCGGGGCAGCTGCTGGCGATGGCAGGCTGACCGAGCCAGCAGCTATTCCGGCTGCGCGGCCGCGTCGCCCACCCGGCGCGCATCGAGCTGGCTGCCGCCCTGCGCGAGCGACACCCCTACCACCGCGTTAGCCGCATCGCGCCTGAACATGACCTGCGCGCCGATCGCGGCCACGGCGAAACGATCGGCGCCCGTGGGGGTGAGCGCGATGTAGCCGCGCCCCGTTTCGCGCACCAGCAGCCTGCCGCCGCGCACGGTGAAGATCAGCGACTGGGTGCGCGTCACGCGGTACTCGCCCCTGTATTCATCGAGCCGCTTCGCATCGATGGGCACTTCAGCGGTCGGCACCGGATAGCGGCTCTTGCCGATGGCCAGCATCACCGGCTGCAGCGGCGCGCGTGCATTGCTGCTGAGCACGATCAGCGCCTCGCCGGTGTCGGGAGCGAGCAGCCACAGCGTGCGGTAGCCCTGCGTGACACCCGCGTGGTAGTAGGTGCGACGGCCGCCTTCGGGGCCGCGCACCATCACCGCATAGCCGATCTCGGCTCCCTCGTAGCGCGCCAGCGGCGTGAGCATGCGCGCCGCGGCCGGGCCCAGCGGACCGCTGGCGCCCGCGAGGACGGCGCGGCTGAAGGTCAGCATGTCGGCGGCGGTGGAGCGCAGCGCGCTGGCCGGCGCATAGGCCTGCATGTCGAACAGGGGCTGGCGGCGGTCGCCCGCGAAAGCCGGGGCCATGCGCGAGGCCTTGTCGCCCCGCGCGGTGACGGTGTCGTTCATGCCCAGCGGCTCTGTGATGCGTGCGCGCACCAGCTCGCCCCATGAGGTGTCGTAGTGCTCGGCGAGCAGCTGCCCGAGCAGCGCCATGCCGAAGTTGCTGTACGCGCCCTCGCAGGGCGGCGCCGCGGCCGTGAGCCTGATGCGCGCGAGCGCGGCCCAGAACATCGGCTTGTCGTAGGTGTGGAACTGCTCGACGAGCGGCGCGCCGCCGGTCACGCCGTCGGCCATCACGGGCATGCAGCCGGTGTGCGTGACGAGCTGGCGCAGCGTGACCGAGGCCACCGCGGGCGAAAGGCCGTCTACCTTGCCGGCGAGCAGCCTGCCTACGGTGTCGTCCAGCTTCAGGTCGCCGCGCTGCACCGCCTGCGCGAGCAGCAGGCCCGTGAACACCTTGGTGACGGAGCCGATCTCGAACATAGGCTGCTCCGCGCTGCCCGATGCGACGGCGCGCGGCGCGCTCGCCGGCTCGGGGTTGTAGGCGGCGCCGTAGGCCGCCTGCCCGCTGCGCAGCGTGCCCACCACCAGCGTGCCGCGCTGCGCGCCCAGCGCCGCTCGGGCGAGCACGACGGGGTCACTCGCCAGCGTGAGGGGCTGTTGCGGTTGCTGCGGTTGGAGCGCGTGCAGCTGCGCGACGGCCTGGCCGGCCAGCAGGGGGAGGAAAAGCCATGCCGCGATCCAGGAGCGGTACAGCAGGGCATGGGGCAGGAGCCGCATCGTCGGATTCCTCGGGCGTCGTCGAAAGAGCCGCCATCCTGCCACGCCGGGGCACGCCACGCGCCGCGACGACAATGGGACGATGCGCGCTCTGCTTCGCACCTTCTCCTGGCAGGAACTCCGCCACCATCCCTGGCGCAATGCCGCGGCCGTGCTGGCCGTGATGCTCGGCGTTGCGCTGGCCTTCTCGGTACAGCTGATCAACGCGTCGGCGCTCGACGAGTTCTCGAGCGCGGTGCGCTCCGTGAACGGCGAGCCCGACCTCGAGGTGCGCGCCGTGCAGGGCGGCTTCGACGAGGCCGTGTTCGCGCAGCTCGCCCGTCACCCGCAGGTGGCGCTGGCGAGTCCGGTGGTCGAGGTCCAGGGCCTAGCGCTGGCGGGCGGCAGCCAGGTGCCGATCCGCGTGATCGGCATCGACGCGCTGACGCTGCCGACCATCGCACCCGCGCTGATGCCGCAGGCGGCGGCGGGCGCCGACCGCTTCGCGCTCTTTGCGCCGGGCCAGGTGTTCCTCAACCTCGCTGCGCGCGATGCGCTGGGGCTGCCTGGGCAGACAGTACCCGGCACTGGCAAGGCAGAGACGGTGCAACTGCGCGGCGGCGACGCCTGGCACAGCCTCAAGGTGGCGGGCCACGTGGGCGCGGGCGGCGCTGCAGTCGCGGTGATGGACATCGCGGCGGCGCAGGAGCTCTTCGGTCGCCTCGGCCAGCTGAGCCGCATCGACCTGCGGCTGGCGCCCGGCAGCGACCGGGCGGCCTTCATCGCATCGCTGCAGAAGTCGCCCGACTGGCCCGCGGGCGTGCAGTTCGCCGAGCCCGGCGATGCGGCCCAGCGCGTGAGCAACCTGTCGCGCGCCTACCGCGTGAACCTGACGGTGCTGGCGCTGGTGGCGCTCTTCACGGGCGCCTTCCTGGTGTTCTCGGTGCTGGCTCTCAGTGTGGCCAAGCGCGCGCAGCAGTTCGCGCTGCTCGGCGTGCTCGGCCTCACGCCGCGCGAGCGGCTGCGCCTGGTGCTGGCCGAATCGCTGGTGCTGGGCCTGATCGGCAGCGTGGCCGGCCTTGCGCTGGGCACGGCGCTCGCGGCCTTCGCGCTGCGCGTGCTGGGCGGCGACCTGGGCGGCGGCTATTTCGAGGGCGTGGCGCCCACGCTGCACTGGAGTGCGGGCGCCGCCCTGCTCTACGGCGGGCTCGGCGTGGTGGCCGCGCTGGTCGGCGGCTGGTGGCCTGCTCGCGCGGCGCAGTCGCTGCCCGAGGCGCAGACGCTCAAGGGCCTGGGCGCCGCGCCCACGCAGGGCAACAGCCACTGGCTGGCGCTGGGCCTGGTCGCGCTGGGCGCGGTGCTGGCCAACCTGCCGGCCATCGGCGGCATTCCGGTGGCGGCTTACCTCTCCGTGGCCTGCCTGCTGGTGGGCGGCATCACCGCCCTGCCCTGGCTGATCGCGCTGCTGTACGACCGCGTAGCGCCGCTGTTCTCGCAACGCGTGCTGCCGATGCTGGCGGTGGAGCGCGCCCGGCGCATGCGCGGCACGGCGGCGGTGGCCGTCAGCGGCGTGGTTGCGAGCCTGAGCCTCGCCGTGGCGCTGACGGTGATGGTCGCCAGCTTCCGAGATTCGGTGACGCACTGGCTCGACGTGGTGCTGCCCGCCGACCTGTACATCCGCGCCACCTCCGACGGGCGCAGCGGCAACAGCGGCGGAGGCAGCAGTACCGATACAGCCACCTTCGCGCCGGCCTTCGTGCAGTCGCTGGCGCATCTGCCCGGCGTGGCTCGCACCGGCACGTTGCGCACGCAGCCGCTGCAGCTCGATGCGGTGCGGCCGGCGGTCACGCTGATCGCGCGCAGCCTCGAAGGCGGCGCCGCGCAATCGCTGCCGCTGGTGGGCAGCGCACTGCCGGTGCCCGAGGGGCAGATCGGCATCTACGTGAGCGAGCCGATGGTGGAGCTCTACGGCGCGAAGCCGGGCACGGTGTTCGCGCCGCTGTCGGCCGCCGTGGGCAAGGCGCGGGCCTCATTCTTCGTGGCTGGCGTGTGGCGCGACTACGCGCGGCAGTTCGGCGCCATCGCCATGGACGCGCGTGATTTCGAGCGCCTTACCGGCGAACGCAACGTGAGCGACGTGGCGCTGTGGCTCGCGCCGGGCGCATCGGAAGGCGCCGTGCAGGCGGCGGTGCGCGAGCTGGCCGCGCGGCAAGAGGACCAGGGCGCACAGGGCAAGTCCTCCGAAGGCTCGGTGGAGATCGCCTCCGTGGGGCAGATCCGCGCGACCTCGTTGCGCATCTTCGACCGCAGCTTCGCCGTCACCTACTGGCTGCAGGCAGTGGCCATCGCCATCGGCCTGTTCGGCATCGCGGCCAGCTTCAGCGCGCAGGTGCTGGCGCGGCGCAAGGAGTTCGGCCTGCTCGCCCACCTGGGCTTCACGCGGCGGCAGGTGCTGGCGGTGGTCGCCGGCGAAGGCGCGGCGTGGACGGCCATCGGCGCCGTCGCCGGGCTGGGCCTGGGGCTGGCCGTGTCGGTGGTGCTGGTGAAGGTGGTGAACCCGCAGAGCTTCCACTGGACCATGGATCTGCTGGTGCCATGGGAGCGCCTGCTGGCGCTGTGCGCCGCGGTGGTGGCGGCAGGCACCGTCACCGCCTGGATGGCAGGCCGCGCGGCCGCGGGCAAGGACGTGGTGCTCGCGGTCAAGGAAGACTGGTAGGCCCCCACCGAATTCGCGCGAGGCCCGACTCCTGGACTGGAACCCATGCAGCAAGCACCTTCTTTCTCCTTCCCCCTTTCTCGCAGAAGCCTGCTGATGGCCGCTCTCGCGTCGGGCCCGCTGGCCGCATGGGCGCTGCCCGAGCGCCGGCTGGAGTTTCCGCGCGACTTCGGCAGCCACCCCGACCTGCACACCGAATGGTGGTACGTCACCGGCCATGCCAGGACTTCCGCCGGGCGCGAGTTCGGCTTCCAGGTCACCTTCTTCCGCTCTCGCGTCGAAGCCACCCTGGGCATGCGCTCGGCCTTCGCCGCGAAGCACCTGGTGTTCGCGCACGCGGCCGTCACCGATCTCGAAGGCCGCGTGCTGCTGCACGACCAGCGCATCGCGCGCGCGGGCTTCGGCGTGGCGGAGGCCTCGGAGAACGACACCGACGTGCGCATCCGCGACTGGTCTCTGGCGCGCCAAAACGGCATCTACGTCGCACGCATTCCGGCAGGCGAGTTCGCGCTCGATCTGCGCTTCACGCCCACGCAGGCGGTGCTGCTGCAGGGCAATGCCGGGCTCTCGCGCAAGGGCCCGGAACAATCGCAGGCCAGCTACTACTACAGCGAGCCGCAGCTCAAGGCCCTGGGGAGGCTGACGCTCAAGGGCCAGCCCTTCGACGTTGCCGGCACCGCATGGCTGGACCACGAATGGAGCGAGGCGCTCATGCACCCCGAGGCCGTGGGCTGGGACTGGATCGGCATGAACCTGGACGACGGCAGCGCACTCACTGCCTTCCACCTGCGGCGCAGCGACGGCAGCGCGCTGTGGGCCGGCGGCTCGTTCCGGCCGCGCGATGGCGCGTACAGACGCCAGCCGGCAGCTTCGAGGTGCGCGCACTGCTCGACGACCAGGAGCTCGACAGCCGCGGCTCCACGGGCGGTGTCTACTGGGAGGGCGTGAGCGACCTGCTCGATGCGCAGGGGCGCCGCGTGGGGCGCGGGTATCTGGAGATGACCGGATACGCCGCGCCGCTGAGGCTTTAGGCGTGGTAGCCCATGGCAATTGCTGACAACCGACAGCCTCCTACACCCGTTGGGAAAATTTCCCATAAACAATCGCTCCAGACGCAGAGTAGCCCCAACCACCATGAAAACCCGAATCGCAATGCTTGCCGCGGCCGGCGCAGTCTCCATCTTCGCGAGCCCCATGGCTGCCAACGCGCAGGTGTCGGTCAACATCAACGTGCCCGGCCTGGTGATGACAGCCCCGCCCCCGCCGCGCTACGAGCCGCTTCCCCCGCCGCGCGGCGGCTTCGTCTGGGTGCCGGGCCGCTGGATCTGGGACGGCCGCGCCTATGCATGGCGTCCGGGCGGGTGGCAGCCCGAGCGCGTCGGCTATGTCTATGCCCCGGGCCGCTGGATCGAGGACCGCGGCGGCTGGCGCTGGACCGAAGGCGACTGGCGCAGGCGCGAGGCATACCGAGAAGCACGCCGCGAACGCGAATGGGAAGAGGACCGCCGACATGACCGCTACGAGCGCGACCACCGGCACGGCCGCGACCATGGCGACTATTTCTGCCCACCCGGTCAGGCCAAGAAGGGCAACTGCTGAGGCGCTGATCACCGCCGCAAACGAAAAGGGAGCCTGTCCGGCTCCCTTTTCTTGTTCATCGTCCGCTTCTACTTCGCTCGCCGCCTATCGATGAACGCGATGATCTCGCCCATGATCCCCTTGCGGAACGCAAGCACGCAGATCACGAAGATCAGGCCCGTGACCATCGTCACCGACTCGCCCAGCGTGTTGAACCACTCCACCGTGGTGATGCGCGCGAGGAAGCTGCCGAGTTCGCCGATCTTGTTCTCCAGCAGCACCACCACGGCCGAGCCCACCAGAGGGCCCGAGATCGTGCCCAGGCCGCCCACCAGCGTCATCAGGATGACCTGGCCGGATGCCGTCCAGTGCACGTCCGACAGCGTGGCGAAGCCCAGCACCAGCGTCTTGAGCGACCCTGCCAGGCCAGAGAGCGCCGCCGAGATCACGAACGCCAGCAGCTTGAAGCGGCTCACGTCATAGCCCAGCGAGAGCGCGCGCGGCTCGTTCTCCTTGATGCCCTTGAGCACCTGCCCGAAGGGCGAATGGATGGTGCGCACGATCAGCAGGAAAGCCGCAACGACGATGACCAGCGCCACGTAATACATGGTGAGGTCGTTCGACAGGTCGATCACGCCGAAGAGCTTGCCGCGCGGCACGCCCTGCAGGCCGTCCTCGCCGCCTGTGAACTTGGCCTGCAGCGCGACGAAGAACATCATCTGCGCGAGCGCCAGCGTGATCATCGCGAAGTAGATGCCCTGGCGGCGGATGGCCAGCACGCCGAAGATCCAGCCGAGGAAGGCGCCGGTGAGCGTGCCCGCGACCAGGCCCAGCTCGGGCGTGAGGCCCCACACCTTGATCGCGTGGCCCGCCACGTAGGCGGAGCCTCCGAGGAAGGCCGCATGCCCGAAGGACAGCAGCCCCGTGAAGCCCAGCAGCAGGTTGAACGCAGCCGCGAAGAGAGCGAAGCACATCAGCTTCATCACGAACACCGGATAGGCGCCGAAGAACGGGGCCAGCACCAGTGCGAGCAGCAGCAGCGCGTAGACGACGGTGGAGATCTTTTTCGTGTTCATGCCGCTCGCCTCTTCACTTCTCTTTGCCGAACAGGCCGGCGGGGCGGATGAGCAGCACGATGACCATGATCACGAACACAACCGTCGAAGACGCCTCCGGATAGAAAACCTTGGTGAGCCCTTCGATCACGCCGAGCCCCAGGCCCGTGAGGATCGCGCCCATGATCGAGCCCATGCCGCCGATCACGACCACGGCGAACACCACGATGATGAGGTTCTGCCCCATCAGCGGCGACACCTGGATGACCGGTGCGGCCAGCACGCCGGCGAACGCGGCGAGCGCACAGCCGAAGGCGTAGGTCAGCGTGATCATCAGCGGCACGTTGACGCCGAATGCTTCCACCAGCCGCGGGTTTTCGGTGCCGGCGCGCAGGTAGGCGCCGATGCGCGTCTTCTCGATCACGTACCAGGTGGCGAAGCACACCACCAGCGATGCCACCACCACCCATGCGCGGTAGTTGGGCAGCACCATGAAGCCGAGGTCGGTGGCGCTCGACAGCGCATCCGGCGCGTCGTAGGGCAGGCCCGAGACGCCGTAGATCGAGCGGAACACGCCCTCGATCAGCAGCGTGAGGCCCAGGGTGAGCAGCAGGCCGTAGAGGTGGTCGAGCTTGTAGATCCAGCGCAGCAGCAGCCGCTCGATGAGCACGCCGAAGATGCCGATGACGATGGGCGCCGCGATCAGCATCACCCAGTAGCTGACGCCGAAGTACTCCATGGCCATCCACGTGAGAACGGCGCCGAGCATGAACAGCGCGCCGTGCGCGAAGTTGATGACGTTGAGCAGGCCGAAGATCACCGCCAGCCCGAGGCTCAGGATGGCGTAGAACGAGCCGTTGACCAGCCCGAGCAGGAGCTGGCTCAACAGGGCGGGAAGGGAAATGTTCATAGAAAGTTCAGGACACCACTTGCCGTTTCTTCTTTTTCGCAGGGGCCGCCGCGCACGGCCGCCCGAAGCGGCCGGCCCGCCCCCCTTGCAATGGGGGGCTGGCGAAGCGACACGCAGTGCGCGCAGCCTGGGGGGTTACTTCCACAAGGCGCACTTGCTCTCGGCCTTGGTCGTGAAGACTTCTTCTCCCTTCAGCTTCTGGACCACCTTGTAGTAGTCCCAGGGCTGCTTCGACTCGGCCGGCGACTTCACCTGCACCAGGTACATGTCGTGCACGAAACGGCCGTCCTCGCGCACGAAGCCCTTAGCGTAGAAGTCGTCGATCGGGGTCTTCTTGATCTGCGCCATCACCGTGTCGGCGTCCACGGTCTTGGCGGCCTGGACCGCCTTCAGGTAGGTCATGGTGGCCGAGTAGTCGGCGGCCTGGATGTCGGTGGGCATGCGCTTGGTCTTCTCGAAGAAGCGCTTGCCGAAGGCGCGCGTCTTGTCGTCGAGGTTCCAGTCCCAGCTGGTGGTCAGCAGCAGGCCCTCGGTGTTCTTCAGGCCCAGGCTGTGCACGTCGGTCACGAACACCAGCAGGCCGACCATCTTCATGGTCTTGGTGATGCCGAACTCGCGCGCCGCCTTGATGGCGTTCTGCGTGTCGCCGCCCGCGTTCGCGAGCGCCAGCACCTGCGCCTTGGAGTTCTGCGCCTGCAGCAGGAACGAGGAGAAGTCCGACGTGTTCAGCGGATGCTTGACGCTGCCGAGCACCGTACCGCCCTTCTCCTTCACGACCTTGGTCGCGTCGGCTTCCAGGGCCTGGCCGAAAGCGTAGTCGGCCGTCAGGAAGTACCAGCTCTTGTCGCCGCGCGCGATCACGGCGCTGCCCGTGCCCTTGGCCAGCGCCACGGTGTCGTAGGCGTAGTGCACGGTGTAGGGGCTGCACTGCTCGTTGGTGAGCGCCGAGCTGCCCGCGCCGTTCACGATGAACACGCGCTTCTTCTCCTGCGCCACCTTGGCCATGGCCAGGCCGGTGCCCGAGCTGGTGCCGCCGAACAGCATCGTCAGGCCCTGCGTGTCGATCCACTCGCGCGCCTTGGACGCGGCGATGTCGGCCTTGTTCTGGTGGTCGGCCTGCAGCAGCTCGATGGGCATGCCGTTGACCTTGCCGCCGAAGTCGTCGATGGCCATCTGGATCGCCAGCGCCCCGTTCTTGCCCTCCACGTCCGCGTAGAGGCTCGACATGTCGGTGATGAAACCGATCTTGACCTTGTCCTGGGCCTGCGCGGCGCCGGCGGCCATGAGGCAGGTAGCAGCGAGGCAGGCAGAAGCAATGAGCGTGCGTTTCATGGAGTGATCCTCTTGTTTGGCGTCAATGAATGGAGCTGTCGCGGCTTCAGCCGTTTACTTCCAGAGGGCGCATTTCGTTTCGGCCTTCGTGGTGAAGACCTGGTCGCCCGGCAGCGTCTTGAGCACCTTCAGGTAGTCCCAGGGCTTCTTCGATTCGGCGGGCGACTTCACTTCGACCAGGTACATGTCGTGGATGAAGCTGCCGTCGGCACGGATCTGGCCCTTGCCGTAGAAGTCGTCGATCTTCATGCTCTTGAGCTGCGCCATCACCTTGTCGGAGTCGGTGGTCTTGGCGGCGGCCACGGCCTTCAGGTAGGTCATGGTGGCCGAGTAGTCGGCGGCCTGCACGTCGGTGGGCATGCGCTTGGTCTTCTCGAAGAAGCGGTTGGCGAACTTGCGCGACTCGTCGTTCAGGTCCCAGTACCAGCTGGTGGTGTGCAGCAGGC
>CAJYQC010000058.1 GCA_913776885.1 uncultured Variovorax sp.
ACCGACAGCAGCAAGATACAACCGATCCGCTTCTTCCATCGCGGAAAGATCGTCGACGTCACCGGCGTCCACCCGACCCGTTCCGTGCTCGACTGGCTTCGCGAGGACGCCCGCTGCACCGGCACCAAGGAAGGCTGCAACGAAGGCGACTGCGGCGCCTGCACCGTCGTGATCGGCGAGCTGGCCGCCGACCCCCAGGCACCCGGCGCCATCGACGGCCTGAGCCTGCAGACGGTCAACGCCTGCATCCAGTTCCTGCCCACGCTGCACGGCAAGGCCCTGTTCACAGTCGAAGACCTCAAGGCGCAGGCGCAGTGCCTGCCCAAGACGCAAAGCGGCAGCAACGGCAAGCGCCCGGTGCACACGCTGCACCCCGTGCAGCAGGCCATGGTCGACTGCCACGGCTCCCAGTGCGGCTTCTGCACGCCCGGCTTCGTGATGTCGCTGTGGGCCAGCTACGAGCACCACCAGGCCGAAGGCACCCAGCCCAGCCGCCAGCAGCTGGCCGACGAGCTCTCGGGCAACCTGTGCCGCTGCACCGGCTACCGTCCCATCCTCGACGCCGGCCAGCGCATGTTCGACCTGCCTGCCGTGCGCCTCGACACGAAACCCGTGGTCGCCGCGCTCGCCGCGCTGAAGAACGAAGGCTTCGACTACGCCGCCCCGCTGGGCGCCCGCATCGACCACTTCCACGCCCCGAAGACGCTGTCCCAGCTCGCCGCCCTGCGCGAGCAGAAGCCGCGTGCGCAGCTGCTGGCCGGCTCCACCGACGTGGGCCTGTGGGTCAACAAGCAGTTCCGCGACCTGGGCGACATCATCTACGTGGGCGACGTGGCCGAGCTGAAGGCGATCGAAGATCGCGAGGATGAGCTCTATATCGGCGCGGGCGCCTCGCTCGAATCCGCATTCGCGGCGCTGGTCGAGCGCGTGCCCAGCCTGGCCGAGGTGTGGCTGCGCTTCGCCTCGCCGCCGATCCGCCATGCAGGCACCATGGGCGGCAACGTCGCCAACGGCTCGCCGATCGGCGATTCGCCGCCGGTGCTGATGTCGCTTGACGCGCAGATCGAGCTGCGCCGCGGCGACGCCGTGCGCCGCATGCCGCTGCCAGATTTCTACCTGGACTACATGAAGAACCAGCTGCAGCCGGGCGAGTTCGTCCAGGGGCTGGCCGTCCCACATGCCGCGATGAAGCGCCAGGTGCGCGCCTACAAGATCAGCAAGCGCTTCGACTGCGACATCTCGGCGCTGTGCGCCGGCTTCGCCATCGAGCTCGAGCCCGGCAGCGACACGGTGAAGGCCGTGCGCCTGGCTTTCGGCGGCATGGCCGCGACGGTCAAGCGCGCGGCGAACGCCGAAGCCGCATTGATCGGCAAGCCGTGGACGCAGGCCAGCGTCGCCACCGCCAAGCTCGCGCTGGCGCAGGACTTCAAGCCGCTGTCGGACATGCGCGCATCGGCCGACTACCGGCTGCTGGTGGCGCAGAACCTGATCCAGCGCCTGTGGCTGGAAACGCGGGCCGAGGATGCGCTGCCGATCGAGGAAACCAGCGTCTGGAGCGTGATGCCCCATGACGTCAACGCGGCTGCGCAAGGAGCCTGAGCATGAACAAACCCATCGACGCCCGCCTGCTGCAGCCGGCCGAGGCCTTCGCCGACTACCTGGCCAACACCGCCGCGCGCATCGACGTGGGCGCGGAGGCGTTGGCGCACGAGCGTGGCATGCGCGTGGGCATCAGCCGCCCACATGAATCGGCCCATCTGCACGTGGCCGGCGAGGCCACCTACATCGACGACATCCCCGAGCTCGCCGGTACGCTGCACTGCGCGCTGGGGCTCTCGCCGGCGGCCAACGGGCGCGTCACCGCGATCTCGGTGGACGCCATCCGCGCGATGCCGGGCGTGGTCGCGGTCATCACGGCCGACGACATTCCGGGCACCAACGACTGCGGCTCGATCATCCACGACGACCCGATCCTGCTGCCGGTGAACGACGGCGGCGAGATCCGCTACCTCGGCCAGCCGGTGTTCGCGGTGATCGCCGAGACCCGCGACGCCGCTCGCCGCGCCGCCGCGAAGGCGAAGGACGCGCTGACCATCGAGGCGCAGCCGCCCGTGCTCACGCCGCAGGCCGCGCACGAGCGCGGCCAGTACGTGGTGCCGCCGATGCACATCGTGCGCAGCGGCGGTGCCGCCAACGAGGGCGACGAGGCGGCCGTGCGCGCCGCCATCGCTGCGGCGCCGCACCGCCACAAGGCCACCTTCGACGTGGGCGGGCAGGAGCAGTTCTACCTGGAAGGCCAGATCAGCTACGCCATTCCGAAGGAAGGCGGCGCGCTGCACATCCACTGCTCGACGCAGCACCCGAGCGAGATGCAGCACCTGGTCGCGCATGCGCTGCACCTGCAGTCGAACGAGGTGCACGTCGAGTGCCGGCGCATGGGCGGCGGCTTCGGCGGCAAGGAATCGCAATCGGCCCTCTTCGCCTGCGTGGCCGCCATCGCGGCGCGGCAGCTGCAGCGCCCCGTGAAGCTGCGGCTGGACCGCGACGACGACTTCATGGTCACCGGCCGCCGCCACTGCTTCTGGTACGAATACGAAGTGGGCTACGACGGCGAAGGCCGAATCCTGGGCGCGGAGATCACCATGGTCTCGCGCGCCGGCCACTCGGCCGACCTCTCGGGCCCGGTGATGACCCGCGCGCTGTGCCACTTCGACAACGCCTACTGGCTGCCCAACGTGGCCATGCACGGCTTCTCGGGCAAGACCAACACGCAGAGCAACACGGCCTTCCGCGGCTTCGGCGGCCCGCAGGGCGCCATCGCCATCGAGAACATCCTCGACTCGGTGGCGCGCGCACTGAAGCGCGATCCGCTGGACGTGCGGCGCGTCAACTTCTACGGCAAGACCGAAAACAACGTCACGCCGTACCGCCAGACCGTGACCGACAACATCGTCCACGAACTCGTGGCCGATCTGGAGGCCAGCAGCGACTACCGCGCGCGGCGCGAGGACATCGCCGCCTTCAACGCGAAGAGCCCGGTGCTCAAGCGCGGGCTGGCGCTGGCACCGCTGAAGTTCGGCATCTCCTTCAACGTGAAGCACTTCAACCAGGCCGGCGCGCTGGTGCATGTGTACACCGACGGCTCGATCCTGGTGAACCATGGCGGCACCGAGATGGGGCAGGGTCTGAACACCAAGGTGGCCCAGGTGGTGGCGCACGAGCTCGGCGTGAGCTTCGAGCGAGTGCGCGTCACGGCCACCGACACCACCAAGGTGGCGAACACCTCGGCCACGGCCGCATCGACCGGCGCCGACCTCAACGGCAAGGCGGCGCAGGACGCGGCGCGCCAGATCCGCGAGCGCCTGGCCGAATGCGCGGCCGAGCGCCACGGCGGCAAGGCGAGCGAAGTGCGCTTTTCCAACGACATGGTCGAGGTCAACGGCCGCTCGCTGGCCTTCAGCACGGTGGTGGGCGAGGCGTATCTCGACCGCAGGCAGCTGTGGTCCGACGGCTTCTACGCGACGCCCGGCCTGAGCTGGGACAAGGACAGGATGCAGGGCCGCCCGTTCTACTACTACGCCTACGGCGCGGCGGTGAGCGAGGTGATCGTCGACACGCTCACCGGCGAATGGAAGCTGCTGCGCGCCGACATCCTGCACGACGCGGGCAAGTCGCTGAATCCGGCGGTGGACATCGGCCAGGTCGAGGGCGCCTTCATCCAGGGCATGGGCTGGCTCACCACCGAGGAACTGGTGTGGCACCCGCAAAGCGGCAAGCTCACCACGCACGCGCCCAGCACCTACAAGATCCCGACGGCCAACGACTGCCCGCCGGTGTTCAACGTGCGCCTGTTCGAGGGCCAGAACTTCGAGGACTCGATTCACCGCAGCAAGGCCGTGGGCGAGCCGCCGCTGCTGCTGCCGTTCTCGGTGTTCTTCGCGATCCGAGACGCTGTCTCGGCCGCGGGCGGCCACAGGGTCGATCCGCCGCTGAAGGCGCCGGCCACGAGCGAGTCGATCCTGCGTGCGATCACGGCTGTCCAGTCCGCATAGTCACTCGTAGACTTTGGCGCATGTCCAAGGTCCTCCCAATGCCACACGTCCCGCTCCCATTCGCGAAATACCGCGGAACCGGCTTTGCCGGGCCGCTGGTGTTGCCCCCCGCAGGGGGGTGGCGAAGCGACACGAAGTGCGCGAAGACTGGGGGGGAGCCCCATGCGTGACCAGGCTCTTTTCGACAAGATCGATCTGCACCTCATCCGGGTGCTTCACACCGTGCTGACCGACCGCAGCGTCTCGCGGGCAGCCATTCGGCTGGGCATGTATCAGCCGGCGGTGTCGGCGGCGCTGAAGCGGCTGCGCGAGCTCTCGGGCGATCCGCTGCTGGTGCGCTCGGGCTCGGGCATGGTGCCCACCGACGCGGGGCTGCGCATGATCGAGCCGGCCGCGAGCATCCTGCGCGCGGCGGAGATGCTGTTCTCGGATGCGCGCGGCTTCGATCCGCAGTCGGCGGCCACCACCTTCCGCATCGCAGCCAGCGACTACATGGACCCGCTGTTCCTGCCGATGCTGGTGGCGCAGGTCAAGCGCGACGCGCCGCTGTGCCAGATCGAGATCCACGCGCTCACGCCCGACTCCGACTACCACGGGCACCTGGCGCTCGGCCAGGTCGACCTGGTGATCGGCAACTGGCTCAAGCCGCCGGAAGACCTGCACATGGCGCGGCTCTTCGGGGACGACGTGGTCTCGCTGGTCAACAGGGACCATCCGGCGGTGCGCCGCGGCTGGGACCTGGAGACCTGGCTGGCGGCCGAGCACATCGCGCCCACGCCCATGCATCCGGGCGGGCGCGGGATCATCGACCAGATGCTCGACGAGCTGGGCCGGCAGCGCAACATCACGGCGCGCTGCGCGCACTTCGGGCTCATTCCCGACATGGTGGCCTCCAGCCTGCTGGTGCTGACCACGGGGCGACAGTACTGCGAGCGCTTCGCGGAGCGGCTGCCGCTGAAGATCCTCGAATGCCCGGTGGCGCTGCCGCGTCTCATGTACTACCAGCTCTGGCACGAACGCACCCATTCGTCGAGCTCGGCGCGCTGGTTGCGCGAATGCATCAAGGAGGTGGCGGCGTCGCTGCGGCCTCCGGTTTCCGCCATACCCGGCGCCGGCGCCAGGGCCCGTCCGCCCGCCGCACCTGAAACCTCGGATCCCTGAGAGAACCCCGTTCGCGCCGGCGTCGTGAGCGGGGCAACGATGAAACCGCCACTACAACAGCTGGAGACAAGCGAATGAGTACGTTTGAACAGGCGCCGAAAGGCGCCGAGCCCCGCGCGCCGGGGCATGTCGAGTCCGCGCGCCCGCGCGCGGCTGTGGGCAGCGCAAGCGGCTCGGGTCTGCTTGAACGCCTGTTCAAGCTCAGCGCGCACAACACGACGGTGCGCACAGAAGTCATTGCGGGACTGACCACCTTCCTGACAATGGCCTACATCATCTTCGTGAACCCCTCGATCCTTGGCGACGCCGGCATGCCCAAGGGCGCGGTCTTCGTGGCCACCTGCCTGATCGCGGCGCTGGGCACGCTGATCATGGGCCTGTACGCCAACTACCCGATCGCCATGGCGCCGGGCATGGGCCTGAACGCCTACTTCTCCTACGTGGTTGTGCTGGGCATGGGCTACACGTGGCAGGTGGCGCTGGGCGCGGTGTTCATCTCGGGCTGCCTGTTCCTGCTCGTCACGGTCACCGGGCTGCGGGAGCTGTTCATACAGGGCATACCGCAGTCGCTGCGAACGGCGATCACGGTGGGCATCGGCATGTTCCTGGCGCTCATCGCGCTCAAGAGCGCCGGCGTGGTGGCCGCATCGCCCGCCACCTTCGTGACCCTGGGCGACCTGCACTCGGCGCCGGTGATCCTGGCGACGCTGGGCTTCCTCATCATCGTGGCGCTCGACAAGCTCAAGGTGCGCGGCGCGATCCTGATCGGGATCATCACGGTGACGGTGCTCTCGTTCTTCTTCGGGGGCAACAAGTTCCACGGCGTGTTCGACGCGCCGCCGTCCATCGCGCCCACCTTCATGCAGCTGGACATCATGGGCGCGCTCAAGGGCGGCATCCTGAACGTGGTGCTGGTGTTCTTCCTGGTCGAGATGTTCGACGCCACCGGCACGCTGATGGGCGTTGCCAAGCGCGCCGGCCTGCTGGTGCCGGGCAAGATGGAGCGCATGAACAAGGCGCTGCTGGCCGACAGCGGCGCGATCTTCGCGGGCTCGCTGCTCGGCACCTCGAGCACCACGGCCTACGTGGAGAGCGCGGCCGGCGTGCAGGCGGGCGGGCGAACCGGCCTCACCGCCGTGGTGGTGGCGCTGTTGTTCCTGGCCTGCCTGATGATCTCGCCGCTGGCGGGCTCGGTGCCGGCTTACGCTACGGCGCCGGCGCTGCTCTTCGTGGGCTGCCTGATGCTGCGCGACCTGGTCGAGCTCGACTGGGAGGACACCACCGAGGTCATCCCGGCGGCGGTGACCGCGCTGGCCATGCCCTTCACCTACTCGATCGCCAACGGCCTGGCCTTCGGCTTCATCACCTACGCCGTGCTGAAGCTGTGCACTGGGCGGGCACGGGAAGTGCATGCGATGGTCTGGGTCATCGCAGCCGTGTTCCTCTTCAAGTTCGCCTACATCGGCGGGCATTGAAATGACGAACTGAGGCAAGCGCCGTCGGGCGCCGATGGTCGCGGGGACGCCATTAGACTCATGGCCGTTCCCGCTTTGTTGCTGTTGAACGAGACAAATCCACGAAACCCGGCATGACAACCCCCAGACTCCAGCTCGCTCACATCACCAAGCGGTATCCCGCGGTGGTGGCCAACAGCGACATCTCCCTGAGCGTCGCCCCCGGCGAAATCCACGCCGTGCTCGGCGAGAACGGCGCCGGCAAGTCGACCCTGATGAAGATCATCTACGGCTCGGTCAAGCCCGACGAAGGCACGGTGATGTTCGACGGCCAGGCCGTCAGCCTGCGCAACCCGCAGCAGGCGAGGGCGCTGGGCATCAGCATGGTGTTCCAGCATTTCAGCCTGTTCGACACGCTCACCGTGGCCGAGAACGTCTGGCTGGGCCTCGACAAATCGCTGCAGCTGGCCGAGGTCACGCGCAGCATCACCGCCAAGGCCAGCGAGTACGGCCTCGACATCGACCCGGCACGGCCGGTGCACACGCTGTCGGTGGGCGAGATGCAGCGGGTGGAGATCATCCGCGCGCTGCTCACCAACCCCCGGCTGCTGATCCTCGACGAGCCGACCTCGGTGCTGACGCCGCAGGCGGTGATCAAGCTCTTCACGGTGCTCAAGAAGCTCTCGTCCGAGGGCTGCAGCATCCTCTACATCAGCCACAAGCTGCACGAGATCCAGGAGCTGTGCAGCGCCTGCACCGTGCTGCGCGGCGGCAAGGTGACGGGCGTGTGCAATCCGCAGGACGAGAGCACGCAGTCGCTGTCGCGGCTGATGATCGGCAGCGAGCCGCCGCCGCTGCAGCACCGGCCGGTGCACGCGGGCGCGGTGGCGCTGCGCGTCGACGGACTGTCGCTGGCGCGCGAGGACCAGTTCGGCGTCGACCTCGAGGGCATCTCCTTCGATGTGCGCGCGGGCGAGGTCGTCGGCATCGCGGGTGTGTCGGGCAACGGCCAGAAGGAGCTGCTCTACGCGCTCTCCGGCGAGGACGTGCGGGCCGAGGCGCCGATGGTGCGCGTGTTCGACAAGCCCGCCGGCCGGCTGCGGCCCCGGGCGCGGCGTGCGCTGGGTCTGCATTTCGTGCCGGAAGAGCGCCTGGGCCGCGGCGCGGTGCCCACGCTGGGGCTCGCGCACAACCTGCTGCTCACGCGCAGCGAGGCGGTGGGCCGCGGCGGGTGGATCAGCACCGGTACGCTGGAGCGCCAGGCCAGGTCCATCATCGAGCGCTTCAAGGTCAAGGCCGGCGGTCCGAAGGCGGCGGCACGCTCGCTGTCGGGCGGCAACCTGCAGAAATTCATCGTGGGGCGCGAGATCGACGCCAGGCCGAAGCTTTTCATCGTCTCGCAGCCGACCTGGGGCGTGGACGTGGGCGCGGCCGCGCTGATACACGCCGAGATACTGGCGCTGCGCGACGCGGGCTGCGCGGTGCTGGTCATCAGCGAGGAGCTCGACGAGCTCTTCAACATCAGCGACCGGCTGCACGTGATCGCCAAGGGGCGGCTGTCGCCTTCCATCGACCGGGCCGCAGCCACGCTGCAGCAGATCGGCGAGTGGATGAGCGGGCTGTGGCAGGGCGCCGCCAACAAGACTTCGGAGGCGGCCCATGCTTAAGCTCGAACCGCGTCCGGAGCTTTCGCGCTTCTGGAGCTATGCCTCGCCGATCCTGGCGCTGCTCATCACCGTGCTCATCGGCGTGGCGCTCTTCGCCGCGCTGGGCAAGGACCCGGTCAAAGGTCTGCTGGTGTTCTTCTACGAGCCCATCAAGAGCGGCTACGCCATCGGCGAGCTGATGGTGAAGGCGACGCCGCTGCTCATCATCGCGCTGGGGCTGGCGGTGTGCTTCCGCTCCAACGTATGGAACATCGGCGCCGAAGGGCAGTTCGTGTTCGGCGCCATCGCGGCGGGCGGCGTGGCGCTGCTCGCCGACAAGAACACCGGGCAGTGGATCGTCGTGGCGATCCTGCTGGCGGGCATCCTGGGCGGCATGGCGTGGGCGGGCATCGTCGCGTTCCTGCGCGACAAGTGCAACGCCAACGAGATCCTGGTGAGCCTGATGCTGGTCTACGTGGCCACGCTGCTGCTGGGCTACATGGTCTACGGGCCCTGGAAAGACCCGCAGGGCTACAACTTTCCGCAGACCAAGACCTTCGAGGCGGTCACGCAGATCCCGCGCCTGTTCAAGGGCTCGCGCGTGAGCATCGGGCTGGTGATCGCGCTGGTGGGTGCGGGGGCGCTGTGGGTGTTCCTGTTCCGCACGCGCGCGGGGTTCGCGCAGCAGGTCGGCGGGCTGGCGCCGGCGGCTTCGCGCTACGCGGGCTTCTCGGCGCGGCGCGCTGTGTGGATCGCGCTGCTGACCTCGGGCGCCGCCGCCGGCCTGGCCGGTGCGCTCGAAGTGGCAGGGCCGCTGGGCCAGCTCACGCCCTACGTGCCCGCGGGCTACGGCTTCGCGGCCATCATCGTGGCCTTCGTCGGCCGGCTGCATCCGGTGGGCATGATCTTCTCGGCCATCCTGATGAGCATGTTCTACATCGGCGGCGAGCTCGCGCAATCGCGCCTGGGGCTGCCCAAGTCGCTCACCGGCGTGTTCCAGGGGCTGCTGCTGTTCACGCTGCTGGCCTGCGACACGCTCATCGCCTACCGCATCCGGCGCAAGGCGGCTGCGAAGGCCGCCTCCTCCATGACCACCGCCTCGCTGCAGGCGAGCACGCCCATTACCGCACCCGTCGCGCGGTCAGGAGATGCAACATGAGCCATTCGATGACAGCTGATTTTTTCAGGGATACCGCGGAACCGGCTTTGCAGGGCCGCTTGTATCGCCCCCTGCGAGGGGGGTGGCGTAGCGAGACGAAGTGCGCGCAGCCTGGGGGTGTGCAACATGTTTGAAAGCTACGCACTCCTGCTGGGCTCGACCCTGAGCGCGGGCACCGTGCTCGCCATCGCTGCACTGGGCCTGCTGATCAACGAGAAGGCCGGCATCGTCAACCTCGGCGCCGAGGGGATGATGCTGTGCGCCGCCATCGCGGGCTTCGCGACGGTCGTCACCACGCACAACCCCTGGCTGGGCTTCCTGGCCGGCATGGCGGCGGGCGCGCTGCTCGCGGCCTTCTTCGGCGTGCTGGTGATCTGGCTCAACACCAACCAGTACGCGACGGGCCTCGCGCTGAGCCTCTTCGGCGTGGGCTTCTCGGCCTTCGCGGGTATCAGCTTCGTGCAGGCCAAGCTGCCCGAAAGCACCTCGTACGCCATCCCGGTGCTGGGCGACATCCCGCTGGTCGGGCCGGCGCTGTTCCGTCATCACCCGATGGTGTATTTCGCGGTGGTGCTCACGGTCGCGCTGATCTGGTTCCTCTACCGCACGCGCGCCGGCCTGGTGCTGCGCTCGGTGGGCGAGTCGCCCGAGTCGGCGCATGCGCTGGGGTATCCGGTGCGGCGCATCCGCTTCATGGCGGTGATCGCGGGCGGCGCGCTGTGCGGGCTGGCGGGCGCTTATCTCTCGACGGTGTACACGCCGCTGTGGGTCGAGGGCATGGTGGCCGGCCGCGGCTGGATCGCGCTGGCGCTCACCACCTTCGCCACGTGGCGGCCGGTGCGCGTGCTGCTGGGCGCCTACCTGTTCGGCGGGGTATCGATGCTGGGCTTCCACCTGCAGAGCAGCGGGGTCGACGTGCCGGCGCAGTTCCTCAGCATGCTGCAGTACATCGCGCCGATCGTGGTGCTGGCGCTGATCTCGCGCAACCCGGCCTTCATCCGCGCCAACATGCCGGCTTCCATCGGGAAACCGTTCTACCCCGGCTCATAATCGCGTTTTTCGTTTTCCCGCCAACCTGTCCTTTTGAGGATTTCCGACAATGAATGATCTGAACAAGCGCTCCCTGCTCAAGCTGGCCGCCCTCACGGCTGTCGCTTCGGCGGCCCTGATCGGCTGCGGCAAGAAAGAAGAAGCGGCGGCTCCTGCGGCTGCACCCGCGCCGGCTCCGGCACCCGCCGCTGCGGCTCCGGCCCCGGCAGCGCCCCTGAACATCGCATTCGCCTACGTCGGACCGGTGGGCGATGGCGGCTGGACCTTCGCGCACGACAACGCCCGCAAGGCGCTCGAGAAGGAATTCGGCGACAAGATCAAGACCACCTTCGTCGAGAGCGTGCCCGAGGGCGCGGACGCCGAGCGCGTGTTCCGCGACATGGTCGGCCAGGGCAACAAGCTGATCTTCGGCACCACCTTCGGCTACATGGAGCCCATGCTGAAGGTCGCGGCCGACAACAAGGAAGTGAAGTTCGAGCACGCCACCGGCTACAAGACTTCGGACAACATGCGCACCTACGACAGCCGCACGTACGAAGGCGCATACATGGCCGGCATCATTGCCGGTGCCATGACCAAGAGCAACACCCTGGGCGTGGTCGGCTCGGTGCCGATCCCCGAAGTGCTGCGCAACATCAACAGCTTCACGCTGGGCGCGCAGTCGGTGAACCCGAAGATCACGACCAAGGTCGTTTGGGTGAACGAATGGTTCAGCCCGCCGAAGGAAACCGAGGCCGCCACCGCCCTGATCAACGGCGGCGCCGACGTGCTGTTCCAGAACACCGACTCGCCGGCCGTGCTCAAGACCGCACAGGAAAAGGGCAAGCGCGCATTCGGCTGGGACTCCGACATGACCGCCTACGGTCCCAAGGCCCACCTGGCCTCCGCCACCATCAACTGGGCTCCGTACTACATCAAGGCCACCCAGGAAGCCCTGGACGGCAAGTGGACCACCGGCCAGGCCTGGTGGGGCGTGAAGGAAGGCGCGATCGACCTCGTCTCCATCGCCGAAGATGTGCCGGCCGACGCCAAGGCCAAGGTCGAGGAAGTCAAGAAGGGCCTGAAGGACGGCAGCTTCTCGATCTGGAAGGGCCCGATCCTCGGCCAGGACGGCAAGGAAGTGGTCGCCAAGGACGCGGTGGCCGACGACAAGTTCCTGTCGGGCGTGAACTTCTACGTCAAGGGCGTAGAAGGCAAGGTGCCGGGCGGCGACAAGAAGTAACTGCAAACGGAGGGGCGCCGTGCGCCCCGAGCCATCGTGGGTAACGTCACGATGGCTTTTTTTTGCGTGAAAGAAATTGGGAGGGAGAGAAATGTTCGGTTCTGTGACGGGCGCCCTTTACGGGCGATGCGCCGCGCGCCTCGGCACGCTTGTTCTTTTCGCCGGCCTTGCGGGCGCGGCTTGGGGAATGGATGCAGCCGAGCGGCGCTCGATACTCGACGCGGCACGCCCCGCGGCGGCGCGAGATGCCGGCCAGCCCGTGAAGATCAAGGTGGATGTCCTGAACGTGGATGCCAGCTGGGCGGTGCTGGTCGGCGAACTGGTCTCGCCGTCGGGCGGCTCGCCCGATTGGAAAAAGGCTGAGCAATGCCATCCAGATCTGGACAAGATGCTCTGGGTGGTCCTGAAAAAATCCAATGGCGCGTGGAAGGTCCGGCACATCGATATCTGCGCCAGCGAACCTCCCTACTGGTCCCTCGACAGCCTCTATGGCGGCCTTGTCTGGCCTTGCGGTGTTTACACAGGCCTTGAGGATGGCTCGGAAGACGGCCCGCCGGAAAAACGTTGCCGGCAACAGCGGGCGCACCGTCGGCCATGATCGCGTGGCGCCACTGCCGCCTCATATACACCGAAAAGTTTTAACAACCCGCACTTGTTGCGGGTTTTCTTTTTTTGAGGGGTTACCTGCCTGAAACCTCTCGGCCTCCGCTAAAGTAACAATTAGTGTCACTATTGCGTTCTGTTGCACGGCAGAACGCGGCCGAGGCGACTCCCCGAGGACCTTCGAAGCTCCATCACGACAAGACTGAAATGCAGGACGCAGTCACCAATCCCACGCACGCGGCGTCGCAGCCGAATTTGCCCGATTCGCTGGAAATTCCGGGTTACGAGTTGCTGGAGGAGCTGGGCGCCGGCGGCTACGGCACCGTGTACCGCGCGCTGCAGCGAAGCACTGGCACCGTGGTCGCGATCAAGGTCGTCAAGCTGCAGGTGGGCAGCCAGCGCGTGGCGCGCTTCCATCGCGAGACGAAGCTGTGCGCCTCGCTGCACCATCCGCACATCGTGCAGCTGCTCGACAAGGGCGAGCAGGGCCCCTGCGTCTACGGCGTCTTCGAGTACGTGCCGGGCGAGACGCTCACCAGCCTGATCCGCCGCAAGGGCGCGCTCACCGCCACCGAAACGGGCCACCTGATGGCCGAGGTGCTCGACGCGCTGGACTGCGCGCACAGCGCCGGCATCGTGCACCGCGACCTGAAGCCCGACAACGTGATGGTCACCTTCACCGGCGCCGTCCCGCACGCGAAGGTTCTGGACTTCGGCATCGGCACCGTCATTCCATCGAACCGCAGCGACGAGTTCCCCACGCTCACGATGACCGACGAGGCGCTGGGCACGCCGGCCTACAGCGCGCCGGAGCAGCTGCGCGGCGAGCCGCCCGGCGTCAAGTCCGACCTGTACGCGTGGGGGCTGATGTTCATCGAGTGCCTCACCGGCGCACCCGCCATCCGCGGCGCGTCGGCAGCGGAGATCCTCCACCAGCAGCTCAGCCCGCAGGAGGTGCCGCTGCCCTCGGAGATCGCCAGCCACCCGGTGGCGTCGGTGCTGCGCCAGGCGCTGCGCAAGAAGGCGGCCGACCGCTGCGATTCCGCCGCCACCCTGCTGGCCGAGCTCGGCCGCCTGCGGCTGGACGATCTCGTGGGCGTGCTGCGCTCGGCCAAGCAGGCGCAGGACGATGCGCTCGCGCAGACCGTCATCACCACGCGCGGCTTCTCCGAGAAGCGCCAGCTCACCGTGCTGTGCTGCAGCGTCTCGGTGTGGCCCGACGCGGCCGACGACGAGAGCGCCGACGAGGCGCTGCCCTCCGACATCGAGAACCTGGAGCTGCTCCAGCGCAACGAACTGGCCCTGTTCTCCGAGACCGCCACCCGCCGCGGCGGCCTGCTGGCGGGCACGCTGGGCGACCGGATGATCGTGCTCTTCGGCTATCCGCACGCCAGCGACACCGACGCGCGCCAGGCCGGGCGCACGGCCATGGAGCTGATCGCGCTGAGCCGCCAGCGCTCCGCCGCCATCGAGCAGGAGCACGGCGTGCATCTCGGTATCCGCATGGGCATGCACACCGGCATGGCGATCGTCGCGGGCGGCGAGATTCCCTCGGGCCACGCCGTCAACGTCGCGGTGCGGCTCGAAGGCGTGGCCGACACCGGCACGCTGCTGGCGAGCGAGAGCAGCTATCGGCTGCTGAGCCGCCATGCGAACTTCGACAAGGCCGGCACCGTCACGCTGCCGGGCCAGTCGGGCGGCGTCCAGACCTACCGCCTCGGCGGCGAGCAGCAGGTGCCGGCCTCCGAGGGCTTCGCCGAGCAGGCGCTGCACCAGGCCTGCATCGGCCGCGAGGCCGAGCTGCAGCAGCTGAGCTCGGCCTGGACGCGGGCCCGCGAAGGGCAGGGCAGCGCGGTATGGATCCGCGGCGAGCCGGGCATCGGCAAGTCTTGCCTGGCCGACGTGCTGCGCGAGAAGGTCGCCAAGGAAGGGCTGCAGACCGTCGTCGCGCAATGCCAGCCCGAGAACCAGAACAACGCGCTGACGCCGTTCCTCGCGCTGCTGCGCCAGCGGCTCGACGCCATGCCCGACGCCGCTTCTCCCGAGGCTCGCCGCGAGCGCCTGCGCGAAGCGCTGCACGCCGCCGGCTGCGACGGCGAGGCGGTGCTGCCGATCTTCTGCGCTTGGCTGTCGCTGCCGCTGGGCGAACGCGCACCCAGCCAGATGTCGCCGCCGATGCAGAAGGCGCTGCTGCTGCAGTCGATCGCGCAGTGGCTGCTGCACATGGCCGAGACCTCGCCGCTGTTGCTGCTGCTGGAGGATGTGCACTGGGCCGACCCGACCACCATCGAATTCGTCGAGCAGCTCATCGCCCAGCTGCCGCAGCGGCGCGTGCTGCTGGTGCTCACCGCGCGCCCCGAATGGGTGAAGCCCGAGGCCATGCAGGCCGAGTGCATCGAGGTGCGCCGGCTCGAGGACGCGCAGGCCGCCGAGCTGGCTCGCCAGGCGCTGGCGCCGCGCGTCGCCGCGCCGCAGGTGATCGACAACGTGGTGCAGCGCACCGACGGCGTGCCGTTGTTCATCCAGGAAATGGCGCGCATGATGCTCGACGCCTACCTGGTCGAGAAGGACGGCGTCTGGGTCTTCAAGGACACGGCGCAGCCGGCGGCCATCCCAGTCACGCTGCGGGACTCGCTGGTGAGCCGCTTCGACCGGCTCGGCCCCGTCAAGGGACTGCTGCAGCTCGCCGCCACCATCGGGCGCCAGTTCGATGCCGAGCTGCTGTGCGCCTGCTCGGGCAAGAGCGCCGAGGCGATGGACAAGGACATGGCCGTGCTGCTCGACGCCGGCCTGGTGGCGCCGGCCGGCCAGCCGGGCAGCTTCATCTTCCGCCACGCGCTGATCCGCGACACCGCCTACGAGAGCATGCTGGTCGCGCAGCGCCGGCAGCTGCACCGCAACGTCGCACAGACGCTGATGGACAGCCAGCCGCAGTACGTGGCGAACGAACCCGGCAACGTGGCCCAGCACTGGGCCGACGCGGGCGAGCATGCGCAGGCGGTGGCGCTCGCGGTGCGCCAGCTGCGCATCACGCAGCACCGCTCGCTCAACGACGAAACGATCTCCTACGCCCGGCACATCGACGGCTGGATGGCGCATCTGGAAGGCGAGGCGCAGCGCGAGGCGCGGCTGGACGTGAACAGCTACGTCACCCAGGCCATGATGAACAAGTACGGCTGGGCGCACGCGCAGGTGGTCGACCGCATCGCGCTGTCGCAGGAGTTGCTGTCCGACGCCGTGCCGCGCGAGAAGCAGGTGCAGCACCTGTGGGCGCTCATCACCTTCCACCACGTGGCCAGCAACCGCGCCGAGGTGCAGCAGCTGAGCAACCGCCTGCTCGACCAGGCCGTGCAGGCCCAGGACCAGGGCGTGTTCGTCGCGGCGCAGACCTACCTCGGCCTCGCGCACTATTCCGACGGCGACTTCGAGCGCGCCGAGCAGTCGCTGACCGACGCCATCGATCGCTACAACCCCGTGGCCCATGCGCACCATGCGGCCGACTTCGGTTTCGACACCCGCGTGTGGGCCACCACCGGCCGCGCGCTGGTGCGCTGGTTCGCAGGCCACGACGCGGCCGCGCGCGCCGACGCGACCAGCGCCGTGCGCTGGGCCCGCGAGATGTCGCACATCCCGTCGCTGAGCATGGCGCTGCTCTACCAGAGCCTGGGCCACCAGGGCCGCAACGACAAGGCGCGCGCGCTGGTGAGCACCGGCGAGCTGCTGGGCATCACGCAGCGCTACGGCCTGCCGGCGTTCCAGGGCTACGCCGAGATCATCCGCTGCTGGGCCACCGGCGACGTCGCCAACATCGCGCAGGCCGATGCCTGGATCCAGGCGCTGTGGGCCATGGGCTGCCGCTACTGCCAGACCTACTACCGCGCCTTCGCCGCCGACACGCTGGCCGCCAACGGACGCTGGGACGAGGCGCTGGAGCGCATCGACGAATGCCTGCGCATGACCGACGAGCTCAAGGAAGGGCTCTACCGCTCGGAGCTGCACCTGCAGAAGGCCCGCTACCTGCAGGCCGCCGGCAGCGAGCGCGAGACGGTGGCCGCGTGCTTCGCCAAAGCCGCCGAGGTGGCGCGCGAGGGCGCCAAGTACAGAACCGAATACGAGGCGCTGTCGGCGATGCAGGCACTGGCGGATTCCGCCTCGCCCGACATCGCCGAGCGCCTGAAGAATCTGGCCGGGCTGCGGCCGGAGTTGCCCGCGCGCGTGCCGACGCACGCGACGATTTCCTCTTGAACCAAGGATGAAGTAATCATGTCTTTCCAAGTCCAAAGCGGTGATCCGCTGCTCGAGTTCCGCCTGGCATACCTGCGCGCGATCGCCCGCTCGTGGCAGGACGACGCCTACCGCCGCGAACTGCTCGACCAGCAGGACATCCAGCCGATGCTGCACCGCGACTTCGGCCTGCCGACCGCGTGGCCCCAGCTCGACGTGTCGCTGTTCCTGAGCGCCGACCCCGCCCAGCGCGCCGAATGGAAGCCGATGCTCACCTCCGGCTGGGTCGGCCCCGACGACTCCTTCGTGATCGTGCTGCCCCAGGCGCCATCCTCGAATGCCACCGAAGCCCTGGCCGCCTACTACCAGCTGTTCCCGAACTTCATGGGTTCGGCCGCATCCTTCGAAGCGGCGGAGCCGCCCCCCGGCATCGTCGGCGGTGCGCTGCCCACGGGCCTGGGCATTCCCGGCGGCGGCGACGGCTCGCTGCTGGCCTTCGGCGGCGTGGTGCTGCGCGCGATCGCCATCGCATGGCAGTCGCCCGAGCTGCTCTATGAACTGACGCGCGACGCCGAAACCGACAAGGCGAACGTGCTGAGCCAATGGCTGGGCTACAACAACCCGTTCAACTTCAAGATCCTGTTCACCACCAACTCGGCCTTCACCTGGGACGCGGCGAAGGGCGAATGGAACCAGAAGAACGCCGACGGCAGCGCGATCAAGAACGGCATCCGCCTGAACTACCCCACGGCTCCGGCGGAAGAGAGCATGCGCGCCGTCGCGCTCACCTCGTACAACAACACGGGCGACCCCTATCCGTTCACCTGCTGAGTCCGCGACAGGGCAGGGGCCGGCCGCAGGCGCGCTGCAGGGCGCCACGGCCACGCTCCTGCTGACGCTGGCCGCGCGCGCCAATTCGGGCGCCGTGGCCGATGCGTCGGTGTTCTCCGATCCCGAGGCACGGCGCATCGCTGCGTCGCTGCCCTTCGACATCTCGGCCTACGCGGCCGATTCGGCCTTCGTGCGCAGCATCGTGCTGCGCGCGGCGCTCTTCGATCGCTTCGCGGCCAGCTTTCTTTCCAGTCATCCCGACGCCCTGTGCATCACGCTGGGCGCTGGGCTGTGCACGCGCCGCAGCCGGCTCGGCGCCGCAGCGGCGGACTCGCGCTGGCTCGACATCGACCTGCCCGACGCCATCGAACTGCGCGCGCAGCACATGCCGCGCGATCGAGACGATGAGTCCGGCAGCGATCTGGCCTGCTCCGTGCTCGACGAACGCTGGCTCGACGCCGCCGGCCTGCCCGGCGAGCGCCCGGTGCTGGTGATGCTGGAGGGCGTGTGCCCCTACCTGCCGCAGGCGCCGCTGGAGGCGGTGCTGCGCAGCCTCGCCGGGCGTTTCGAGCGGGCTGCGAACACGTGCGTCGTGGTGCTCGACCACGTGCATCCGTTGCTCGCCGCCCAGACGATGGCCGTGGGCGGCATGCGGCTGCCGGTGGTGTCGGGCTTCGAGAACGCGGCGCAGATCGCGCGGCTGCATCCGTCGATGCGAGTGGTCTCGGATGGCCACATCTACGGACAGTTCTCGGACAGGCACCGGCTCTTCGAGGCGGCGTTCCGGGCCACGACGGGTGCATCGCCTTACGGCGTGGTGCAGCTCGAACTGGGGCGCGGCGGCGATGAATAGCGCCATGGCGCCCGATTTCTTCACAGACATCTTCCGCTGGCACGACCGGTTCCTGCCGCCCGTGGTGCTGCAGGACCGCCTGCTGCTGGCCAGCGAGAACGACCTGCTGGTGCTGGGCTCGCCCGGCGTCATGGCGGTGGAGCGCGTGCTGCGCCATGGCCTCAGCCTCGCCGCCTATTGCAGCACCGGCGAAGGCGCCGCACAGCTCGCGCAGATGCTCCATGCGCTGGAGACGCTGTCGCGCCAGGGGCTCGTGCGGCCCGCGGCGGAGAACGGCGATGCGGACTCGTGGCTGGTTCCCGACTTCTCGGCGGTGCCCTCGCGCATCGCACTTTCGGCCGACTTGGACGTGGTCGCGCTGTCGAGAGCCGTGAGCGATGAGGCGACGGTCCGCTGGGCACGGTCGCTGGCCGCCGGCTCCGGCCTCACCGTCGTCTTCTGCGACGACTACCTCGACCCCCGGCTCGCCGCTATCGACGCGCAGCAGCGTGCGTCGGGGCGCCCTTGGCTGCTGGTCAAGCCGGCAGGCGAGCAGGCGATGGCTGGGCCGGTCTTCGATGCTGCCGCTGGTCCATGCTGGCACTGCCTCGCGCATCGCTGGCTCAGGAACCGTCCGGCGCTTGCCTGGTGGCAATCGCGGCACGGAAGCGAAGAAAACGGGCTGCCGGTGCTGGCCGGCGCGGAGCTTGTCGCCGAGCGGCTCGACCGGCTGCTTCCGCTCGCGAGACAGATCCTGGCACAGACGGACGACGCGCAGCTGCGCACGCTGGATTCGTTTGATGCCCACTTCGTCGCCGTCCGCCCTCAATGCCCGCACTGCGGAACGCCGGACCTCGTGGCTCGCCGGCAGCGCGAGCGCGTCGTGCTGGCGCCGGGCCTGCCGACCGCGAGCCATGACGGCGGCTGGCGCACCGTGCCGGCCTCGGTCACCGTCGAGCGGCTGATGCGCCACCTCAGCCCGTTCACGGGCGCGATCGCACGCATCGTGCCGCTGAACGCCGAAGCCGATGATGCGCTGACCGTCTACCGCAGCGAAATCTTCCGCACGCCGCCGCCCGGCGACGAAGAGCTGCCCGGCGTGCTCACCCAGGTGTGCCTGGGCAAGGGCATGTCGATGGCGCAGTCCCGCGCCAGCGCGCTGTGCGAGGCGGCCGAGCGGCATTCGGCCTTCTTCCAGGGCGATGAAGCCTGGGTGGTTGCGCCCGCCGCCGAACTGGACGCTCCCTGCATCGAGCCGCAGGCGCTGGCGCTCTTCAGCGATCGGCAGCGCGAGAGCTTCCATGCGCACAAGCCGCCGCACGCGGTGGTCTCGCCCGTTTCGCCGCATGAAGCGCCGACGTGGTGGGCGCCCGGCTGGTCGCTGACCGCCGACGCGCGCCGCTACCTGCCGCTGGGTTTCTGCTTCGCCAACGCGCCGGTGCAGAGCCATTTCCACGTCGGCTGGACCTCGAACGGCTGCGCCGCCGGCAACACCCGCGAGGAGGCCATCCTCCAGGGCTTTCTGGAACTGGTGGAGCGCGACGCCGCCGCCGTCTGGTGGTACGGCCGGCACCGCAGGCCGGCGATCGCGCTCGGCAGCCTGCCGGGCGAGATCCTCCAGCGCATCGAGCGCACCTGCGGCCCGCGCTGGGAGCGCTGGGCGCTCGACATCACGCACGACTTCGGCATTCCGGTGGTGGTGGCGGTCGGCCGGCACCTCGACACGGGCGCCTGGGCCGTCGGCTTCGGCTGCAGCCCCGACCGTGGGCTGGCATGCGAGCGGGCGCTGACCGAAATGAGCCAGCTGATCGCGGCGGGAAAGAGTTTTTCGGTGCCGGCCGCCGAAGCAGGGGGCCAGGAGGCGCCCGCCTTCCTGTTGCCGGCAGGCGCCGCGCCCGTCGCGGCCGCCCCGGCCGCGCGGGCCGAAATCGCCGAAGAGATCCGCCGCTGCGTGGGCACCGCCGCCTCGCTCGGCCTGGAAACCATCGTCCTCGACCATACGCGGCCCGATCTTCCTCTTTGCACGGTCAAGGTGGTGGTGCCGGGCCTCTGCCACATCTGGCCGGAGCTTGGCAATCCGCGCCTTTACCGCGTGCCGGTCGCCCTCGGGTGGCGCGACACTCCCCTTGATGAAAGCGAATTGAATCCGCAGGCGCTGTACGTCTGAGAACGCGTAGGAGAATGCGGCGATGGCCATCTTCAGGAACAAGCTCGACCGGCGCGCCACCGTGCTGCGGCCGGTGCATGCCTTCGGCCGGCGCGCCTCGGTCTGCCAGACGGTGCTGCAGGCGCCCGACGTGTCCCAGGTCCACGCGATGGTGCGCTGGAACCGGCAGGCATGGGAAATCGTCGACCAGAGCCGCAACGGCACCACGCTGAACGGCGAGCGCCTGCCCAGCGGCCGCTGGACGGCGCTGCCGGCCGGCGCCGAGATCCGCATGGGCATCGGCGACGAGTCGGTCTGGACAGCTGAAGATCTTGCCGCGCCGGCCACCTGCCTCTTTCCCGCGGGCGCGGGCGACGGCGCGGCGAGCGACATCCTGGAGCTGAACCCGCGCGAGAACCTCCTGCCGGACGACCACGAACCCGAGGCGAACGTCTACTTCCAGGACGGCAAGTGGATGCTCGAGCACATCGACGGCATCGAGCTGCTGAGCGACGGCGCCATGGTGCGCACCTCGTCCAGCACCTGGGAGTTCGTGCTGTGCGACGACCTCGACCTCACCTCCGAGACCCCCATATCGACCCGCATGCCGATGGCGATGTCGGCCGACGTGGCGCTGCACTTCGAGGTCAGCCAGGACGAGGAGCACACCAGCCTGAACCTGGTGGCGCAGGGCAGGTCGGTGCCGCTGGGCGAGCGCATCCACCACTACACGCTGGTCACGCTCGCGCGGCTGCGCCAGAAGGACGCGCAACGCGGCATCGCTCCGCAGAGCCAGGGCTGGATCGGGCTGGACGAGCTGTCTCGCATGCTGGGGGTGGAGCCCTCTTACGTGAACATCCAGATCTTCCGCGCCAAGCACCAGATCCTGAATGCGCTGCCGCCGCACCTGGCGGAGCCGCCGCTGGTCGAGCGCCGGCGCGGCACCGTGCGCCTAGGCAACTACCCATTCGAAATTCGTGGCGGGGCGCAACCGCTGTAATTGGATGTAATTCAAAACGATCCCTGCGTTCCCTAGAGTGACGACCCAAGCGGTGCCAATGTGGCCCGCGTTGCCGCTGCAACCACTCTGTTCATTCGGGAAGTCGTCATGGGAATGATCCATTCCGTCACGGTCAACAACCATGCGGGCCATTCGGGCTACTTCATGGTGTTCCAGAACGACCCGACCCAACTCGCGCCGAATGCCCTGTCGCTGGCGTGGTTCACCAAGTTCTCCAACCCGGGGCCTACGTCCCGCGTCAAGTTCCAGTGGAGCGTCGACGTCGGCTTCGCCTGGGCCGAGACCGGCGACCTGCAGCCGGGCGCGCAATTCATCCCCACCGAGACCTACGAACCGAGCGGCCCCAACAACAAGATCACGCTCGACTGCAATCGCACTTACCGGTTCGTGAACCCGGCGCAGGGGCCGGAGCAGTCGCGGCTGTACCTGGCCCAGTCGGCCGCGATCCCGGCCCGCTCGGCCGCCGCCGTGGGCGTGACCATGGGCGGCAGCACCGTGTATGCGGTGCAGGCGCGCAC
>CAJYQC010000059.1 GCA_913776885.1 uncultured Variovorax sp.
ACATCGACCTCGGCCTGGGCACGCTGCGCTGCAATTGCGCCATCTGCACCCAGACCCGCTTCTGGCCTTCCATCGTCGCGACCGGCGCCTTCCGGCTCGTCGAAGGAGAGTCCGAGCATCTGCTCGCTGAGCTCGGACTCTCCTTCGACGAGCCGGAAGGCGCCGGTCGCGACGATGGAAGGCCAGAAGCGGGTCTGGGTGCAGATGGCGCAATTGCAGCGCAGCGTGCCCAGGCCGAGGTCGATGTCGGCCTCGAATCTCACCGCGCCGCAGTGGCAGCCGCCTGTGTAGATCTTTTTCATGTGCTCGGGCTTCGCATGGAGGTGCTGGAGGGCACCATATCAAAGGCCGCGCACCGGCGCTGCGCAGTGGGCATGCGCACGCCAGCCGTGCCGCTCAGGCGGAAGGGCCGCCGCCGAAGCGCAGCGCCGAGCGGGCCCTGGCGCGTTCGGCTTCCACCACGCGGTCGCGCGGCTCGGCCGTGGTGACGAGCGATTCGATCAGCCGCGCAGCCGTGGACGCCACTTCGTCGACTGCCCGGTTGAACGTCTCCTCGTTGGCCTTGGAGGGCACGTTGAAGCCGCTGAGCTTGCGCACGAACTGCAGTGCGGCAGCGCGGATCTCCTGCTCGGTGGCGGGCGGCTCGAAGTTGTAGAGGGTCTTGATGCTGCGGCACATGGGAGCGCTCCATTCGGCGACGGACGACGCCGTCCAGTCTAGGCCCGTTCACGCTACCTAAGCAGCGCCATCGCATGGCAGTCGATGTAGCCGCCGTCGACGAGCATCGAGCGGCGCAGGACGCCCTCATGCTCGAAGCCGAGCCGCTCGTACAGCGCCCTGGCGGGGGCGTTGTCGGTGCGCACCGAAAGCTCGATGCGCGTCAGCCCGCGCTCCCACGACCTGCCGATGGCCGCCTCCAGCAGCCGCGTGCCCAGTCCCCGTCCGCGCGCCTCGGGCACCAGCGCGATGCCCAGCACGCCGACGTGCTCGCGCGAGTGCCCGTACACCGGCGACACGTCGCACCAGCCGACCACGCGGTCGCCGTCGAGCGCCACGAAGTGCGGGAAGCCGCTCGAGATCACGCCGCAGTAGAAATCGATCGAGTTCGCCAGCGGAGGCGCCTGCGTCAGCGCGAGGTACTTCTTCTCGCGCGCGACGGTGTCCAGCGCCCGGTGCAGGCTTTCGAAGTGGTGTTCGGCCGTCGGCTCGACGGTGCAGTTCATAGCCAGGACTCCTCTGATATTTGCGTCATGCGCAGCCCCTGGCCGCAGGCATGGCCTTGCACGATAGCCGACGCACGAGCGTCGCGCGCCGGACTGTTCCCACACGCAAGGGCAGCGCCCTCCCACCATCCAGCGTGCGCGCCTGCCGAACATGCGCAGATGAACACGCCTGGAGGTCCGCGATCATGACTTCGAAACAGCAGACAGCTCAGCCAGAAGACAAGAAGGCAGGAGCGGCGCAGCCGCAGGAGCCGCCGGGGAAGTTTCCCTTCCCCACTTCCAGCAATCCTTCGCAGGGTAAGGCGGTAACCGCCAAGCCGGTGCAGCAGCCTGCCAGCGAGGAAGCGCTGGACAGCGGCGTGGAGGAGTCCTTTCCGGCCAGCGATCCGGTGTCCGTCACCGTGACCAAGGTGAAGCTGCCTTCTTCGGACCAGAAGAAGGACGCCGAAGAAGAGCAGGCCGGCAAGGGCTGACGCCGGCAGACCGGTCCGTCGCCGTGCAAGCGCTTCCAGTCGATGCGTCCGTGCTGGCTGCCGCGCCGCCCAGGCCATGCAGCGTCGTCACCCTGGACGTCGATCCGCGCAGCTACTGCAGCGAGCATGAGCATGCCACCCGTGCGCACTACGGGCGCCGCCTGGCAGCGCTGATCGGCTGCGCGTTTGATGGCGACTGCCCCTCTGTGCAGCCTTGCGCCGCGCGCCGATATTTCGTGCCGAGCGACACGCTCTGCGGCACGGATCTCGCGCGCGGCATGGGCATCTGCGGCGTCGAAGACTTTTTCGGCGGCGTGGTGCCGCACGCCTTCGTCGCCACCAAGGTCATCAGCCATCCGCTGGTGGACGAGCGCGGTGCCGCCCGGCCGCAGGGCTGGTCGACCCGCTTCGCGGGCGAGGTCGGCGACGCGGTGCTGCCGGGCTTCTCGTGCTTCGGCGCCGACGAGGCGATGAGGGCGGGGCGCTTAATGCTGGATGGGGGCCCGGTGCGCCTCAAGCCGGTGACGGCCACGGGCGGGCGAGGGCAGATCGTCGTCGACAGCGCGCAGGCGCTCGACGGCTGCATCGGCGCGATGGACCGGGGCGCGCTCGAACGCCACGGCCTCGTGCTCGAAGCGAACCTGCAGGGCCCCATCACCTGGAGCGGCGGGCAGGTGCGCGTGGCGGGCATGGTCGTCAGCTACTACGGCGTGCAGCGGACCACCACCGGCAACGCCGGCGAGGAGGTCTACGGCGGCTCCGACCTCGTGATGCGGCGCGGCGATTTCGACGCGCTGATCGCAGCCATCGTCTCGCCCTCGCTGCGCCGCGCCATCGGACAGGCGCGGCGCTATCACCAGGCGGTGGTCGACTGCTACCCGGGCTTCTTCGCCTCCCGCTTGAACTACGACGTGGCGCAGGGCGCCGACGACAGCGGCCAGTGGCATTCGGGCGTTCTGGAGCAGTCGTGGCGCGTGGGCGGCGCGACGGGCGCGGAACTCGCAGGGCTCGAGGCGTTCCGCGCCGACCACGCCCTGCACGAGGTGCGCGCATCGTGCTTCGAGGTCTACGGCCCCTCGGTGCCCGTTCCGGACGGTGCCATCGTGGCCTACCAGGGGAACGACAGCCGGGTCGGGCCGATCGTCAAATACACCACCCTGCCCGGAGAGCGACATGCCGACGCGCCATAGCACCATCGACATCGCAGTGGACGGCCAGCACATCGAGGGCACCCTGTTCGCTGCATCCACCACCGTGCCCGGGGTGCTGCTGGTGCACGGCTGGGACGGCAGCCGCGAGCAGTACGCCCAGCGCGCGCACGAGCTTGCCGCCCTGGGCTGCGTGTGCCTGACATTCGACCTGCGCGGCCATGCGCGCCACGCCGCCCAGCGCATGCAGGTGACGCGCGAGGACAACCTGCGCGACGTGCTCGCAGCCTATGACGCGCTGGTCGGCCACCCGACGGTCGATCCGGCAGCGATCGCCATCGTGGGCAGCAGCTATGGCGGCTACCTGGCGGCGCTGGTCAGCGCGATGCGGCCGGTGCGCTGGCTGGCGTTGCGCGCGCCCGCGCTCTACCGCGACGGCGAATGGGACACGCCCAAGGGCGCGCTCAACCGATCCGACCTCGTCGCCTATCGCCGCTCGCTGGTCGGCCCCAAGGACAACCGCGCGCTCGCGGCCTGCGCGGCCTTCGGCGGCGACGTGCTCATCGTGGAATCGGAGCACGACCCGATCGTGCCGCACCCGGTGGTCGAGAACTACCTCGGCGCCTTCAAGCGCGTGAAGTCGGTCACCTACCGCGTGCTCTCGGGCGCGGACCATGCGCTGTCGAAGCAGGAGTGGCGCCAGGCCTACGGCTCGCTGCTGGTGTCATGGCTCACCGAGATGACCCTGGGCGCCAAGGCGACAGCCACCATCACCAAGCCGGTGACCAGCGCCATCGCGTGAGGGGCGGCGTTGCCGGTGGCGAAGAGGAAGAGAAAGAGGAAGAAAAGGAAGAAGAAGAGGAAGAAGAGGAAGAAGAGGAAGAAGAGGGCAGGGCCTCGTTGCTGCGCCTCAGCCCGGCTTGCCTGCGCGCACCCAGCCCAGCGAGAACACGTATCGGCTGCCGCCCACCACCCGAGTCACGCTGTGTTCGCACGCGTCGGGGCGAAACAGCTTGATGCGCCGCGTCGCGAAGATCGGATCGGCGCAGACGAAGTCGCCGCCCGAGCGCGGCGACTTCAGCACGACGTTCAGCCGGTAGTGCCGCCCGGCCTGCACCGGGTCGGTGTGCGGCGGGATTTCCGAGCCTTCGGGGTAGCGGATGAGGTAGCTGTCGAACGGCAGCGGCCAGCGCGCCGTGAGCAGCAGCATCTTGTCGTAGCCCGTGCCCTGGCGGCCGCGCTGCCAGCGGAACGCCAGGGAGAGATAGTTGCGCAATTCGGTGGTGAAACTCATGCGGATTGTCGGGGAGCCTCCAAGCCGCGCATTTTGAGCCGGTTCAGCAAAAGACGATCGCCGTCCTGTGCTCGATGCTCAGCCGGGCCGATTCGTACAGCAGCAGCCAGGAGACGTATTCGCGGTAGAGGCCGTCGTCTTCGTCGATGAGCGCATCGATGCGCTCGGCCTCCTCGTCGCAGAGCCTGCCGTCCTCGAGCCGGATGCCCAAGGCGGGAGCGACGAACACCAGTTCTTCGAGCAGCCGCTGGGACGAGCCGAGCATCCCGCCGGGAAGACCGGCCGGCTCCTCGATGTCCGCATCCCCTTCGGCTTCCTCCCCCTTGCCGCCGTCCTCGTCGAACAGCACCTCGTCGAAGTCGACCGGAACGTAGAAGCCCTCGGCGTCGGAGTGGCACAGCAGGTGGCTGTCGCAGCCGTCGAGCAGCGCCTGGATCTGCGGGTCGGCCGTGGGATCGACGTCGTCCGCCAGCGGGGTGGCCACCCAGTCGGGCG
>CAJYQC010000060.1 GCA_913776885.1 uncultured Variovorax sp.
CTGGCGGCCACGGCCGCGCGGGCGCTTGAGGCGGTGAAGCTGCCGACCGACGCGGCCTTCCTCGCGCGGCGGGTGGACGAGATGCCCATCGCCACGCGGCAGCTCGTGGCCATCGCGCGCGCGGTGGCCACGCGCGCGCGCATGGTCATCATGGACGAGCCCACCACCTCGCTCACGCAGAAGGAGGTCGACAACCTCGTTCGCGTGGTGGAGGCGCTGCGCGAGCAGGGCGTGGCCGTGCTCTTCGTGAGCCACAAGCTCGACGAGTGCATGGCCATGGGCGGCCAGGCCATCGTGTTCCGCGACGGCACGAAGGTGGCGCAGGGCCCGATCCGTGATTTCACCAAGGCGCAGATCGCGCACTGGATGACCGGCAAGCACCTCGACGGCGAGCGCTACCGCCACGGCACGCACGGCGGCGACGAGCTGCTGAAGGTCGAAGGGCTCGGCCGCGGCCAGCAGTTCAGCGACGCAAGCTTCACGCTGCGCAAGGGCGAGATCCTCGGCGTGACCGGGCTGCTCGACTCCGGCCGCAACGAGCTCGCGCTGGCGCTGGCAGGCGTGCAGGGCGCCGACCGCGGGCGGGTGCTGCTCGACGGCAGGCAGATCGTGCTGAAGACGCCCGCCGACGGCATCCGCCAGGGCATCGGCTACGTGCCCGAAGACCGCCTGAGCGAGGGCCTGTTCCTCGACAAGCCGATCCGCGACAACATCGTGACGGCGGTGCTCAACCGTTTGCGAGGGCGTTTCGGCGCGCTGGACGCCAATCAGTGCCAGGCGCTGGCCGAGCGCACCGTGAGCGACCTTCAGATCGCCACGCCCGACGTGGACCGGCCGGTGCAATCGCTCTCGGGCGGCAACCAGCAGCGCGTGCTCATCGGGCGATGGCTGGCCATCGGCCCGCGCGTGCTGATCTTGCACGGCCCCACCGTGGGCGTGGACGTGGGCTCCAAGGACACCATCTACCGCATCGTGCAGCGGCTGGCCGAGCAGGGCCTGGGCGTGATCCTGGTGAGCGACGACCTGCAGGAGCTGCTGCAGAACTGCGACCGCATCCTGCTGATGCGCAAGGGCCGCATCGCCAACGACTTCGACGCGCAGGGGCTCGCCGAGAGCGAGCTCTACCACGCGCTGGTTTCCGACACACCTTCCCCCGCATTCCCATGACGGCTTCCACCATGCAAGCGCACCCCGCGCCGGGCACACCGGCCGCAACGGACCAGGCTCACGCACCGCAGGCGCGCGCATCGCTGCGAAGCTGGCTCGCGCAGCGCCCCTCGGTCTTCACGCTGGCGCTGATCGTGCTGGCGAGTCTGGCCGTGGGCGCCATCAACCCGAGCTTCTTCCAGCTGCCGGTGCTGTTCGACATCGTGCGCGCCTGCACGGTGCTGGGCCTGTTCGCGCTGGGCGTGCTGATCGTGCTGGCCGCCGGCGGCATCGACGTGTCGTTCGCGGCCATCGCCGCGCTCACGATGTACAGCATCACCAAGCTGGTGCTCAACTACTTTCCCGAGGCGCCCATCGCGCTGCTGCTGATCGCGGGCGCCGCCAGCGGCGCGCTGCTGGGCGTGATCAATGGGCTGCTCGTGCACTGGCTCAAGGCGCCTTCGCTGATCGTCACCATCGGCACGCAGTACCTCTACCGCGGCATCCTGCTGACCTTCGTGGGCACCGTGTTCTTCATGAACGTGCCAGCGCCGATGGACGCCTTCGGCAAGCTGGCGCTGTGGCGTTTCGACACGCCGCAGGGACTGCACGTGGTGCTGCCGGCCACCGTGCTGGTGCTGGTGTTCGCGGCGCTGCTGACCTGGTGGCTGCTGAACCGCACGCTGATCGGCCGGGCCGTCTATGCCATCGGCGGCAGCCTCGCGATCGCGGAGCGCCTGGGCTACAACCTGCGCACGGTGCACGTCTTCGTGTTCGCGTACGCGGGCTTCCTGTCGGGGCTCGCTGGCATCGTGCACGTGTCGAGCACGCGGCTGGCGAACCCGTTCGACCTGGTGGGCAACGAGCTGGACGTGATCGCGGCCGTGATCCTCGGCGGCGCGCGCATCACCGGCGGCAGCGGCACCGTGGGCGGCACGCTGCTGGGCGTGGTGCTGGTCACGCTGATCAACAACGTGCTGATCCTGGCGGGGGTGCCGAGCACCTGGCAGAAGGTCATCATCGGAGCGTTCATCCTGGTGGCCGGCGGCTTCTTCGCGATGCGCTCGCGCGACTGACCCTGCGCAGACGCGGCTGCCCGGGGCTGGAAGGCATGACGCCGGGCCAGCCACGGCCCGCCACGCGGGCGAGCGGCGCTGAGGCAGCGCGGGAGTCGGGTGTTTTCTCCGGATTGGAAGAAATAAAAAACAAAACCTCCTCTCCAGCTTGTTTTGAAGTGGATTTTTCTCGAAACCAGGGTCTGCGCTAGTGCATTGAAGAAGCACTTACCTCGGCCGCGGCAGAACAATCCCGGGCATGAATGCCCCACTCGATGCCACCGCGATCAGACGGCCCGGCTACCAACTCTCCGACAACATCTGGGCCGAGTCCGGCTCGGTTTTCCTGACCGGCACGCAGGCGCTGATCCGCGTGCTCGTGATGCAGGGCCGGCGCGATGCGCAGCGCGGCCTGAACACCCAGGGTTTCATCAGCGGCTACCGCGGTTCGCCGCTGGGCATGGTCGACCAGGCGATCTGGAAGGCCGGCGAGCGCTTCAGGCAGACGGGCATCCGCTTCGTGCCGGCAGTCAACGAGGAGCTTGCGGCCACGCAGGTGCTGGGTACGCAGCGCGTGGAATCGGACCCGGAGCGCACCGTCGATGGCGTCTTTGCGATGTGGTACGGCAAGGGCCCCGGGGTCGACCGCGCGGGCGATGCGCTCAAGCACGGCAACGCCTACGGTTCCTCGCCCCACGGCGGCGTGCTGGTGGTGGCGGGCGATGACCACGGCTGCGTGTCGTCGTCGATGCCGCACCAGAGCGACCACGCGTTCATGGCGTGGCGCATGCCCATCCTGCAGCCTTCCAGCGTGGCCGAGTACCTGGAGTTCGGCCTCTATGGCTACGAGCTCTCGCGCTATTCGGGCGCATGGGTCGGCATGGCGGCGCTGTCCGAAGTGGTGGAGAGCGCTGGCACCGTGGACCTCGACGCGATCAACGCCCGTGTCGACGCATGGGAAGACGCCGACGCGGTGAGCGCCGCCACCGGCCACCGCCCGCCGCCCGACGGCCTGCACTACCGCTGGCCCGACCTGCCGTCGCTGCGCATCGAGTCGCGCCTGGAAGACAAGCTCGCGGCGGTGGCTGCATTCACCCGGCGCAACAGTGTCGACCGGCACGTGATCGTCAGCGAGCACGCCAAGGTCGGCATCGTCACCTGCGGCAAGGCGCACCACGATTTGATGGAAGTGCTGCGCCGGCTCGAGCTTTCGCCGGAGCAGCTGGCCCGCGCAGGCGTGCGGCTCTACAAGATCGGCCTGAGCTTTCCGGTGGAGCAGACGCGCATCAAGGCCTTCGCGCAGGGGCTGGAAGAGATCCTCATCGTCGAGGAGAAGGGCGCGGTGGTCGAGACGCAACTGCGCGACATCTTCTACAACGCGCCCCCCGAAGCGCGCCCCGTGCTCGTGGGCAAGCATGACCGCGAAGGGCAGCCGCTGGTGTCGGCGCTGGGCGAGCTGCGGCCTTCGCGGCTCATCGAGCTGGTCGCGCACTGGCTGGCCGTGCACTTCCCCGAGAACCACGACCTGGGCGACCACCTGCAGCACGTGCGCGACTTCACGCCGCCGGATCTGCTGGCCAACGCGAGCGACGCGGTCAAGCGCCTGCCTTACTTCTGCGCCGGCTGCCCGCACAACACCAGCACCAAGGTGCCCGAGGGCTCGACCGCGCGCGCCGGCATCGGCTGCCACTTCATGGCGAACTGGATGGACCGCAGCACCGCGGGCCTCATCCAGATGGGCGGTGAGGGCGTGGACTGGATCTCGCACGCCATGTTCACGAAGACGCCGCACGTCTTCCAGAACCTGGGCGACGGCACGTACTACCACTCGGGCTACCTTGCGATCCGCCAGGCCGTCGCGGCAAAGGCCACGCTCACCTACAAGATCCTTTTCAACGACGCGGTCGCGATGACCGGCGGCCAGCCGGTCGACGGCGTCATCAGCGTGGACGCCATCGCGCGTCAGGTGGAGTCGGAGGGTGTGAGCAAGGTGGTGGTGGTGAGCGATGCCATCGGCAAGTACGACGCCATCAAGGCCCGCTTTCCGCAGGGCACCGAGTTCCACGACCGCGCCGCGCTCGACGACGTGCAGCGCCGCCTGCGCGAGATGGCGGGCGTGACGGTGCTCATCTACGAGCAGACCTGTGCCGCCGAGAAGCGCCGCCGCCGCAAGAAGGGCGAGATGGCCGATCCGCCCAGGCGCCTGTTCATCAACGAGGCCGTGTGCGAAGGCTGCGGCGACTGCACCGTGCAGAGCAACTGCGTGGCCGTGCTGCCGCACGAGACGCCGATGGGCCGCAAGCGCAAGATCGACCAGACCAGCTGCAACAAGGAC
>CAJYQC010000061.1 GCA_913776885.1 uncultured Variovorax sp.
CGACAGCGTGCGCTCCAGCAGCCGCTGGTTGGTCGTAATGCCGAGCCCGATGGTGTCCTGCAGGCCGGCCAGCAGCCGCTGCCTCGCGTCCTCGCGCGTGCGGCCGTGGGCGACCAGCTTGGCGATCATCGAGTCGTAGAAGGGCGGCACCTCGGCGCCGTCGCGCAGGGCATGCTCGGTGCGCAGCGCGGCGCTTGGGCGCCAGGCTGCGAGCGTGCCGCTCTGCGGCATGAAGCCCTGCTGCGGATCTTCGGCACACAGGCGCACCTCGATCGCATGGCCGCAGAAGCGCACGTCCTGCTGTGCGATCGGCAGCGGCTCGCCGGCCGCGATGCGCAACTGCAGTTCTACCAGGTCGAGTCCGGTCACGGCTTCCGTCACCGGGTGCTCCACCTGCAGCCGTGTGTTCATCTCCATGAACCAGTAGCGGCCGTCGGCATCGAGCAGGAATTCGAGCGTGCCCGCGCCTTCGTAGGCGATGGCCTTCGCCGCGGCGACGGCGGTGGCGCCCATGCGTTCGCGCAGCGCTTGCGAGACGGCGGGCGAGGGCGCTTCTTCCACCACCTTCTGGTGCCTGCGCTGCACCGAGCAGTCGCGCTCGCCGAGGTGGATGGCATTGCCGTGCCGGTCGGCGAACACCTGCACCTCGACATGGCGCGGCGCGACGATGGCGCGTTCCAGGATCACGGTGGCGTCGCCGAAGGCGTTGAGCGCTTCCGACTGCGCGCTGCGCAGCTGCTCGGCGAAGTTCGCTGCCGAGCTGACGAGCCGCATGCCGCGCCCGCCGCCGCCGGCCGTGGCCTTGATCATCACCGGCCAGCCGATGCGCGCGGCTTCGGCGGCGAGCGTCTTCTCGCCCTGGTCCTCGCCCTGGTAGCCCGGAATGCAGGGCACGCCCGCCGCCTGCATCAGCCGCTTGGCACCGGCCTTGTCGCCCATCGCGCGGATGGCTTCGGGCGAGGGACCGATGAAGACCAGGCCGGCGTCGCGGCAGGCCTGCGCGAAGGCCGCGTTCTCGGCGAGGAAGCCGTAGCCGGGGTGCACCGCGTCGGCGCCGCTGGTGCGCGCGGCCTCGACGATCGTGGCGATGTTCAGGTAGCTCTGCGCGGGCAGCGGCTCGCCGATGTGCACCGCCTCGTCGGCGAGGCGCACGTGCTCCGAGGCTGCGTCGGCGCTGGAGTAGACGGCCACGGTGCCAAAGCCCATGGCGCGGGCCGTGCGCATGATGCGCACCGCGATCTCGCCGCGGTTGGCGACCAGGATCTTGCGGAACCTGGAGGTGGTGGTGTTGTTGGTGCTGCTCATGGACGTGCCACCCCGAACTGCATGGGCTGCGTCGCGCGGGAGTCGGCGTCGCGGCAGATCGAGAGAACCTCGGCCAGCACGGCGCGGGTGTCGCGCGGGTCGATCACGCCGTCGTCCAGCAGCAGCGCGCTGGTGGTGAACACGCTCATCTGCCGGTCGAAGCGCTCGACGACCTGCTGCTGCATCGCGTCGATCTTCGACTGGTCGACCGCGCCCTTTCGCGCCATGCCGGCCTCCATCACGATGGCCATGGTCTTCGCTGCCTGCTCGCCGCCCATCACCGCGGTGCGCGCGTTGGGCCAGCTGAAGCAGAAGCGCGGCGCGAAGCCCCGGCCGCACATGCCGTAGTTGCCCGCGCCGTACGAGGCGCCGCACAGCAGCGTGACCTGCGGCACGGTGGCGTTCGACACCGCCTGGATCATCTTCGCGCCGTGCTTGATGATGCCGGCCTCCTCGTGCGCGCGGCCCACCATGTAGCCGGTGATGTTCTGCAGGTAGACGATGGGCGTGCGCGACTGGCAGCAGGCCTGGATGAAGTGCGTGGCCTTGGTGGCGCCGTCGGAGTCGATCGGGCCGTTGTTGGTGATGATGCCCACCGCGTGGCCTTCGAGCCGGATGTGGCCGCAGACCGTTGCGCTGCCGTAGTGCTCGCTGAAGGCCAGGAATTCGGAGCCGTCGGCGATGCGCGCGATGACCTCGCGCATGTCCACCGGGCGGCGGCCGTCGCTGGGCATGATGCCCAGCAGCTCCTCGGCGTCGTGGCGCGGCGGTGCGAATCCGCGCGGCGCTTCGTCGCGCGCCCAGTCGATGCCGCCGAGGATCGAGCGGGCGATGCGGATGGCGTCGCGGTCGTCCTCCGCAAGGTAGTCGCCCAGGCCCGAGACGTGGGTGTGCATCACCGCACCGCCCAGCTCTTCTTCGGTCGCGATCTCGCCGGTGGCGGCCTTCAGCAGCGGCGGCCCCGCGAGGAAGGCGCGCGTGCGGTCGCGCACCATCACGATGTAGTCGGAAAGCCCGGTCTGGTAGGCGCCTCCCGCGGTGGAGGAGCCGTGCGTCACCGTCACCACCGGCAGCCCCGCAGCCGACAGCCGCGCGAGATTGCGGAAGATGCTGCCGCCGCGCACGAAGTCCTGCACGCGGTACTGCATGAGGTTGGCGCCCGCGCTCTCCACCAGCTGTACGTAGGGCAGCCTGTTCTCCAGCGCGATCTCCTGCACGCGCAGCTGCTTGTCCAGGCCCATGGGCTGCAGCGCGCCGGCGTCGATGCCCGAATCGGAAGCGTTGACCATGCAGCGCACGCCCGCCACGTAGCCGATGCCGGAGATCAGGCCGCCGCCGGGCACGCTCTTCGACAGGTCGGGGTTGTCCTGCCCGAGGCCCGCGAGCGATGCCAGCGGCAGGAAGGGGGCGCCGGTGTCCAGCAGCAGCGCGAGGCGCTCGCGCGGCAGCAACTGCCCGCGCCTGGCGAAGCGCTCGGCCGAGGCGCCGGAGGCCGCGACGGCGCGCGCCTCGTGCTCGCGCACCTGGCCGAGCAGCGCCAGCATGCTGGCCCGGTTGGCCTGGAAGGTGTCGCCGGCCGTTTGCAGGCGGGATTCGATGACTGGCATGTGGAGTCCGTGCAGATCGCTTGTCGTTGTCGCTCTGCACGCACTCTAGGATGCGGGCGCCCGGCCCGCTTGCGGCTACTAGCTGGAGCCCGGGCGCCGCCGCGCAGAAGCTGAATCAGCGCTTGCCGCTGCGCTACCTGACGGGGCGGATTCGATAGATCGCGTTATTGCGGTCGGCGGCCATGTAGACCGTGCCGTCGCGGCCCACCGCCACCCCCGTCACCACGTAGGGAGGAGGCAGCCCGGGGCCCGGCGCGAGGCCGATCGGCAGGTTCTCGGCGACGGTGCGGCGGCTGCCGTCGGGGGCGATCTCCACCAGCCGGCGCGCCGCGCTCTCGGCCACGATGAAGCTGCCCCACGGTGTCTGCGCCACGCCTTCTGGCAGGGCCAGCCCTTCGACCACCGCGCGCAGCGGAGCGCTGGCGTCCAGCGGAATGCGCAGCAGCCGGCCGGCTGCCTCGGTCACGTAGAGCGCGCCGTCCTGGCCGACGATCATCTGCACCGGGCCGTTCAGGCCGCTGGCGAGCACTGACTTTTCTGCGAACTTCGGCCCGCTGGCGCGCGTGATGCTGCCGGTGGCGATCTCGGCGTAGATCACGCTGCCGTCGGGCATGGGAATGGCGTCGAAGGGCGCCTTCAGGCCGTGGAGGGTCTCGACCGTCTTCAGGGTCTGCCGGTTGACCAGCTGCACCGTGCCCGTGAACCACGAGCTCAGCGCGAAGAGCTTCGGCGAGAGGCCGACGGCAAACGGGTAGTCGAGCTCCGGGTCGCGCTGCATGCGGAACACGTCGCGCACCTCACCCGTGCGCACGTCGACCTGGCGGAAGCCGAAGACGTCGGCCACCCAGAGGTCGTTGCCGTCGATCTTCATGCCCGCCGGCACCGCCACCTTGCCGCTGGTGAGCGTGCGCAGCTCGCCGGTGGCGGGGTCGAAGGCCTGCACCTCGTTGTTGGCCATGTTGGAAACGTAGATCATCCCGTCGGGCGTGTCGTTGGCGATGGCCAGGTTGTCGAGCGAGGGCCGCAGCTGCTTCGCGACCGTCTTGCGGCCGGTGGCCAGCTCCACCCGCACCAGCTCGCCGCTGCGTGCATCGACCACCCAGAGGTTGCCCTTGCCGTCGAGGTTGGCGGCCGCCGGGATCTTGAAGCCGTCGGCGATCACGGTCATGCTGCCGTCGGCCGGGTCGATCTTCACCACCTGGCCCTTGAACCACAGCGGCCCGTAGAGCATGCCGTCGAGCCCCACCTCGAAGCCGTTGAAGCCGCCCATGTCCTTCTTGATGAGCCGCGGCGGCTTCTGGCCCTCGCGGTCGATCTCCCACAGCGCGTCGCCCAGGAACACCTGCGAGGCGTAGAGCCTGCCGTCGCGGCGGTCGAAGTCCAGCGAGTTGAGGCCCGGCAGGTCCTTGGCCAGCACGCGCATCGGCGCCGTGTCGCTCTCGCGGTAGCGCAGCATGCCCATGAGGTAGTTGGTCCAGGCGAGCTCGCCCTTCGGGCCCACGGCGATGTCGTCCGCCTGGCCTTCGGGCGCGTCGATGAACACCTTGGCCGCGCCGGTGCTGCGGTCGACCTCCCACATCGTGTTGCCGACCACCGAGCCGGCCAGCAGCCGGCCCCTGGCGTCGATGGCCAGGCCGTGCACTCCGGCGAATGCCGATGGCGCGACCAGCGCCTCGGGCGCGGCCCACGAGGCGGGCCGGGTCGTGGCGCTTGCTGTGGAAGCGGTGGTCGCGGGGGAACCGGGCGGAGCGGCCGTCGGCGGGGCGAGGCTGCTGCATGCGCCCAGCAGGGCGAGGGTGGCGGTCAGCGCAAGGGCGCCGATGCGTCGACGATGCATGGTGGGCTTCTCCTCTTGTGGATGCTGCGGATGCGCGCAGCAGTCTAGGAGCAGGAAGGCGCCGCGGAGTCCCTCCGGAGACAGGATGCGGACTTTCGTTCACTGTGGATTACCCGCGGCCTTCAGCCGGGGCCGGCAGGAACTCAGCCGCGCAGCAGCTGCGTCGCCGTGTGGATCAGCAGCCCCACCAGCCCGCCCACCAGCGTGCCGTTGATGCGGATGAACTGCAGGTCGCGCCCGATGTGGCGTTCGAGCTCGACCGTCATCTCCTGCGCGTTCCACTCGCCCACGCGCTCCTCGATGTAGCGGCGGATGTCCTCGCGGTAGCGCTCGATGGCCAGCGGCGCTGCCGCCTCGATCTGCTCGTTGATCCAGCGGCGGATGGCCTCGTCGCCCTGCAGCCGCGTGCCCAGCGCGCCCGCCATCGATGCGATGCGCTGGCGGATGGCCGAATCGCCGCGGCCCAGGTCGTCGTGCAGCCATGCGAGCAGCTCTCCCCACAGCCCGTGCAGGTAGTCGCCCAGCGCGGGATGCGCGACCAGCTCGGCGCGGATCTGCTCGCCGCGCTGCTGGAACTCGGGGTCGAGCTTCAGGCGCACCACGAAGTCGTCGACGAAATGGTCGAAGCGCCTGCGCATCGGATGGTCGGGCTCGGCCGCGAGCTCGCCGATGGTGCGGGCCACCGCCGCGACGATCTTGCGCGTGGCCAGCTTGGCGGCCACCTGGTCGAGGCCCACGTAGCGCAGCGTCTTGATCTCGCGCGCGATCGCATCGGTGATGTGCGCCTGCACCTCCTCGCCTTCGAGCAGCCCGGCCACCTGCTGCAGCACGTCGTCGAGCAGCGCCTGATGGCGTCCGCCCGCGGTGAGCGCGTCGAGCGCCTGGCCGGTGAGGCGCGACAGGTCGATCTTCGCGAGGCCGGCGGCGGCAGCGCGGCCCATGAAGTCGCGCACGCGCTCGTCGTCGAAGGCCGAGAGCCCGTAGCGCGCCGCGGCCACGCCCCATTCGCCGAGCTTCTCGCCGCTCGCCGGCCGGGCCAGCCAGTCGGCGATGCGCCCGGCCGCGTCGAACTGCCGCAGCTTGCCGAGCACCTGGGCGGTGCTCAGGAAGTTGTCGCAGATGAAGCCCGCGAGCTTGGCGCCGATGCGGTCCTTGTTGCTCGGGATGATGGCCGTGTGCGGGATCGGCAGGCCCAGCGGATGGCGGAACAGCGCCACAACCGCGAACCAGTCGGCGATGGCGCCTACCATCGCGGCCTCGGCGAAGGCCGCCACGTAGCCCCAGGCCGGATGCCGCGCATGCAGCACGCTTGCCACCGCATAGAGCAGCGCGGCGGCGCACAGCAGGCCGAGCGCGACGCGCTTCATGCGCCGCGAGGCGTCGCCGGTGTGGTTGCCGTTGTCAGCCAATGCTCGGCGTGGATGCCAGGCGCTCCATGAACAGCTCGCAGCGCGCGAGCTGCTCGAGGCTCACGTACTCGTCGGGCTGGTGCGCCTGCTCGATGCTGCCCGGGCCGCACACCACGGTGGGGATGCCGGCGTTCTTGAAGAGACCCGCTTCGGTGCCGAAAGCCACCAGCGTGGTGCGCTCCTCGCTTGCCAGGCGCTGGGCGAGCAGCGTGATGGGGTCGTCGGCGGAGCCCAGGAAGCTCGGGATCTCGCAGATGGTCTCGAAGCTGAAGCCCGTATCGGGCGCCACCTTCTTCATCGCGGGCTCGAGGCTGCCCGCGTAGGCGACCACCTCGGCCTGCATCTTCGCGGCGTCGGCGGTGGGAAGGTCGCGGAATTCATAGCGGAACTCGGCGTCGCGCGGCACCACGTTGTCGGCAATGCCGCCGTGGAACTGGCCCACGCTCGCAGTGCTGAAGGGCACGTCGAAGCCCTCGTAGCGCGGCTCGCTGCGCTCGAAGCCCTCGGCCATGTCGCGCACCTTGCCGATCACGCGGGCGGCCATCTCGATGGCGTTGACCGACTTCGGCGTGAGCGAGGAGTGCGCCTCCTTGCCGCGCACGCAGCACTTGTAGCGGTACACGCCCTTGTGCGCGATGGCGGGCACCATGCTGGTGGGTTCACCCACGATGCAGGCCAGGGGCTTGATGCCGGCGTCGCGCATGTCGGCGATGAGCTCCTTCACGCCGAAGCAGCCGATCTCCTCCTCGTAGCTGAAGGCGAAGTGCACCGCGAAGGGCGAGTCGCTCTCCAGGAAGCGCTTCGCGTTCGACAGCGCAATGGCGATGAAGCTCTTCATGTCGGCCGAGCCGCGCCCGTAGAGGCGCTCGTCGCGCACCACGGCCGAGAGCGGATCGACGCTCCAGTCCTGCCCGTCCCAGGGCACGGTGTCGGTATGGCCCGAGACGATCACCCCGGCCGGCTTGCCCTCGCCCAGCGTGGCGAAGAGGTTCGCCTTGGTGCGCTCGGTGTTGTAGGTGATGCGGCTCTTGACGCCCAGTGCCGCGAGATGGCTCTGGGCGAAGTCGATCAGTTCGAGGTTGCTGTTGGCGCTGACGGTGTTCATGCGCACCAGCGTCTGGGCCAGCAGCAGGCTTTGGGGGGAGAGCGTGTGGAGCATGCAACACATTCTCCCGGAAGTCGGCGCCGCGCGTGCATGGATGTCGAAGCTGTCACGCGAAGCGGGTACCCTGCGCCTCTTCATTCCGGACGGAGAAACCTCGACCATGCGCACCTCTCTTCAGATCGCCCTGACCGCCACCGCGGCCCTCGCACTGGCAGCCTGCAGCAGCACCGGACCTTCCGGCGGCAACAAGCTGCTGACTCTGGACGGCAATCCGCCGCTGGTCATCGCCCACCGCGGCGCCTCGGGCTATCTGCCGGAAGAGACCCTCGAAGCCTATGCCCGCGCCATCGAGCTCGGCGCCGACGTGATCGAGATGGACCTGATCTCCACCAAGGACGGCGTGCTCATCGCCCGCCACGACCCCAACCTCGCCATCAGCACCGACGTGGCCAGGCACCCCCGCTTCGCCTCGCGCAAGAAGACCATCAAGGTCGACGGCGAGACCCAGACCGGCTGGTTCAGCAACGACTTCACGCTGGCCGAGATCAAGACCCTGGGCGCCATCTCCACCGACGCCGAGCGTCCGCAGGAATTCAACGGCAAGTACAAGGTCGTCACCTTCCAGGAGATCATCGATTTCGCCAAGGCCAAGTCGAAGGAAACCGGCCGCACCATCGCCATCTACCCCGAGACGAAGAACCCGACCTACTTCCGCGACCTGGGCCTGCCGCTGGAGGACAAGGTCATCGCCGCCATCAACGCGGCCGGCTGGAACAGCAAGACCGCGCCCATCTACGTGCAGTCCTTCGAGCCGGGCAGCCTCAAGTACATGAAGAGCAAGGGCCTGAACACCAGGCTCATCCAGCTCATCGACGGCGACAGCGTCGACCTGAAGACTGGCGCCGTGACCTTCGCCGTGCCCAGCGACCGCCCCTACGACTGGACCAAGGCCGGCGACAAGCGCAACTTCGACGCCATGGTCACGCCCGCAGGCCTGGCCGAGATCAAGAAGTACGCCGACGGCATCGGCCCCTGGAAGCGCTACATCGTGAGCATCAAGGGCACCATCGGCGCGGACGGCAAGCCGGTGGACGTCAACAAGGACGGCAAGATCAACGACGCCGACGCCACCTCGACGGCGCCCACCTCGCTGATCGCCGACGCGCACAAGGCCGGCCTGTTCGTGCACCCCTTCACCTTCCGCAACGAGTCGCGCCGCCTGGCTTCCGACTACAACAAGGACGGCAAGAACGAATACGGCGTGTACTACAAGCTCGGCGTGGACGGCGTGTTCACCGACTTCACCGACACCGCGCTGGCCGCACGCGCCGACTACCTCAAGAGCATCGGCCGCTGACCGGCCCGGGTTATCGTCCGCGCATGACCACCGACGACACCTCCTCGCCCGACCTGTCCCCGCGCGACCTCGAACTGCTTCGCATGGCCATCCGGCTTTCGGACGAATCGAAGGCGCGCGGGCGCCATCCTTTCGCCGCCCTGGTGGCTAACGAGCGCGGCGAGGTCGTCGTCACCGCGGGCAACAACTCGATGCCGCCCCAGGGCGACCCCACGCAGCACGCCGAGCTGGTGGCCGCCGCGCAGGCTGCGAAGCTGCTCAGCCCCGAGGAGCTCGCGCGCTGCACGCTCTTCACCAGCGCCGAGCCCTGCTGCATGTGCGCGGGCGCGATCTACTGGACCAACATCGGGCGCGTGGTCTATGCGCTCTCGGAGCACGCGCTGCTGGGCCTGACCGGCGACCATCCCGAGAACCCGACCTTCTCGCTTCCGTGCCGCGAAGTCTTCGCGCGCGGGCAGCGACGTGTCGAGGTGGTGGGGCCGCTGCTCGAGCAGGAAGCGGCAGCGCCGCATGTGGGCTTCTGGACCGGCGGGCACTGAGCAAAGGCCCCGGCAAAACGCCGGGGCTGCGTGTTTCCCGAGGTGCCCCGAAATGCCAGAGTGGATAGACTGGCGTTTTGAGACGGTCTACCCCCATGAAACTCATCGACTCGATCGTCACGCAGGCGGCCGGCATCGCCGCCGTCCGACGTGACCTCCACGCACACCCCGAACTCTGCTTCGAAGAAGTCCGCACCGCCGACGTGGTGGCAGGCAAGCTCACCGAATGGGGCATCCCCATCCACCGCGGCCTCGGGACCACCGGCGTGGTGGGCATCGTGAAGAACGGCACCAGCAACCGCGCCGTCGGCCTGCGCGCCGACATGGACGCACTGCCCGTCACCGAGCTCAACACCTTCGCCCACGCCAGCAAGCACCACGGCAAGATGCACGCCTGCGGCCACGACGGCCACACCGCCATGCTGCTGGCGGCCGCGCAGCACCTGGCGAAGCACCGCAACTTCGACGGCACCGTCTACCTGATCTTCCAGCCCGCCGAAGAGGGTGGCGGCGGCGCCCGCGAGATGATCAAGGAAGGGCTCTTCGAGCAATTCCCGATGGATGCCGTCTTCGGCATGCACAACTGGCCCGGCATGAAGGCCGGCCAGTTCGCGGTGAGCCCCGGCCCGGTGATGGCCTCGGGCAACAAGTTCTTCGTCAACGTGGTGGGCAAGGGTGGCCACGCGGCGCTGCCGCAGACCGGCATCGACCCGGTGCCGATCGCCTGCGAGATCGTGCAGGCCTTCCAGACCATCCTGACGCGCAAGATGAAGCCGACCGATTCGGCCGTGATCTCCGTCACCACCATCCACGCCGGAGAGGCCAACAACGTGATCCCCGACAACTGCGAGCTGTCGGGCACGGTGCGCACCTTCTCAATCGAGGTGCTCGACATGATCGAGGCGCGCATGAAGCAGATCTGCGACCACATCTGCGCCGCGCACGACGCCACCTGCGAGTTCCGCTTCGAGCGCTACTACCCGCCCACCATCAACACCGAGGCCGAGGCCGACTTCGCACGCCGCGTGATGGCTGGGGTCGTGGGCCCAGAGAACGTGCTGAAGCAGGAGGCCGCCATGACCTCGGAAGACTTCGCCTTCATGCTGCAGGCCAAGCCGGGCGCCTACGCCTTCATCGGAAACGGCGACGGTTCGCACCGCGACGTGCACCACGGCGAGGGCCCCTGCACGCTGCACAACGCGAGCTACGACTTCAACGACGACCTGATCCCGCTGGGCGCCACCTGCTGGGTGCAGATCGCGGAGCAGTTCCTCAAGCCCGGCGGCGGCGCCTGAGCCGCTGTCGTCGCCTGATCCGTCCCTGATCCACCGAGAGAGGTCCCGCGCCACATGATCGGAATCGCCGAAGCCTTTTCGCCGCGCTATTCGCAGGCGCGCCAGAAATTTTTGCAGGGCTGCGTGAGTGCCGGCCTCACGGTCAAGCCGCATGCGCACCCGCTCAAGGGGCGCGAGGGCGAGGAGCTCTCGATGGACGTGGCGCTCGACGGCGCGCCCGATGCGCCGAACCTGCTGGTCGTGAGCAGCGCCTGCCACGGCGTCGAAGGCCACTGCGGCAGCGGCGTGCAGGTGTTCGCGCTGCACGACGCCGAGTGGCGCGAGAAGGCGAAGGCCCAGGGCGTGGCGGTGCTGTACGTGCATGCCCTCAACCCGCATGGCTTCTCGCACGGCCGGCGCGTGACGCACGAGAACGTCGACCTCAACCGCAACTTCATCGACTTCTCGAAGCCGGTGCCGGTCAACGAGGCCTATGCGAAGCTGCACGAACTGCTGTTGCCAGACACCTGGCCGCCAACGCCCGAGAACCAGGCGGCCATCGAGAAGTGGATCGGCAAGCACGGCACCACCGCCTACCAGGCCGCGGTGACCAGCGGCCAGTACCAGTTCGAAGACGGCCTGTTCTACGGCGGCAAGGCGCCGACCTGGAGCAACAGGACCGTCCGCGAGGTGCTGCGCCGCCACGCGGGCCGCGCGAAGCGCATCGCGTGGATCGACCTGCACACCGGGCTGGGCCCGAACGGCCTGGGCGAACGCATCTTCGCGGGCCGCGACGACAAGACCGCCTATGCGCGCGCCAATGCGTGGTGGGGCACGCCCGCGGCGCCCGTCACTTCCATCTACGACGGCTCGTCGACCTCGGCGCTGCTGCGCGGGCTGATGTGGGATTCGGTGTACGAGGAATGCCCGCAGGCCGAGTACACCGGCATCGCGCTCGAATACGGCACGCTGCCGATCCTCGAGGTGACCGGCGCGCTGCGCGCCGACCACTGGCTGCACAAGCACCCCGAGGCGCCCGCCGACCTGGCCGACGGCATCCGCGCGCGCATGCTGGAGTCCTTCTACACGGACACCGACGCCTGGCGGGGGCAGATCGTGAGCCAGGCGCGCCAGGCCATGTTCCAGGCCGTCGACGGCTTGACGAGCTGAGGCCGCCGCCGAAGGAGCTCAGGTCCTGACGCGGCCGTCGCCGGTCAGCATCGAGAGCTCGACGAACTTCGAGCCCACGTGGCTCCTGGCCGAGAACGACACCTCGAAGCCGCCGAACTGCTGGCGGTCGATGCTTTCCAGCCCGGCGATCAGGCCCTCGCGCGTGGGCTTGCCCGGTGCCTTGCGCAGGCCCTCCACCAGCACCTTCGCCGCGAGGTAGCCTTCCAGGCTCGAGAAGTTGATGCTGGCGCCGTTGGCCTTGCGCGCCGCCTCGGCGAACTCGCGGGCCAGCGCGTTGGCCTGGTTGTAGGGCGAGGGCACCACCTGCGTGATCATCACGCCGGCGCCGTCCTTGCCCAGTTCGTCGGCCAGCGCCTGCGTGCCGACGAAGGACATGTTGAAGAAGGTGCCGCCGTAGCCCGCCTTGCGCGACTCGCGGATGAAGGCCGCGCAGGCCTTGTACGCGCCCACCTGCACCACCGCGTCGGGCCGGGCCGCGACGATGGTCTTCACCGCCTGCGCCACGTCGGCCGAATTGCGCTCCACCGTGGCCAGCGCCGCCGGCTTGAGCTGCTGCTCGGCGAGCGCCAGCGTCACGCCGTCGAGACCGGCCTTGCCGTAGGCGTCGTTCTGGTAGAAGACCGCGATCTTCTTCAGGCCCAGGTGGGTGAGCTGCTTGACCATCAGCGCCGTCTCGTCGTTGTACGAGGCGCGCAGGTGGAACACGTTCTTCTGGAAGGGCTCGCGCAGCGACATCGCGCCGGTGAAGGGCGCCACGAAGGGCACCTTGTCCTTCACCGCCAGCGGCAGCGCGGCCAGGCTGGTCGGGGTGCCGATGTAGCCGAAGAGCGCGAAGACGTCTTCCTCGATCAGCTTCTGCGTGTTGGCCGCGCAGCGGTCTGGCTCGTAGCCGTCGTCCAGGTTCTTGATGACCACGTTGCGGCGGCCCGGCTGGGCGTTGTACTGGTCCAGGAACAGCTTCGCGCCCTGGTGGAACTGGATGCCCAGCTGCGCCGCCGGCCCGGTGAAAGGCGCCGACTGGCCCAGCACCAGCGGCGTGTCCTGTGCCCGGGCGAGGCCGAAGCCGCCCAGCGTGGCGGCCGCGCCCGCGGCCAGAGAAAAACGACGTCGATTCAACAACATGACCAAAACCCACTCCCGCGATCTGACTCGCGCACAAATTAGACTTGCCCGATGGCCCACGCATCGGATAACACGCTCGAAGAAGCGCCCTCCCAGCCCGCAACCACCACCGTGCTGGGCGCATGCCCGCACGACTGCCCGGACACCTGCGCGCTGGTCACCACCGTCAGGGACGGCGTTGCGGTGAAGCTGCAGGGCAACCCGGCCCATTCGCACACGGGCGGGGTGCTGTGCACCAAGGTGTCGCGCTACATCGAGCGCAACGACCATGCGGAACGGCTGGTTCAGCCACTCAAGCGCGTCGGCCCCAAGGGGAGCGGCCAGTTCGAGCCGGTGAGCTGGGAAGCCGCCCTGGACGACATCGCGGCGAATCTTCAAGCATTACAGGGTAAACCCGAAGCTATTGTCCCCTATAGCTATGCCGGGACCATGGGCCTGGTGCAGGGCGAGTCGATGGACCGGCGCTTCTTCCACAAGCTCGGCGCCAGCCTGCTCGACCGCACGATCTGCTCCATGGCCGGCGGCGAGGCGATGGTCTACACCTTGGGCGCGAAGGTCGGCATGCGCATCGAGTTCTTCGCCGAGGCCAAGCTGATCCTGATCTGGGGCAGCAATTCCATCGCCAGCAACCTGCATTTCTGGCGCCATGCGCAGGCCGCCAAGCGAGCCGGCGCGCGGCTGGTGTGCATCGACCCGCGCCGCACCGAAACCGCCGACAAGTGCGACGAGCACATCGCGCTGCTGCCCGGCACCGACGCCGCGCTGGCGCTGGCCCTGATGCACGAGCTGATCGTCAACGACTGGCTCGACCACGACTACATCGCGAACCACACGCTGGGCTGGGAGCAACTGCGCGAGCGGGCGCTGCAGTGGCCGCCGTCGCGCGCGGCACAGGTCTGCGGCATCCCCGAGGAGCAGATCGTCTCGCTGGCCAGGGCCTACGGCACCACGAAGCCGGCCGCCATCCGCCTGAACTACGGCATGCAGCGCGTGCGCGGCGGCGGCAACGCGGCGCGCGCCGTAGCCTGCCTGCCGGCGCTGGTGGGCGCCTGGCGCGGCCGCGCGGGCGGCCTGCTGCTGAGCAGTTCCGGCCATTACCCCGCGGATCGCGCAGCGCTGCAGCGCCCCGACCTGCTGGCCGGGCGCAAGCCGCGCACCATCAACATGAGCACCATCGGCGACGCCCTGCTCGACACCGCCAACCCGGTGAAGGCCATCGTGGTCTACAACAGCAACCCGGTGGCGGTGGCGCCCGAGTCGGCCAAGGTGGCGGCGGGCTTCGCGCGCGAAGACCTCTTCACCGTGGTGCTGGAGCAGTTCCGCACTGACACCGCCGACTACGCCGACTACCTCTTGCCCGCCACCACGCAGCTGGAGCACTGGGACATCCACTGCAGCTACGGCCACACCGACGTGCTGCTGAACCGCCCGGCCGTCGCGCCGCGCGGCGAGGCCCGCAGCAACGCCTGGGTGTTCCGAGAGCTCGCGAAGCGCATGGGCTTCACCGAGCCCTGCTTCTCCGATTCGGACGAGACGCTGTGCCGCACCGCCTTCGCCGAAGGCAGCATCGACTACGCCGAGCTGACCGCGCAGGGCTTCAGCAGCCTGAAGCTGCCCGAGGCGCCGTTCGCCGAAGGCGGCTTCTCCACGCCCTCGGGCCGCTGCGAGTTCTTCAGCGAGCGCCTTCAGGCCATGGGCATGGACGGCCTGCCCGACCACGTGCCCAACTGGGAGCCGGCAGGCAGCTCGACCGAGTTCCCGCTGGCCATGATCTCGCCGCCGGCGCGCAACTTCCTCAACTCGACCTTCGTCAACGTGACCAGCCTGCGCGCCATCGAGGTCGAGCCGCTGCTGGAGATCCACGAGGCCGACGCCGCCGCGCGCGGCATCGAGGACGGCGCCACGGTGCGCGTGTTCAACAAGCGCGGCGAGCACCGCTGCCGCGCCGAGATCTCGCGCCGCGCACGCCAGGGCGTGGTGCACGGCATGGGCATCTGGTGGCGCAAGCTCGGCATGGACGGCACCAACGTCAACGAGCTCACCAGCCAGCGCCTGACCGACATCGGCCGCGGCCCGACCTTCTACGACTGCCTGGTCGAGGTCGAGAAGGTGTGAGGACCCTTCGCTTTCTCAAGGGCATTCCGGCCCTCTCGCTGGCCGGCTCAATGCTCCTGCTCACCGGTTGCGCCGACCTCGGCTACTACTGGCAGTCCGCCAGCGGCCACATCGGCATCATGCGGGCCGCCAAGCCTGTGCCCGAATGGCTGGCCGATCCGTCGGTGTCGGCGGCGCTCAAGGCCAAGCTCGAACTCACGCAGCGCATCCGCCGCTTCGCCTCCAGCGAGCTCGGGCTGCCCGACAACGCCAGCTACAAGTCTTACGCCGACCTGCATCGCGCTGCGGCCGTGTGGAACGTGGTGGCGGCGCCGCACTATTCGCTCACGCTCAAGAACTGGTGCTTCCCGGTGGCGGGCTGCGTGGGCTACCGCGGCTACTACACCGAGGAAGCGGCCAAGGCCGAAGCCGAGGAGCAGAAGAAGCAGGACCTGGAAGTGGCCGTGTACCCGGTGCCCGCCTACTCCACGCTGGGCTGGATGAACTGGGCCGGCGGCGATCCGCTGCTGTCCACCTTCATCGGCTACCCCGAGGGCGAGCTCGCGCGCATCGTGTTCCACGAGCTCGCGCACCAGGTGCTCTACGTCGCCGGTGACACGGTATTCAACGAGTCGTACGCCACCGCGGTGGAGCGCATCGGCGGCGCGATGTGGCTGCAGCGGGAGGCCGGCGAGGCCGCGCGGCGCGACTACGCGCAGTTCGACACGCAGCGCCAGGAGTTCCGCGCGCTGGCGCTCGACACCCGCCGCGCGCTGACGAAGGTGTATGAATCGCCTGAAGCCAAGGCCGGGGACTGGACGAAGGTGGAGGCCATGAAGCAGGCCGCCATGGCCGACTTCCGCGAGCGCTACGCGAAGCTGAAGGCCGGCTGGTCCGGCCCGCGCCAGAACGCCTACGACGCCTGGGTGGCGCGCGCCAACAACGCGGCCTTCGGCGCGCAGGGCGCGTACGACGACCTCGTACCCGGCTTCGAGAAACTCTTCGAGCGCGAAGGCCGCGACTGGCCGCGCTTCTATGCCGAGGTGCGGCGCATCGCCGCGCTGCCGACCTCCGAGGAACGGCGCGCCGCCCTGCAGGCAGCGACGGGTATCCTCCAGACCCACACCAGCCCTGAACACGAAAAGACCGGAGATCGCGGTGCCTGACATCCACATCGAACGCAACCACACACTGGGCATCGCACGCGCACGCGTCGTCGCGCGCAAGTGGATCCAGCAGGCCGAGCAGGAGTTCGGCCTCGAATGCGTCTACACGCAGGGCGACGGCTGCGACACCGCCACCTTCACGCGCGCCGGCATCGACGGCACCGTCGAGGTCACCGACACCACGTTCAGGCTCGACGCGACGCTGGGCTTCCTGTTCAGCAGCTTCAGCGAAATGATCGAGCAGAAGATCACGCGCAACCTCGACGCGATGCTCGAATCGTCTCCCCGGGGCGGCACCCGCCTCGCCTGAGGCCGCGCCGGCTCAGACGCTGGTGTAGCCGCCGTCCACCGGCAGCGCCACGCCGCTCACCATCGACGCGCCGTCGCCCAGCAGGAAGAGGATGGGGGCCACCACTTCCTCCACCTGCGCGAAGCGGCCCAGCGGAATGTTCTTCAATGCGGCCGCGCTCTTCGCCGGATCGGACCAGGCCTGCTCGGCCATCGGCGTGAGCGTGACGGTCGGGTTCACGCTGTTCACGCGGATGCCGTGCGGCCCGAACTCCAGGCACAGCGATCGCGTGACGGCGTCCATCGCGGCCTTGGAGGCGCAGTAGCAAAGGTGCGCGTCGAGCGCCACCAGCGCGGCCTGGCTCGACACGTTGACGATGCTGCCGCGCACGCCGGCCGCGATCATGGCCCTGCCGCAGCGCGAGGCCACCAGTGCCGCCGCGCGCGCGTTGACGGCCATCACCGCGTCGAAGCTGCCGGCCTGCATCTCGGCGGCCGGTTCGAGCAGCGCGATGCCGGCGCAGTTCACCACGAGGTCGAAGGCGGGAAGCGGCGCGAGCGCGCGTTCCAGCGCTGGCGCGTCGCCCACGTCGAGCACCAGCGGCGTGCAGCCGGCTTCGGTGTGCAGCGCTGCCAGCGCCGCGGCGTTGCGGCCGATGGCCGTCACTTGCGCGCCGGCCTGCGCGAGCCGCACCGCCACCGCGCGGCCGATGCCGCTGCTCGCGCCGGTCACGAGGGCGCGGCGTCCGGAGAAGTCGAAGGAGGTCGTCATGTCAGCCGCTGCATCGCATCGCGCAGCGCGGGGTAGAGCGATTTGTAGATCTCGAAGCGCTCGCGGTACACGGCCTGCGCCCGGGGCTCGGGCCGCGCGCGTTCCACCAGCGTGACCCAGCCGCGCTCGGCGGTGGCCGCATCGACCAGTCCGGCGCCGAGCGCCGCGAGCATCGCCGCGCCCAGCGCCGCTTCCACTTCCTGCTCGATGGTGAACACCGGGTAGCCGGTGACGTCGGCCACGATCTGCATCCAGAGATCGGAGTGCGCCGCGCCTCCGACCACGATCAGGCGCTCGTCCAGCGGCTGGCCGCTGCGCCGCCCGGCCTCGATGTTGTGCTGCAGCGCGAAGCTCACGCCTTCGAGCACCGCGCGGTAGAGGTGCGCGCGGCTGTGCGCCAGCGAAAGCCCAATGAACGCGCCCTTGGCCTGCGCGTCCCAGATCGGGCTGCGCTCGCCCATGAGGTAGGGCAGGAACACCAGGCCCTCGGCGCCGGGCGGTACGTCGACCGCCTTGCGCTCGATGAGGGCATGCGCGTCCTCGCCGGTGCGCGCGGCCTCAGCGATCTCTGCCTGGCAGAAGGCCTCGCGGAACCAGGTGACGGCGGCGCCCGCGGTGATCGCGCCGCCGAACACGTAGCTGCGGTCCGCGCCGCGGTACACGTGCGGCATGGTGATGAGCCTGTGCCGCGCATCGACCGTGGGGCTCACGAAGCCCCAGCACATGCTGGTGCCGATCATCGCCACGTGGTCGCCGCTGCCGGTGACGCCCGCGCAGAAGGTGGCGACCGCCGCATCGACGCCGCCGGCCATCAGCGGCATGCCCTCGGCAAGGCCCAGCTTCGCGGCCCATCCGGCGCTCAGCCCGCCGACCACGTCGCTGGATTCGATCAGGCGCGGCGGCATCATGCGCGGCGGAATGCCAAGCATCCCCATCGCTTCCTCCGACCACTGCCGGCGCGCCGCGTCGTACACGCCGCCGATGTTGCCGGCCGAGCTGTGGTCGACGGCGAGCTCGCCCGTGAACCGCCAGTTGATGTAGCTGTTGGGCGGCAGGAAGTGGCGCGTCTTCGCCCATACCTCGGGCAGGTGCTCGCGAATCCACAGGATCTTGGTGAAGCCGTAGTAGCTGTCCACGCCGTTGCCGGTGATGGCCTGCAGCCGCTGCACGTCGACGCTGGCGTTCACCGCATCGACCTCGGCAGTGGCGCGGCGGTCCATCCAGATCAGGCACGGATGCAGCGGACGCATGGCCTCGTCGACCGGGATGCCCGCGCCGCCGTAGAGGCTGCTCACGCACATCGCGGCGACGTCGGAGGGCGCGACGCTGCTCTTCGCCACGCAGGCACGCACGCTCTCGCACACCGCGTCGAACCACACCTCGCAGTCCTGCTGAGCCCACAAGGGCTTCGGCGTCTCCGGCTGGTAGGCCACGCTGTGCTGCGAATGCACCTTGCCGTCGATGCCGACGAGCAGGCACTTGGTGCTCTGCGTGCCGATGTCGACGCCGATCACGTATTTCATGTCGTCCTCTGGCTGGTTGTCTCTCGGGGTCGGGGCTGCGGTTTCAGCAGCACCTTGATGGAATCCAGCGAGTTTGCCAGCGCGAAGGCGCGCTCCCATTCGGTCAGCGGAAAGTCGTGCGTGACGATGCCCTTCGATGTGACGAGCCCGCGCGCCAGCAGGTCGATGGCCACCGGATAGCAGTACGGCCCCAGGTGCGCGCCGCGCACGTCGAGCTCCTTGCGGTCGCCGATGATCGACCAGTCGGCGCTGGTCTCGGAGCCGAACACGCTGAACTCCACGAAGCGGCCGAGCTTGCGGATCATCTCCAGGCCCTGCGTCACGCCGGCAGGCACGCCGGTGGTCTCGATGTACACGTCGCAGCCGTAGCCGCCGGTCAGTTCCTTGACGATGGCGTCGGCGTTCTCGGCCTTCGGGTCGATGACGACGTCGGCACCGTACTGCTTCGCGAGCGCGAGGCGTTCGGGCACAAGGTCGATCACGACCAGCTTCCTGGGCGTCTTCAGCGCCGCCACCTGCACCATCATCAGTCCGAGCGGACCGGCGCCCGCGATCACCACCACATCGTCGAGCTGGATGTCGCCGCGGTTCACCGTGTGGATCGCGCACGAGAGCGGCTCGATGATGGCCGCGTCTTCCAGCGGGATGCCGTCCGGAATCCTGTGCACGCGCGCGGTGGGCGGCAGCCGCATGTAGTCGGCCATGCCGCCGTCGGCCACGACGCGCTGGAAGCCGAAGATGTTGTGCACCTCGCACATCCAGTACTTGCCCGAGGTACAGAAGCGGCACTTGCCGCAGGGCACGATCTGCTCGGCGATCACGCGGTCGCCCTTCTCCACGCCGAAGTGCTCCGCCGCGCCTTCGCCCAGCGCCTCGACGTAGCCGAAGAACTCGTGGCCGGGGATCACGGGGGCCTTCACCCACGAAGGCTGCCCGTCGCCGCCCCAGAACATCTTCGCGCCCGAATGGCACTTGCAGTCGGATGCGCAGATGCCGCAGGCGGCGATGGAGATCAGCAGTTCGTTGGCGCCGATTACCGGCATGTCGACCGTCTCCAGCCGGTAGTCCCTGGGGCCGTGGCAGACGACGGCCTGCATGGATGCGAGCTGCGAGATGGCGCCCGAGGTGCCGGGCTGGAGCTTTTGATAGGACATGGGTTCCTTGGGATCAGAGAGGGTGGTCGGGACGTTCTCCCTCCCCGCTGGGGGAGGGCAGGGGTGGGGGCAAGCGGCGTCACCAGCGGACGCGCTCTGCCTGCCCCATCCCAGCCTTCCCCAGCGGGGGAAGGAGCAATGCAGGGGCTCATCGGCTCATCTCTTCGCCTCGCGGCTGATGAAGATGGCGAGCAGCACGATGCCGCCCTTGATGATCAATTGCAGGTACGGCGACACGCCGATCATGTTGAGCCCGTTGTTCAGCACGCCCAGAAGCAGCGCGCCCACCAGCGTGCCCACGATGGCGCCGCGTCCGCCTGCGATGGAGGTGCCGCCCATCACCACCGCCGCGATGGCGTCGAGCTCGAAGCCCACGCCCACGCCGGGCTGCCCGCTGGTCACGCGCGAGGCCTGCACGATGCCGGCCACTGCGGCGGTGAAGCCGCTGAGTGCATACACCAGCAGCTTGTAGCGCGACACGCGCACGCCCGACAGACGCGTGGCCTCCTCGTTGCCGCCGATGGCGTACACGTAGCGGCCGAAGGGCGCCATGTTCAGCAGCACGTAGGCCGCGAGGTAGGTCGCCAGCATGATGAGGATCGGCACCTTGATGCCCGCCAGCACGCCGCCGCCGAGGAAGGCGAACGAGTCGGGCAGGCCGTCTATGGGGTAGCCGCCGGTGTAGATCAGCGCGATGCCGCGTGCGATGCCCATGGTGGCCAGCGTCACGATGATGGGCGGCATGCGCAGGTACGCCACGCAGTAGCCGTTGAACAGGCCGATCACCACGCCCACGCCCAGTCCCAGCGGCACTGCGAGCATGGGCGGCAGCCCGAACTGCACCATCAGCCCCGAGGCCAGCGTGCCCGAAAGCGCCACCACCGCGCCGACCGAGAGATCGATGCCGCCGGTGAGGATCGCCGCCGTCATGCCGACCGCGATGATCGCGTTGATGGACGACTGCAGCGCGATGTTCTGCAGGTTGCCCCACGAGAGGAAGTTGTCGGTCGCCACGATCATGAAGACCGAGATCGCGACCAGGCCCACCAGTGGAAGAAAGGCCGTGGAGCGGCGCAGCCGGGTGAAGAGCCCGCCGGCGGGAACCGGCGGCGCGGGATGGGTGGCGGTGGCGTTCATTGCAGGCCCCCTCTGGTTGCGTGGCGCATGATGTCGCCGGAGTTGATGGAGTCGCCCTCGAGCGTGGCCACGATGGCGCCGCCCGAGAACACCGCGACGCGGTCGCACATGCCGACGATCTCGGGCAGCTCGCTGGAGATCATCACGATCGACTTGCCCTGCCTGGTGAGCTCGCGCATCAGCCCGTAGATCTCGGCCTTGGCGCCCACGTCGATGCCTCGCGTGGGCTCGTCGAAGATCAGCACCTCGCAGGCGTGGCCTAGCCAGCGCGCGATCACCACCTTCTGCTGGTTGCCGCCCGAGAGCGTCGCCACGCGCGTCTCGATGCCTGGCGCCTTCACGCCCACGCGGCGCGAGAGCTCGGCGGCCGAGCGCTCTTCCGAGGCCCTGTCGACCAGCCCCGCGCTGCGGTGCCTGCCCAGGTTGTTCAGCGAGATGTTGAAGCGGATCGTGAAGTCGGTGATGAGCCCTTCCACCTTGCGGCTCTCGGGCAGCAGGCCGATGCCATGCGCCAGCGCCTGCGTCGGGTCGTCCAGCCGCACGGGCACGCCGTTGCGCAGCACCGTCTTGCGGTGGGCGCGGTCGGCGCCCATCACGCCCAGCGCAAGCTCGGTGCGGCCGGAGCCGACGAGTCCCGCGAAGCCGAGGATCTCGCCCTCGTGCAGGTCGAAGGCATTCACCGGCCCGCCCCTGGCGAGCTGGATGTGCGGCACCTCCAGCACCTTGCGCCCGCGCGGCGCAGGCCGAGGCTTCGGCGGAAAGCTGTGCTCGATGCGGCGGCCCACCATCATCTCGACCAGCGCATCCACGTTCGTCTCGCCCACTTCGGCATGTCCCGCGTTGGCGCCGTCGCGCAGCACGCTGATGCGGTCGCACACCTCGAAGATCTCGTCGAGGTGGTGCGAGATGAAGATCATCGCCACGCCCCTGGCACGCAGCTCGCGCATGATGTTGAACAGGTGCGCGGCCTCGTTCGGCGTGAGCGTGGCGGTGGGCTCGTCGAGCACCAGCAGGCGCGCCTTCAGCGACAGCGCCTTGCCGATCTCCACGAACTGCTGCTGCGCCACCGAGAGCCGGCAGATCGGCGCGTCGAGGTCGATCCGCACGCCCAGCTCGTCGAAGAGTTCGCGAGCCGAGCGCTTCATCGCGGCCCGGTCCATCAGCCCGAAGCGGTTCTTCAGGTAGCGGCCGAGGAAGATGTTCTCCACCGCGTTCAGGTACGGGATGAGGCTGAACTCCTGGAAGATGATGCCGATGCCCGCGGCGATCGCGTCGCTGTAGCCCGCGAACCGGCGCTCCTCGCCCTCGATGAGGATGCGCCCCTCGTCGGCCTGGTGGATGCCGCCGAGGATCTTCATCAGCGTCGACTTGCCCGCGCCGTTCTCGCCGAGCAGCGCGTGCACCTCGCCCCTGCGGATCGAGAGGTCGATGCCCGAGAGCGCCTTCACGCCGGGAAAGCTCTTCGAGACGCCTTCGAGCCGCAGCATTTCGGCGGTGTCGTTCATGGCCTGGAACTCGTCGAGGCGCGGGTCACCAACTGAAGGTCTTCGCGCCTTCGGCGTCGATCAGCTTCACGTCGACCGGCACCGCGGCGGGCACGTTGGCGCCCCACTTCTTCGCCAGCGCGATGCCGATGGCGAGGCGGATCTGGTCGCGCGGGTACTGCGCGGTGGTCGCGACGAACTTCGAACCCGGCTTCTGCATCGCCTTGATGGCCTCGGGTGCGCCGTCCACGCTGGCGAGCTTCACGTCCTTGCCGCTGGCCTCGATGGCCGCGAGCGCGCCCATGGAGCCGCCGTCATTCACGCTGAAGATACCTTTGAGGTCCTTGTTGGCCTGCAGGATGTTCTCGGTCACGGTGAGCGCGGTGGCGCGCTCCTGCTTGCCGTTCTGCGTGCTCACCACCTTGATGCCGGGGTACTTGGCGAGCGCCTCGCGGCAGCCCTTCACGCGCTCCAGGATCGGCACCACCGGGATGCCGTCGAGGATGGCCACGTCGCCCTTCTCGCCGATGCTCTTCGCCAGGTACTCGCAGGCCAGCCGGCCGGCGTCGGTGTTCTTCGAGCCCACGAAGGAATCGACCGGGCCCTGCGCGTTGGCGTCCACCGCCACCACCACCAGGTTCGCCTTCTTGGCCGAGCGCACGGCCGACTGCACGCCGGTGGAGTCGGTCGGGTTCAGCAGCAGGATGTCGACCTTCTTCTGGATCATGTCCTCCACGTCGCCGATCTGCTTGGCCACGTCGTGCCGCGCGTCGGTGGTGACCACGGTTGCGCCGATGCTGGCGGCGGCCTCCTCCAGCGCCTGCTTCATGGTCACGAAGTAGGGGTTGTTGAGCTCCTGGAAGGTCATGCCGATGCGCAGCGGCTGCTTTGCCGGCTGGGCCTGCGCCTGCGCGGCCGAGGTGCCGCAGACCAGCGCGGCGATGCAGGCGGCGAGTGCGGCGGCTTTGGGAAGGTTCGTCATGGTGGCTGTCTCCTTGGGGTTGTCTTGCTGTCGATGAAAAACGCTGGCAAAGGGCCGCCCCGCGCGGCGCCTCGGTGCGCCGCGCCGGAAACGACGCGGGGAGAACGGTGGTGGCGGGCGGCGCCGCGCGCTACGGCGGACTGGCCGCGCGCGAGGCGGCTGCCTGCATGCGGTGGAACTGGCGGAACTTGGTCGGCGGCATGCGCTTGTGCAGCAGGAACTGCCGGTTGAAGTTCGAGACGTTGTTGAACCCCACGTCCATGCAGACGTCGAGCACGGGCTTCTCGCTGTTGGTGAGCAGCTCGCAGGCGCGGCTGATGCGCAGCCGGTTCACGTAGCGCACGAACGACTGGCCCGTGTGCTTGCGGAACGAGCGCGAGAAGGCGCTCGGGCTCTGGCCCACCAGCTCGGCCAGCATCGGCTCGCGCAGGTCGTCGCCGAGGTTGGCGGCGATGTGCGCCAGCACGTTGTTGATGGCGTGCGACATGAAGGCCTTGGGGTCGGGCCTGAATGCCGGGCTCGCGAGGCGCTGGCGGTCCTGGCCGTCGGCCAGCAGCTCGAGCAGCGACAGCAGCAGTACCACCCGCCGCAGGCCGCGCGCCTCCAGCAGCGATTCCATGATCGGCTTGGCCGCCGCGGCGGTATCGGCCGAGAACAGGAGGCCCGAGCCCGATTCGGCCAGCAGCGGCGCGACGCGCTCGAACTCGGGGAAGGTGGCTGCCATGCCCTGCACCAGCGAGGCCGGGAACTGGATCACGATGCCGCGCCGCTCCACGCTCTGGCCGGCGGGCACGTCGCTGATCCAGTTGTGCGGCAGGTCGGGGCCCATCAGCACCAGGTTGCCGGGCTCGAAGTGGCCCACGTGGTCGCCCACGAAATACACGCCCTGGGTCTCGACGATGAGCTGGATCTCGTACTCGGGATGGAAGTGCCAGCGCACCGTGCGGTACGGGTAGCCGTGCGCCCAGCAGGTGAACGATTCATCACCTCGGACTTCGACGATTTCCAGGTCGGGTTGCATGGGGCGGACTGTACGAATCGCTCCCGACGCCAACAACCAGAGATGGCGCCCGGAATCGATACTTTCTTGACCTTGGGCGAGGCCGCGAAGATCGATGCCGCGGCCCGCATTGCGCCGCAGCAAGACCTTTTCTCCCCGAGGAAGGAGGCGCGTGGCGGCGCCGATTGCTGCACTGCGGCGCAGGCGCGGCGGGCGGCGTCAAGAATTCATAGGTGTTTTCCCTTCCCGCTGCGGCGGGCGGCACACTCTGGCGCCATGACGACGACCACAAGCACACCCTCATCCACCCCCGCAGGCCCGCTGGCCGGCCTCAAGGTCATCGAGCTCGGGCAGCTCATCGCCGGGCCTTTCGCCGCGCGCACGCTGGCCGACTTCGGCGCCGAGGTCATCAAGATCGAGCCGCCCGGCGCGGGCGATCCGCTGCGCACCTGGCGGCTGTTGAAGGACGGCACCTCTGTCTGGTGGCAGGTGCAGTCGCGCAACAAGCGCTCGCTGGCGTTGGACCTGCGCGAGGCCGAGGCGCAGGCCATCGTGCGGCAGCTGGCGGCCGAGGCCGACGTGCTGATCGAGAACTTCCGCCCCGGCGCGATGGAAGGCTGGGGCCTGGGGCCCGACGAGCTGCTGGCCGCCAACCCCGCGCTCGTGATGCTGCGCATCAGCGGCTACGGGCAGACCGGCCCGTACCGCGACCGTCCCGGATTCGGCGTGGTGGCCGAGGCCATGGGCGGGTTGCGCCATCTCACGGGCGAGCCGGGCCGCGTGCCGGTGCGCGTGGGCGTCTCGATCGGCGACACGCTGGCCTCGCTGCACGGCGTGATCGGCGTGCTCATGGCGATGCAGCACCGGCAGGCGACGGTGAGCGCCGAGTATCCGAAGGGCCGCGGGCAGGTGGTCGACGTGGCGCTGTACGAGGCGGTCTTCAACTGCATGGAAAGCCTGCTGCCCGAGTACGGCGCCTTCGGTGCGGTGCGCGAGGCGGCAGGCAGCGCCTTGCCCGGCATCGCGCCGACCAACGCCTACCGCTGCGCGGACGGCGGCTACGCCATCGTCGCGGGCAACGGCGACAGCATCTTCCGCCGGCTCATGGAATGCATCGGCCGGCCCGACCTGGCCGCCGACCCGGCGCTGGCGGGCAACACGGGCCGCGTCGCGCAGGTGGAGATGCTGGACGCCGCCATCGGCGACTGGGCCTCGCAGCGCACCGTGGGCGAGGTGCTGGCCGCGCTCGACGCGGCGCACGTGCCGGCCGGGCGCATCTACACCATCGCAGACATCGCGGCCGATCCGCACTACGCCGCGCGCGGCATGCTGCAGCAGGTGCGCATGAACGACGGCAGCGATCTCGCGGTGCCCGGCTTCGTGCCCAAGCTGTCGCTCACGCCGGCCAGCCACCGGCGCAACGCACCCGCGCTGGGAGCGGACACCGACGCGGTGCTGAAGGAGATCGGCCTGAGCGCCGAGCAGATCGCGGCGCTGCACGAGCGCGGCATCGTGGGGTAGCCTGCTCTCCAGGGGAGATTCACGCGGGCGAAACAGCCTTCGTGCGATAAAGCGGCAACCAGGAGGAAGAGCCGATGGCAGCAGCAGCAGCGAACGATCGACGGGAACTTCAGAGGCGCGACAACGACGGGAATCTTCCGCCCGCCAGAAGCGAGCTTTCGGCGTCGGACGAGAAGAAGCTGGAGCGCCTGCTGCAGGCGCTGCGCCTGCGCCGCATGGCGCTGGAGCCCAAGTTCTCCGACGACGTGATCGTCTGGCCTTCCCGCACGGCCGAAGCCGGCGGCGCTGAGCTGGCGGCGCTGAGCGCGATCAACCTCGGCAACGCGGCGGATGCGATCGGAGAGGGCGTGCGCGGCCGCGGCGCGCCGAGGATGAAGCTGCTCAAGCATGTCGAGGGCGTGTCGGTGATGCGCGCCAACTCGTCGGCCCTGCTGGCCATGCGCCGCAACACGCCGGGGCTGCGGATCGCGCCGGCCGCCTGGGCCTACCTGCAGTACATCCGTCCGCTGGGCGACGAGCTGGAAGCCAGCGCGATCCAGGTCGCGGCGGGCACCAAGGTCAAGCGCTTCGAAGTGCGTTTTGCCGATCCGCAGGGCAAGCCGGTGGCGGGCGTGCGCGTGAAGGCGCTCGTGGACTGGGATGGCGCGCACGTGCCCGCCGTGACCGGCCCCGACGGCATCGCGAGCCTGGGCATTCCGGTGCTCTATCCGCGCGTGGAGATGATCCTGGTCGAGCCGGAGCACACGCACTGGTCGGTGTTCGTGAAGGGCTTCGACCGGGTCGACGCGCCCAGGCGCCTGAACGTGGTGGCCGCGCCGCTGGTGCCCGACGGCTTCCAGCTGCTGGCGAACTACGCACCCTACGACCCGCAGGCGGGCGCGGGTGTGACGGTCGGCGTGATCGACAGCGGCGTCGGGCCTTATGCAGCCATTGCCGTGGCGGGCGGCGGCTGCTTCGTCACTGGCGAGAACCCGGCGGATTTTCTGGACAACGGCATCGGGCACGGCACTCATGTCGCCGGCATCATCGCGGGCCGGATGGCGGAAGGCACCGGCATCTACGGCCTGGCGCCCGCCTGCCGCCTGATGGCCTACCGCGTCTGTCCGAAGAGCGGCGAGCGCGGGCGCGCCAAGTCGACCGACATCGCCAGCGCGCTCGACCGGGCGATCGCCGACGGCTGCCACATCGTCAACATCAGCATGGGCAGCCTGGAGCCCATGCCGGAGATGCCCGACATCCTCGAGAAGGCGCGCAACGCGGGCGTGGTGGTGTTCGCCGCCACCGGCAACGACGGCCAGCCGCTTCTGCGCTACCCCGCCCGCTACAGCCACACCCTGGCGGTGGGCGCGCTGGGGCGCGACGGGACCTTTCCGGCGGACTGCCCCGAGAGTTTTCAGGAAAGCGAGATCCGCCGGAGGAAGGAATTCGTCGCGGAGTTCTCGAACTACGGGCTTTCCACCGATTTCATCGGTCCCGGCGTGGCGGTGCTGTCGGCCTTTCCGGGCGACATGTACGCCATGATGTCCGGAACTTCGATGGCCACGCCGTACTCCTCGGGGATGGCAGCCCGTTTGTTGTCAGGGGATGACAAGCTGCTTAACATGCCGGGAGGCCCTGAAAAGGCCGACGCCTTCGTCAGGATGCTGTCCGAGACAGCGAAAAAGGTGGGTTGGCCGGCCGAGTACGAAGGTTTTGGAGTTCTGAAGTGACCAGCATCGTGTTGACCTACACAGGCAGTCCCAGCAAGAAATTGTCGGCGGAAGCACGGCTGCGCCGCTGCGTGCCGGGCGTGGTGCTGACGGCCAAGACCAGCACGCTGATGGAAGCTCAGGTCGACGAGGAGCAGCTCGCCGCCCTCGAACAGAACCCCGAATGGGCGGTCTCCCAGCCCACCTTCGCGGAAATCCGCAAGCCTGTCTTCAACCTGAAAAACGCCAGGGCCAAGCTCGCGAAGTAGGCAGTTCGGCCGCGCAGCAGGCAACCACCGGGGCCACTGATGGCCCCGGCGTTTTTTGGAGGGAGCTTTCCATGTCCGACGCAGACATCCAGGTCGTGAGCAGTTCGTGGGCCGGCATTCAGCGCGTCGCCGCGACGCCGAAGCCACCGGAGTTCTTCAAGGGCCGCAAGGGTTACGCGCCCGGCTTCCTGGGGAATGACGGGCACGTGGAACTGCCGGTCATCGGCGAATCCATTTCGATGGACGACATCGCCACGCTCGAGGATGGCTCCTTCGAGCTCAAGTACCAGCACTTCAGCACGGTGCAGTGCATCTCGCGGCGCGTGCCGCTCTACTCGGCCTGCAACGTCGACGGCTCCAAGTCGAAGAACGTGCCGCGCCATGACACCTGGAACTACGACGGCCGAATCAAAAAGGAATACCAGATGCTGCGCGAGGCCTATGGCCCCGGGCAGCAAGGCAAGTTCTCGCGCGGCCACATGACGCGCAGGCAGGACCCGAACTGGGGCCCGCTCGCGACGGCGCAGCGGGCCAACATCGACACCTTCTTCGCCACCAACGCCTGCCCCCAGTGGCAGCCCTTCAACGACGGGCTCTGGGGCGACCTGGAGGACTACGTGCTCGGCAACGCCCAGGGTGACGACAAGCGCATCAGCGTCTTCACCGGGCCGATCCTGCGGGCGGACGACGCGGAGCGATTCGGCATCCGCATTCCGCGCGACTTCTGGAAGGTGGTCGCCTTCATCAGCGAGGCGACCGGCGAGCTGAGCGCCATTGCCTACCTCATGAGCCAGGGCACTTACCTGGATTCGGGCGTGGCCCGCGACCTGGAAGACTTCGGCACCTCGCAGCGCCCGCTGGCCTTCATCGAGGCCGAAACCGGACTGCGCTTCGAAAGCCTGCAAGGCCGCGACGTGCTCGACGGCGCGGACCTGGCCTTCGTGCAGCCCATCCGGCGCTTCGCCGATACGAAGCTGCCGCGCTGAGCGGGCCGCGGGAACGGCGTTCAGCCGCGCAGCGACTCGATCAGGTCGATGTATTTCTGCTTGGCCTCGTCGGCGCTCAGGCCCTTCTGGGCCGTCCAGGCGTCCCACTTGGCGCGGGCGACGATGTCGCTGAAGCTGGGCTTCTTGGCGGTGTTGTCGCCTTCGGTGGCCTGCTTGAACAGGGCGTAGATCTTCAGCAGCGTCGGGTTGTCGGGGCGCTCGGCGAGCAGCTTGGAATTGGCCTGGGCGGCTTCGAACTGGGCGTTGAGGTCGGACATGTCGGTCTGGGAGATGTGAAGCGGAAAGCCCGCATCTTAAGTCCTGCGGTACACGACCGTACCGATGCCCTGCCGGTGCTGCGGCGATACCGGTCAATCCCGCAATCCGGCCCGCGCCAGTTCCACGTCCAGCCGCTCGCGCGCATCGGCCGGCACGAGCGCTGCCGCCTTCTCGTAGAGCCGCGTCGCTTCGGCCAGCCGGGCCTCGCCGTGCAGCATCAGCAGCGCGCGGGCGTATTCCATCATCCCGGCGGCCGAGTGCGGATGCAGCGCCAGGCCGCGCTCGAAGAGCTCGAGCGAGGTCTCGGCCCGCACGCCGTAGGTCATGCGTCCGACCAGCGCGCCCACCTTGTCGCTCACCTCGGCATGGAACGAAGCCAGCGCCAGGTGCGCATCGGCGTGCCGCGGCTGGAGCTCGATCACGCGTTCCAGCGCGTCCTTGAGTTTGCTGCCCAGGCCCTGCGCCAGCGCGCGCGCCACGCTGATGCCCTGGCTGTAGCGGCCCAGCGCATAGGACTGCCAGTACAGCGCCTGGCAGTTGTCGGGCTCGGCCTCGGCCTGCGCGCCCGCGCGCTCGATCACCTTGCGGAACATCGCGAGCCTTGCCGATTCGCGCGGCTCCAGGTAGTTGGCGTAGATCGCGGTGGCCTGATTGGCCAGCGCCATGCCTTCGGGACCCTGCAGCAGGCCGATGGCGGCGGCGCGCTCGAACTCGCCGCTGTGGTACAGGGCCCAGCCCTCGGCGAGGGCCGAGCCTTCGGCGGGCATCGGCAGCCCGTGGCCGGCATGCAGGCGCGGCCAGTGCGACAGCACGCTGCGTGCGTCGTAGCGGGGCGAGTCGGCCCACGGCATGGGTGTCCAGGGCTCGGGGCCGGTGCCGGGGTTGCCGTTGGCCGCACCGGCGGACATCAGCGAGAGCGGTTTGAAGTCGGGGTGGGGCATGTTTCTAGACCGCCATGTCGACAGGGGTGGCCGGGGCGCCGGGGTCTTCGCCGTTGTAGGCATTGCCCAGCGCCAGCAGGTGCCGCCGCTGTTCCTGGCCGAGGTACGGCGCAAGCAGGTGCAGGGCGTGGAGCCCGCCGCGCATCAGCGCGCCCTGCGCATGCTCGGGCTCCAGTGCCTCGCGCGGGTTGCGCACGTATTCGTAGCTCAGCCAGTAGGTCAGCACCACCACCATGCTCTGCGCGAGCGTGTCGACCTCGTGCACGTCGATCTCCAGGTGGCCGGCGCGGCTCAGGCCGGCGATCAGCTGGCGGATGGCGCGTGCCTTGTTCTTCAGCACCAGCTGGAACTGGGTCTCCAGCCGGCGGTTCTTGCTGAGCAGGTCGTTGAGGTCGCGGTAGAGGAAGCGGTAGCGCCAGATCAGCTCGAACAGGCTGTGCATGAAGAACCATGCGTCCTCCACGTCGTTCACGCCCTCGCTGGCGTGCAGCAGCTCGTCGAGCTCGGCCTCGTAGCCTTCGTAGAGCTTGTTGATGAGCTCTTCCTTGGCGGGGTAGTGGTAGTAGAGGTTGCCGGGACTGATGTTGAGTTCGCCCGCCACCAGCGTGGTCGAGACGTTCGGCTCCCCGAAGCGGTTGAACAGGTCCAATGCGGCTTCGAGGATGCGTTGCGCGGTGCGGCGTGGCGCCTTCTTTGCCATGTCGTGCCCCCGATGTCTCGTTCGTATCTCTTGGGGACACTCTAGCGTATGTGCACAGCACCATGAAGGCGCGGGACATGTTTTGCGGCGCTGGCGCTCTTGTGCAGTGCCGCAATCGCGGCCGCCCGGCGGGCGGACCGCGCGGGGTCAGCCGGCCTTGCTGCGGCGCAACGTCTTCTTGGCGGCGGGTGCGGCCGTCTTGCGGGCTGCGGTCTTGCGCGCGGCAGCGGCGGTGCCCTGCTGCGCCTTCTTCAGCTGGGCCTCCAGTGCCTCGACGCGCGCCTGCAGCGCGGCCATGTCCGCGGCGCTGGGCGCGCCCAGCTTCTCCATGGCGCGGGCTACGCGCTCCTCGAAGATGTTCTCCAGCTTGCCCCACTGGCCCGCGGCCCTGGTGCCGAACTCGCTGGCGAAGCCCGCCATGCGCTGCTGAGCCTGGGCCAGGGTCTCTTCGGCGGCCTGCTGGGTCTTCTTCTGCATGCCGGCGCCGTCGCGCACCAGCGCCTCGAAGGCCTTGCTGCCTTCCTGCTGCATCTTGGCGAAGGCGCCGAGGCCGGCGAGCCAGATCTGCTGGGCGGAATCCTTGATGCGGTCGGCGGCCTTGCCGTTGATGTCGTCGTCCTGGGTAGCCATGCGAGTTCTTCCTTTGCGTGCAAACAGTCGCCCGACTCTAGCCGTCAGACGGCTTATTCATTAGAGCTTCGCGTCTATGGGGCGAAGCAGGCGGCGGCTCAGGGCGTGGCGCCGGCCGCGCGGCTCGCGTCCAGGTGCGCCTTGGCCCGCTCGGCCAGC
>CAJYQC010000062.1 GCA_913776885.1 uncultured Variovorax sp.
ACTGGAGTTCAGACGTGTGCTCTTCCGATCTTCGCCGAACATGGCGGCCGGCCGGACCCACCGGCCGTGTGCGCCGTACAGGGCTCGGTACAGCGTCATCGGCTCCAGCGTCTCGCTGTGGCGCACGGTGCCGAGCACTTCGTATTCGCCGCCCTTGTAGTGGCGATAGCGGCCGGGAGGCGTTTCGATCAGGGGAGGGAGGTCTTCGTCGTTCAACGGCGGCTTGCCTTTCTTCAAAAAAACTGGCGGGCTTGATTTGACTGGAGTCGGATGGATCGCGCTGATTTTGTTCACCTGGTTCGACTGAGCGAGCATGCCAGTGCGGACGACGGCGCGCGCTACCGGCGCAGCGTCGCGGCCTTTGCCGCGCTCGGCTACTTCTGGGTGCTGGGCTGCCTGGGGCTGTCGGTGGGCATCATCGCCTGGGTGCTCGCCTCCATCGGCGAACAGCGCTTCAACTTCACGCGCGGCTGGCTGCTGCTGTTCGCTCTGGGGCTGCTGTGGGCGACGGTTCGCGCGCTGTGGGTGCGATTCGACGATCCCGAGGGCATCGAGCTGCACCGCGAGGACGCTCCGGCGCTCTTCGAGGCGCTGGACCGCATTCGCGCCCGCATCAAGGGACCGCCGGTCCACCACGTCTACCTCGACCACGACTTCAACGCCAGCATCCGGCAGGTGCCGCGCTTCGGGCTGTTCGGCGGTGCCGTCAATTCGCTGAGCATCGGCCTGCCGCTCTTGATGATGCTCGACCGACGGCGGCTGCTGTCGGTGCTGGCCCATGAATACGGCCACCTGCGCGGCAACCATGGCCGCCTCAGCGCCTGGATCTACCGCACCCGCCTTTCCTGGCTCAAGCTGGACGCCAGCCTGCAGCGCAACGAAGGCGTGATGGCGATGTTCTCGCAGGCTTTCTTCCGCTGGTACTTCCCGCGCTTCGCCGCCAAGACCTTCGCACTCGCGCGGCAGGACGAATACGAGGCCGACCGCATCGCGGGCCGGCTGCTGGGCACCTCGGTCGCGGCTGCCGCGCTGACCGAGATCGCGATCAAGGCCAACTGGTACGCCAACGAGTTCTGGCCCGGGCATTGGGCCCGCGCGGAGCATGAACCGCTGCCGCCGGGGCCGTTCGAGGCGCTGCGCAAGCGCGTGCGCACGCCGCCCGGCGACGACTTCGCCCGCCAGGCGCTGCGAGAGGCGATGCGCCGCGTGAGCGACCTGGAAGACACCCATCCGGTGCTGCGCGACCGCCTCGAAGCGCTGGGCCAGACCGCGACCCTGCCCGAGTGGTCGATGCGCCCCGCGCTCGAGATGCTGGCCGACCGCAAGAAATGGATCGCGCATTTCGACAGCCAATGGCGCCGCGCCCATGCCGCCGACTGGAAGCAGCATCACGCGCACCGCTCGCGCATCCGCGAGCGTATCACCGTGCTGGCCGCCCGCGGCGACCGCAACTCGCCCGACGAGATGGTCGAATGGGCCGACTCCGAGCGGCGCCTCGACCCGTCTGCCCCCGTGCGCGTGCGCTACGAGAGCGCGCTGCAGATCGCACCCGAGCACCCGGGCGCGCTGCGCGGGCTGGCCCAGATGCTGCCGGCCAGCGACCGCGATGCGCGACTCGCGGTGCTCGAGCGCCTGCACGGTTCGGGCGCGGCGAGCCGCTGGTGGGCCGCCAGGAGCGCCGTGGCGTCGCTTGAGGACCCCGACTCCGGTCCGCACGACGAAGAAGCCCTGAAGCTGTGGCGCGGCCGCCTCAAGGAGGCGGAAGAGGCCGAGGCGCGTGCGTGGGAGGAGATCACCGGCACGCCGTTCTTCAGCCAGATCTCGCGGCACGACCTGAACGACTTCGAACTGGGCGAACTGCGGGCCGACCTGTTGCGCTGCCTGCCGGTCTCCAGGGCGTGGCTGGTGCGCAAGAACCTGCGCGAGTTCCCGTGGCGCCGCGCCTACGTCCTCTTCGTCGAACTGCCGGGGCTCGACGACGAGGACCGCTGGAACCTCTGCCGCCAACTGGAACAGACGCTCACGCTGCCGGGTGCCGCGCTGGTGCTTTGGGCCGGGCATTCGCCGAAGCTCGAAGACGTCGAGCGCGAGGCTTTCGGGGCGGTCTGGGTGCGCAACGCCTAGCGTTCGGGCCGGATTTGCCGCGGCTGAGACAATCGGGGGATGCATCCCAAAGCCCTGTTGGAGGCCGCCGCCGATCTGGTCGGCCTCGTCCTGAAGTTCGATCACCCTGCCGACCAGGTCGTGTCGCGGTTCTTCCGCGACCACCGTGAGTTCGGCCCGCGCGAGCGCGCGACCCTCGCCGAAACCGTCTACACCGTGCTTCGCAAGAAGCTTCTCTTCGATCACCTCTCGCCGTCGGGCAGCGGCTCCAAGGAGCGCCGGATGGCGATCCTCGGCTTCCATGGCCCGCGCGACTTTCTCAAGAGCGCGCTCAACGACACCGAGAAGCGCTGGCTCGACAACTGCGACGCGGTCAGGGCCGACGACCTGCTGGAGCGCCATCGCCACAACCTGCCCGAGTGGCTCGTGGCGCCGCTGAAAGCGCAGCTGGGTGACGGTTTCTGGCCACTGGTGTCTGCCCTGCAGGAGCCCGCGCCGCTCGACCTGCGCGTCAACGCCCTGACCGACAAGCGTGCGGACGTGAAGGCGGAGCTTGCGCTGGCTGCTATCAAATCGGAAGCAACGCCGTTCTCGCCGTGGGGCCTGCGCATCGAAGGCAAGCCGGCGCTGACCAAGCTCGATGCCTTCGCCCGTGGCGCCATCGAGGTGCAGGACGAGGGTTCGCAACTGCTCGCCCTGCTGCTGGACGCCAAGCGCGGCGAGATGGTGGTCGATTTCTGTGCCGGCGCTGGCGGCAAGACGCTGGCCATCGGCGCGACGATGCGCAACACCGGGCGGCTCTACGCCTTCGACGTCTCGGCGCACCGGCTGGACGCGCTCAAGCCGCGATTGGCGCGCAGCAAGCTGTCTAACGTGCATCCGGCGGCCATCGCGCACGAGCGCGACGACCGGATCAAGCGCCTGGCGGGCAAGATCGATCGCGTGCTGGTCGACGCGCCCTGTTCGGGGCTGGGGACGCTGAGGCGCAATCCGGACCTGAAATGGCGGCAGTCGCCGAAGTCGGTGGAGGAACTGACTGTCAAGCAGGCGGCCATCCTGCAGAGTGCCGCTCGGCTGGTGAAGTCGGGCGGGCGTCTCGTCTACGCCACGTGCAGCGTGCTGCCGGAGGAGAACGAGGCCATCGCGGAGGCCTTCAGCGCGGCCAATCCCGATTTCGTGCCGGTGGATGTGGCGGAGCTGCTGCAGGGGCTCAAGGTCGAGGGTTTCGAGGCGCTGTGCGCCGGCGGGGAGGGCGGCAGGCGCTATCTGCGGCTCTGGCCGCACCTGCATTCGACCGACGGTTTCTTTGCCGCAGCTTGGAACCGCAAATAGAGGACGGACTCCAATCTAGGGTTAATCTGCGCTTTTCGTGAAGGTTTAAAGGGCTTGTTTTAGGCCCTCGCGCCTTAAAATCGTGGGTTATCTGAAGGCTGCACCTTTGTGTGGCCAT
>CAJYQC010000063.1 GCA_913776885.1 uncultured Variovorax sp.
CATCCAGAGCAACTACATGGGCTTCGGCTCCGGCTGCGTGGAGCCCGAATACGGCATCAGCCTGCAGAACCGCGGCCACGGCTTCAGCCTGAAGGCCGAGAGCCCCAATGTGGTGGCGCCGGGCAAGCGGCCCTTCCACACCATCATTCCGGCCTTCCTCACGAAGGACGGCCAGCCGGTGATGAGCTTCGGCGTGATGGGCGGCAACATGCAGCCGCAGGGCCACATGCAGACGCTGGTGCGCATGCTCGACTACAAGCAGAACCCACAGGCCGCCTGCGACGCGCCGCGCTGGCGCTTCAACGCGGGGCTGGAGATCAACGTCGAAGCCGCGATGAACCCGGCCACGGTGCAGGGCCTGCGCGAGCTGGGCCACCACCTGGAAGTCATCAACGACTCCTACCAGGACTTCGGCGCCGGCCAGTTCATCTGGCGCGCGGGCGAGCCCTCGGTCGAAGGCTACGTGGCCGCCAGCGACCCGCGCCGCGATGGCGCGGCGGCGGGGTACTGAGCGCGCGCGAGGCAAGGCTTCAGGCTTGCCGCGATGATCGGGGGATGAACAAGACAGCCGCGTCGAACGGCGAATCCCCCCGGCCAGCCCTCCAACCCCTTCGCGACGGCCCAAGGAAGGGTGTCGCCACCGGCCTGGTGCTGGCCACGCTGGGCGCCATCGCGTTCAGCGGCAAGGCCATCATCGTCAAGCTCGCGTACCGCTACGGCGTGGACGCGGTCACGCTCATCATGCTGCGCATGCTGTTCGCGCTGCCGCTCTTCGCGCTGATGGCGTGGTGGGCCGGGCGCGGCAAGCCCGCGCTCACCGGGCGCGACTGGATCGGTGTGGCCGGCCTGGGCTTCTCGGGCTACTACCTCGCGAGCTTCCTCGACTTCGCGGGGCTGGCCTACATCTCGGCCAGCTTCGAGCGGCTGATCCTCTATCTCAACCCCACGCTGGTGTTGTTCTTCGGCTGGCTGCTCTACCGGCGCCATCCGACGCGCCCGCAGCTGCTGGGCATGGTCGTGAGCTATGCGGGCGTGCTGCTGGTGTTCGGCCATGAGCTCTGGACCGGCGGTGGCGGCAAGGGCGGCGGCGCCGCGGCCTGGGGCGCCTTCCTGGTGTTCCTGAGCGCGGTGAGCTATGCGGGCTACCTCGTCTACAGCGGAGAGTTCGTCAAGCGGCTGGGGTCGCTCAGGCTCGTGGGGCTGGCCACCACGGTGGCCTGCGTGCTGTGCATCCTGCAGTTCGCGCTGACGCGGCCGATTAGCGTGGCGATGGCGGTGGCGCCGGAGGTGATCTGGCTGTCGGTGCTCAACGCCACGCTGTGCACGGCGGTGCCGGTGCTGATGGTGATGATGGCCATCGAGCGCATCGGCCCGGCGATGGCGGCGCAGACCGGCATGATCGGGCCGCTGTCGACCATCCTCATGGGGGTGGTCATACTCGGCGAGCCGTTCACGCCGTGGATCGCGGCGGGCACCGTGCTCGTGATCGCGGGCATTTTCGTTTTCACGCGCAAGGGGCGCTGAAGCCCCTGGCGCTTCTGCTTCTGTTTCATTGGAGAAAGAACATGGATCTGGGTATTGCAGGCAAGACCGCGCTGGTGTGCGGCGCGAGCAAGGGCCTCGGCTACGGCTGCGCCGAGGCGCTGGTGCGCGAGGGCGTCAACGTGGTGATCGTGGCGCGCGGCGCCGAGGTGCTGGAAGCCGCCGCGAAGAAGCTGGCCGAAGTGGCCGGCGGCTCCGGCTCGGGCAGCCCGTTCGTCAAGCACGTGGCCGCCGACATCACCACCGAGGCCGGCCGCGCCGCGGTGTTCGCGCTGGGCCATGAGTTCGACATCGTCGTCACCAACGCAGGCGGCCCCCCGCCCGGCGACTTCCGCAACTGGGACCGCGAGGCGTGGATCAAGGCGGTCGACGCCAACATGCTCACGCCCATCGAGCTCATCAAGGCCACGGTGGACGGCATGGCCAAGCGCGGCTACGGCCGCATCGTGAACATCACGTCGAGCTCGGTGAAGTCGCCCATCGACATCCTGGGCCTGTCGAACGGCGCGCGCAGCGGCCTCACCGGCTTCGTGGCCGGCGTGGCGCGCACGTCGGTGGCGGCGCAGGGCGTGACCATCAACAACCTGCTGCCTGGCGCCTTCGACACCGACCGCCTGAAGGGCACGATGGCCGGTTCCGCGCAGAAGTCGGGCCAGGACTTCGACACCGTGTGGGAAGCCCGCAAGAAGACCATTCCGGCCAAGCGCTTCGGCACCCCGGCCGAGTTCGGCGCCATCTGCGCCTTCCTGTGCAGCATGCAGGCGGGCTACATGACCGGCCAGAACATCCTCGCCGACGGCGGCGCCTACCCGGGCACTTACTAGGGCTCGCCCCCAGGCTGCGCGCACTTCGTGTCGCGCACGCCTTCCCCCTGCCGGGGACAACACCTGAGGCCCGGCAAAGCCGGTTCCTCGGTGTTCGCTTGAAGGCTCCGTCCTTCGCTCAGCGCCGCGAGGCCACCACGATCCCGCCCACGATCAGCACGAACGCCGCACCGTGGTACCAGTGCGGCGGCTCGCGCAGGAAGGCCGCCGAC
>CAJYQC010000064.1 GCA_913776885.1 uncultured Variovorax sp.
CCGATGGCGTGCCGCGCGACGAAGTGACCCGGCGCGACCTGCACCAGCGGCGGGACCTCGGGCTCGTCGCCCACGGCGCGGATCGGGCTGGGGATCTCGCCTTCGAGCAGCGCGCGCGGCTTGTGTCGGCGCGACGGATCGGCCACCGGCACCGCGGCCATCAGCTTGCGCGTGTAGGGATGCTGCGGCGCCTCGAACACCGCGCGGCGCGGGCCGATCTCGACGATCTGGCCCAGGTACATCACCGCCACGCGGTGGCTGATGCGCTCCACCACCGCCATGTCGTGCGAGATGAAGAGAAAGGCCACGCCCAGCTCGCGCTGAAGGTCGAGCATCAGGTTGACGATCTGCGCCTGGATCGACACGTCCAGCGCCGACACCGATTCGTCGGCCACCACCACCTTCGGGTTGAGCGCCAGCGCCCGCGCGATGGCGATGCGCTGCCGCTGGCCGCCCGAGAACTCGTGCGGATAGCGCTGCGCCGCCTCGGGCGGCAGGCCCACCTTCTGCAGCAGCCAGTCGACGCGTTGCTGCGCCTCGGCGCCGCTGGCGATCTTGTGGATGAGCAGCGGCTCCATGATCGAGAAGCCCACCGTCACGCGCGGATCGAGCGAGGCGAACGGGTCCTGGAAGATGAACTGGATGTTGCGGCGCAGCGCCTGCAGCTCGCGCGTGGGCAGCTCGCGGATGTTCTTGCCGCCGAACTCGATGGCGCCGCTCTGGCTCTCGACCAGGCGCAGCAGCGAGCGGCCGGTGGTCGACTTGCCGCAGCCCGATTCGCCGACCAGCGCCAGCGTCTCGCCCGGGTACAGGTCGAAGCTGATCTTCTCCACCGCATGCACGCGGCGCTTCACGCGGCCGAATAGGCCGCTGCGCACGTCGAAACGGGTCACGAGGTCGCGCACGCGCAGGATCGGGCCTGCGTCGGCGCGTACCGTGTCCTGCGGGGTGGCCAGGTGGGGCGCCGCGGCGTCGGCGCTGGCCTCGGTGCGCAGCAATTCGAACTTGGCCGGCAGGTCGGTGCCCTGCATCGCGCCGAGCTTGGGCACGGCCGACAGCAGCGCTCGGGTGTAGGGGTGCTGCGGCGACGCGAACACGTTGTCGGAGACGCCTTCTTCCACCTTGTCGCCGCGGAACATCACCAGCACGCGGTCGGCGATCTCGGCCACCACGCCCATGTCGTGCGTGATGAAGAGCACGCCCATGTGCATTTCCTTCTGCAGCTCGCGGATGAGCTGGAGGATCTGCGCCTGGATGGTCACGTCCAGCGCGGTGGTGGGCTCGTCGGCGATCAGCAGCTGCGGCTTGCACGACAGCGCCATCGCGATCATCACGCGCTGCCGCATGCCGCCCGACAGCTGGTGCGGAAAGCGGTCGAGCACGTTGCGCGCCTCGGGAATGCGCACCAGCTCCAGCATGCGCAGGGCTTCGGCGCGCGCGGCCGCGTCGCTCTTGCCCTGGTGGATGCGGATGGCCTCGGCGATCTGGTCGCCGGCCGTGAACACCGGGTTCAGCGACGTCATCGGCTCCTGGAAGATCATCGCGATGTCCGCACCGCGGATGTTGCGCATGGCGCTGTCGCGCGCCTGGGCCAGGTCGAGCACCTCGCCGTTGCGGCGGCGGAACATCATGCTGCCGTTCAGGATGCGGCCGCCGCCGTGCTCCACCAGGCGCATCAGCGCCAGCGACGTGACCGACTTGCCCGAACCCGATTCGCCCACCACCGCGAGCGTTTCGCCGTGGTCGACGTGAAAGGACAGCTTCTTCACGGCATCGACCGTGCGCTCGGAAGTCGAGAAGCGCACGGTGAGGTCGTCGACGGCGAGAACGCGGCCGTCCGGCAGGGCGAGGGCAGGGGTGGACATGGGAATGCGAGAAAAAGGGGCTGCTGCGTCAGGCGAAGATGGCAGTCTTCGGCACTTCATTGCCGCGCGAGTGGCCGCGGTACATGCCTTCGCTGTTGAAGGCCAGGCTCAGGTTGCCGTGGCGGTCCACGGCGATCAGCCCGCCGGAGCCGCCGATGGCCGGCAGCGACTGCTGCACCACGGCATGCGTGGCGGCTTCGAGCGTCGCGCCGCCGTAGGCCATGCGCGCGCAGACGTCGTAGGCGGCGGCGACGCGGATGAACATTTCGCCGCTGCCGGTACACGACACGGCGGCCGTGCGGTCGTCGGCATAGGTGCCGGCGCCGATGAGCGGCGAATCGCCGATGCGGCCGACGCGTTTGTTGGTCATGCCGCCGGTGGAGGTGGCCGCGGCCAGGTGGCCGTGCATGTCGAGCGCGACCGCGCCGACGGTGCCGAACTTCTTGTCCTCGTCGAGCGGCGAGGCCGCGGTCATCGAGGCGCCTTCATGGTCCGTCACCACGCGGCCCGTGCCGCGCACGCGATAGAGCTGCTGGAGACGTGCTTCGGTGGAGAAGAACGAGGGCTCGACCATCTCCAGTCCGCGTTCGCGAGCGAAGGCCTCGGCACCCGCGCCGGCCAGCAGCACGTGGGCGCCGTCTTCGAGCACGGCGCGTGCGGCGCGCACCGGGCGGCGGATGTGGCACACGCCCGCGATGGCGCCGGCGGCGAGCGTGGCGCCATCCATCACGGCGGCATCGAGCTCATGCGTCTCGTCGTGCGTGAACACTGCACCGTGGCCGGCGTTGAAGAGCGGGCACTCCTCGAGCATCTCCACCGCGAGGCAGGTGGCGTCCAGCGCGGATGCGCCCTTGAGCAGCATCGACTGCGCAGCGGCCACGATGCTCTTCAATGCATCGTGATAGGCCTGCGCCTGTTCCGCGCTCGTCGTTGCGGCGCTGATGGTGCCGGCGCCGCCATGGATGGCGATCACGGGCACGTGGGTCTGGGTCATCGGGAAGCTTTCTTCTTTCTCTTGCCGGCGCCGGTCGCGGCGGAGGCATCTGTCGTTGTCTTGTCCTGCCCGGTGGCGCCCGTGTCGAGGCCGTTGATGCGTGGCAGCCCGTTGGCGCCATGCAGCCACGGTCGCACCGCGTGCAGGATGCGGCCGGCCGATTGCACCGGGTCGGGCGCGCGCAGCGCCACCGCGCTGGTCAGCGCCTCGATCAGCGCGAGCACGCTGGTCTCGCAGTTCGGGCGGTAGCTGGTCTCGGTCTGGCAGAAGAGCGCCACGTCGGCCAGCGGCGCCAGCGGCGAGCTGGGGCGATCGGTGAGTGCGATCACGGCGCAGCCCTGGCCGCGTGCGATCTGCGCGAGCGAGATGGTGTCGGTCAGGTAGCGGGGAAAGGTCAGGCCGATGAACACGTCCTGCGGCCCCGCATGCATCAGCGTGCGCGCCGCATGCGTGACGCCGCTCACGCTGGAGAGCATGCGCACGTCGCTGCAGCTGCCGTCCAGCCCGTGCTGCAGCAGCCCCGCGAGCCACGCGCTCGCGCCGAAGCCGCCGATGTACACCGAGCGCGCCTTGCCGATGCGCTCCACCGCGGCTTCGCAGGCGGCGTAGTCCAGCGTCTGGCGCGTCGCATCGATGTTGCGACGGCTCTCGTCGAGCGCAGTGGCGAACACCTCGGCCACCGTGGTCGGCCGCTCCAGGTTGCCGCGCAGCCGCTCCACCGGCGCCACCAGCGGCTCGAAGCCGCGCACCAGCTCGGCGCGGAAGGTGGCGTAGCCATCGAAATCCAGCGCCCGCGCAAAGCGGTTGGCCGTGGCCACCGACACGCCCACCACCGCTGCCAGCTCATCGATGGGCAGCGTGGCGACCTGCAGCGGGTGCTCCAGCTCGTAGTCGGCCACCTGCCGGTGCGAGCGAGACAGC